>CAZFCI010000312.1:0-6321 GCA_964517525.1 uncultured Clostridia bacterium | reverse complement strand
GGTAGAATAATTGTATAATGGGCTCAGATGAAACAAAGGAAAAGTGCAAGGAGCTCGTTGAAAGGATTAAAAATGGTGATAGTGAGGCATTTTCAGAGATTATTCAAATCCTTAAAGGAAGGATATTCTCCATGGCTTACGGATTTTTTAGAAACAGGGATGAAGCCCTTGATATTACCCAAGAAGTTTTCATCAGATTATGGAAAATGATTGCAAAGATTGAAACTAATGATCTTGAAGCATGGGTTTTGAAGGTTTCAAGGAACCTTTGCATTGACCACTATAGAGAAAAAAGAAGGAGAGAATTTAAAGAAATGAATACAAATTTAAAGGAGATGGTTGGAGGAAGAGAAGATGAGAAGGTGCTTTTTCAGAATCTTCTTGAGGAAGCTTTGAGAAGAATCCCTGAGAGGCAGGCTTTCGCTTTTTCTCTCAGGTTTTTCAGTGGGATGAAGATTTCTGAAATATCTGAAACAATGGGAATTTCAGAAGGAGGGGCGAAATCCATTCTTTTTAAGGCAATAGAAAATATAAGAAAAATAATGAAAGAGAAGGAAAATGAAAGAGTGTAAAAAGATAAGGAAAGCGATATTTTTTGCCTTTATTGAAGGAAGGAGTCTTGGTAAAGAAACAGAAGAGCATTTATTAAAGTGTAAAGAGTGTAAAGACTTCTTTACTTATCTTGGCAATGTCTCCTCTGCCTCAGAAGCAGTGAAAAAAAGAATTGATGATGAGATGGATAAGATTGACTGGAGAGTTTTTGAAAGGAGAATAATTGATAAGGTTAGAGAGCAATCGAGAAAGCCTCTGAGAATATTCCCACTAAGGAATTTACTTTTACCGAAATATTTGATCCCTTCAATGGCTATTCTAATAATTATTGTTTCAGTATTAATTTACAGATTATCCGTGCCAAGAGGAGGAGAGTCTTTTTCTTACTCACAAATAATTTTTGATAAGATGGAAAAGGCTTCAGCAAAAAATGAAGTTTTGAAATACTTTGAAGATTCCGGCTTTCTCCTTTCGAGTTTAGTTGAAAAAGAAAACATGGATGAAAATTCTTTAAAAAAGAGTAAAGAACTCATCTTAAAAAAGAGATTTATTAACCAATATCTCGAAGATTTCCCCAATGCAAGGCAGATAGCTTCAAAAATTGATTTTATATTCATGGAATTCCAGATGGATGGAGAAAACAGAGAAATCATGAGGATGATTGACAAGGAGAAACTTATTCTTAAGATAAAGCTTGTAAGAGATGAAATAAAGGAGATGAGGGCTTTATGAAATTTTTATCCATGAGCAAAAAATTTATTCTCCCTCTTTTTCTTCTTTCCTTGAGTTTCCTTCTATATCCCTTCCAAGAAAGGGAACTTTCTGATGTAAAACTCTTAATTTTCGACAGGAAGTGGAAAGAGGCTGAGACAAAAATCTTAGATATTTTAAGGAAATACCCTGAAAGCGAGAATTTATCTGATATTCTTTTTTATCTTGGACAATGTATACAAGAACAAGGAGGAAGGGAAGAAGAGGCAATTAATACCTTCAAAAGATACTTGAAAAAGAGGGAAGGGGCGAAATTTTCTGAAGAAGCAGAGATAGCCATAATAGACCTTTCCGCTGAACTCTACAGAAAAGGAAAGAAAAATTATATCGATAATATAAAGATGGGACTGGAAAGTAAAAAGAGGGTAATAAGGTATTATTCAGCATTTAAATTGAGTTATTTTAAAGAAGGAGAAAAATTTCTTGCAGTTCCAGTTTTAATGGAGATTTTAAAAGAAGAGAAAGATGAAGAGCTTAAAGAGAGGGCAAAGATAGCTCTTCTAAGAATTGATCCATACCTTATAAAGGGAATAAAGGATGAAGAAAGTAAAATAAGAATGCTAAGGATAGCAATATTCAAAAAGAGCACAGGAAAACAGGAGCTTTCAATAAAGATTCCTGTTGAACTTGCAAGTCTTGCCATACAGGCAATTTCAAAAACGGATTCTAAAATAAAGGGAGATGTTAAAATAGATGGGAAAAAGGTCGAGAGCGGGACTTTAATTGAAGTCTTTCAGAAATTTTTGAATATGAAAAAGGCTGAGTTATTGGAAATTTACGATGAGGATGAAATTATTAAAATTTGGATAGAATAGGAGGAATCATGAATGGGATAAATAAAGTAAAAGAAAGATCGGTTTTTGCATTCCCCAAAAATGTTATTATCCTTCTAATATCTTTGATTTTCATATTCCCCTCTTACACATTTTCTTCAGACAGAGAAGATTTGAAGGTGATAAAGAAGGTTGTAAAAGCAAAAGATTTCTCAATCTCTTCAAAATGCTTTAAGGAGGCAAAGTGGCTTAAGATAAGCATTATAGAGAAAAATAAAATGGATAGAGAAGATGTCAAGATAAGAATCTGCATCCCTTTCCTTGAGACAATCTTAAGATCAAGCAAAAAATGCAGAATTAAAAGTGAAAAAAGGGAAATTGACCTTAGGGATATTATGGAAGAACTCAAAAAGATTGGTTCAATGGAACTGTTTCTCCTGGAAGATGACCAGTCAATCGTTAAAATATGGTTGGAGTAGGATCTCAGGAAGCTTTGATTTTCTTGAGATTTACCAATATCCCATCAGCTCTGATTAATAGTTATTGCAAAATAATAATCTCCGGAAGACATTTTGCTCAATATTTCGGGTCGAAAGATTAATTTGTAAAAATTTCAGATATATGAAATAATATCAGATAACCCAATGAAAAAAATAAATTTCTATGAGGGATATAAAGGTGAGGAGATTCCGAGGAAGTTTGAATACATGGGAAAGGAAGTAATTGTTAAGGATATAATCTCTTCAGGATATATGGGTTCGACCGATCCTGAAAATCCCACAGATAGATTTTTTGAAGTAAGGGGGGATGATGAAAAGATTTATAGGATTTTTTATATTTCGAATATTGAAGAATGGATTATTCTGGAAAGGACTTAGTTTATTTCTTCTTTTCTCAGTTCTTTGCAACATCCTCTTCTCTCAAGAGATAATTGAATCTTTTCGCTCCTTTCCTGTTACTTTGAATCCCCTTCTTGCCACTGATGAAGTGAGTATTTCAATAGCAGACAAGGTCTTCAGTGGGCTTTTCACCCTTGATAGGAATGGTAATATTGTCCCTGATCTTGTTGAGGAATGGAAGGAAGATAAAAATTCAATCTTCATAAAATTGAGGGACAAAATCTTATGGCAGGATGGGAGAAGTTTAACCACAGATGATCTTATTTTTACTATAAATTTGATGAAAGATCCCTCCTTTGAGTATCCATATTTAGCTGACATAGAATTCATTAAGGAAATAGTAAAAATCGATTCAAAAAGGGCAAGAATAATTTTTTCCAAGAAGTTTGCTCCTTACCTTCTCTATTTGACCTTTAAAATACTTCCATCCCATATGAAAGATGCTTGCAGAAGAGCTGATTCAATCCTTCCAGGAACAGGTCCTTACAAATTTAAAGAGGTTAAATACAACCAGTATTTAATCCTTGAAAGATTTGAAAAATACTTTAGAGGATTCCCAGAAATAAAATTTTATAAACTTGTTGTAAACCCTGATCCTCTGATGAATCCTTTGAAACTTTTAAAGGAAGAGATTCATCTTGGAGAGATTGAGCATGAAGTATATAGAAGCTTAATTAAAGACAAGGAATTCAATTCAAAGGTCTATTTTATTCCTTACAGGAAAAATTCTTATACATATCTTGCTTTCAACCTAAGAAACTCTATTTTGAATAAAGAAATGAGAAAGGCAATAGCCCATGCAATTCCAAGGGATAAAATTTTGAAAAACTTACTTTCAGGGGCAGGAGAAATTGTAAATTCCCACATAATTATAAAGCCCTGGAGGGTTGACTGTTCTGAATACAGATACACTCCTGAGACTTCAAAAAAAATAATAAAGAACCTTGGATGGGATATAGGAAAGAGGAGATTTTTTGAAAAGGATGGAAAAGTTCTAAAACTTGTTCTTGTTACCAATGGAGAAAGTATACTGAGAAGGTATTGCGCCCAAATTATAAAGGATGAGCTTGAGAAAATTGGGATTGAGATAGAAATTAGGCTCTTAGAATATTTATCCCTTCGCTCAGCCCTTAAAAATGGTAATTTTGACCTTGCAATATCAGGATACTTGATGGATCTTGATCCAAATGTTTGGGACCTCTTCAGTTCCAAAGGGATTCTAAATTATGCAAGATTTTCAAATCCTTATCTGGATGAACTTCTCATTAAAGGAAAAGAAACATTGGATCTATCCAAGAGGAAAAAAATCTACAATGAGATTCAAAAAATTCTTTGGGATGAAATTCCAATCTTTCCACTTTTTGTTCCTTATTACATAATGGGGGTATCTAAAAAGGTAGAAATTACTGAAAAACCTGAAATTGTTGGCTCAACAAACTCCTTTTCTTCCTTTGTCTGGAAATGGAAGCTTAAATCTAAAACTTAAATTTTATACTCAGTCCAAAGTTAAAACCGCTCAATTCCCACTTAAAATCCTTCTCCTCTCCATTTACATCTTCATATTTCAGGTTTTCTCCTATAACTGTAGGATTAGATGTGTCCTTATCTATCTTGAAAGACTTTATTGTTCCAAAGGGATACCTTAAATCAGCGCAAATTGAGACATTCTTTAAAATATCAAAATCAAATCCTCCATTTATGTGAGGGATTATCGCCTTACCGCTTGACTCTACCTCATGGGAACCCTTCTCGAAGGAGACTCTATTTTCCTTCCAGTCCCATTCTTCCCTAAGAACAACTTTTCCCATGTAATATCCTATTCCAGCTCCCAAATAAGCTCTGAACCTCTCTGAAGGGAGGGAGACCCTTAGAGTTGCAAAAATAGGAATTAGAGAGAAATCTATATTGTATTTGTCTGATATATCGTAGGAATCACCACTTACAGTTCCACTCGCTTCTATAAATGCCTTTGGTGTCTGTTTCCAGTACTCAGCGCCAAAAGCAAAGGAAAATTTACTGGTTACAAAAAATTCAACTTCTCCTCCAAAGACCATTCCTCCTTTAATCTCATCAAGCTCATCCATATTAGCTTTCAAGCCAGCAGAACTTAGCCAGGCATTGAATTCTGTAAAAGCATTATTGACAGGCGGTATTACCTCGTCATTATAAGTGGTTGAGGATGGAGAATACAAACCTCCCTTAAGAGAAAAGGCAATCCTTTTCTCTTCTCCAATGAGGAAAACGGAAAAAGATAGAATCGAAATAATAAGAATTTTAAATCTCATCGAAAAACCTCCGATTGAATTTTTTATTCAAAGGGACCAAAATTAAACCTGTTGTTGGTTTTATCCCTTTCCTTTACCTGGTTATCCAAATCTATTACTGCAATGATATATTTTCCTGAAAGAGATACATAAGAGGCAAAATAGTATGAGAATAAAGAATCTTTATACTCCCCTAATTTTATCGGAGAGGATATTGTTGATGTTTTCAATAGAGAATCAAGGCTTTTCCCATCATTGGATAGATAAAAAGAGATTTTGAACTCATCGGTGCAATCAGCAGTTCCTACATTGCCAATTCTAAAAATTCCTTCAAAAACCTTTATTCCTGAAATACGCTTTGATATTTTCCCATCCAACCACTCTCCTACAAGATCAGGAATTGAACCTTTTAAAAAATTGGCAATACATTTTTTATTGGAGTCAATTTTGATTTCAACTTCCTGGTTTGTTCCAGAGCAATCCCCTCCCCATCCAGTAAAGGAAGAATCAGAATCGGGAAGAGCGGTAAGTTTTACAACTATACCAGCATCATATTCCTGTGAGCAATCATTTCCACAATCAATCCCACCATCATCACTCTTTACAACCCCAGTTCCAGTGCCTGTCTTCTCTACAGTTAAGGTATATTTTATTAAACCCTCCTCAATCTTTGCAACAAAAGCATCATAACTTCCTGAGTATCCGTAAATTGGAATTGCAGTTGGGAAATTGCTCGAAGAGGTATAACCAGTAATATAGGCATTACCAAGGCTGTCAACTGCTATTGCACGAGAATAATCATTACTATTCCCTCCAATATAAGTTGAGTAAACTATTGAATTTCCTTCTGAATTAACTTTAACTATAAAAGCATCCCAGGAACCTCCATTTTCTTTTTGAAGTGGATTATGAGTCGGAAAATCCGACGAATATGTCTCTCCTGTTATGTAAACATTTCCTTTTGAATCCAGAGCTATTCCTCTACTATAATCAATGCTTCCTCCACCAAGAAATGTTGAGTAAATAATTTTATTTTCCAATGTGGACATTTTTGTAATAAAT
>CAZFCI010000311.1:0-14879 GCA_964517525.1 uncultured Clostridia bacterium | reverse complement strand
TATTTATTCAAAACAAGTATGCTATATTTATCAAATCGGGGATAATAGGAAGCAGCGATAGGCATAAAATACAAAAGGAAATAGAGAATACTAATTACTATAAAGTTTTTTATCTTCTAGACATTGCTAAAAACTTAAGTGTGGTTAGAAAGATAATGGAAAGGTATGGTAATCAAATAGTAATAATTGATGTTGGTAAGTTTTTAAATGAAATTTACGATTTTGCTAAAAAGGCAGGAATAGATATGGAATTGTCAAAAAGCAGTATAAAGTTATTAACAGGATTTTATTCTGGAGGATAGATATGGAACACGCAAACCTCACCGAAGATTATCTCGTTGAACAACCAGCTATAAACTGGTTTAAAGAAGTTGGCTATTCATACATTCATGGCTCTGAACTTACGCCAGATAATGGAGAAAGGGAATCATACAGGCATTGTGTTTTAAAAAGAAGATTCATTGAGGCAATAAAAAGGATGAATCCCTGGCTTACAGATAATCTTGCGGAAGAGGTTTATAAAAAAGTCATTGAATTTGACCATCCTGACTTTATTATGAAGGGTAAGATTTTTTATGAGCTTTTGACAAATGGTGTAAAACTAACTTTTAAAGAAGGCAAGGAAGAAAAGACAAAGATTGTAAAAATTGTAGATTTTGAAAATATAGAAAACAATGAGTTTCTCGTTGCAAATCAATTTAAGGTTGAATATCAATATGAAAAAGAACAATATAGAAAACCGGATATTGTAGTATTTATAAATGGCTTACCTGTTGCAGTTTTTGAACTTAAAAGTTTTAATGCCAATGAGACAGCAAGAGATGCATTTTTAGACCATAAAACTAAGATAAAAGATATTCCCCAACTTTATGTTTATTCCCAGATTATTATTGCCTCTGATGGTTATGAGACAAAATATGGTTCACCAACAAGTGATTGGGAGAGGTTTTTTGTATGGGAAGGGATTTTGAGTGATGATGATTTGAAGGTGAAAGAGGTTGTAGAAGGTTATTATCGGTATTATTATTACGAAAAAGAATTGACTTCCCTTCAAGTTTTAATTAAGGGGCTATTTAGAAAAGAGCATATATTGGAATTTATAAATGATTTTATTTTTTATGAAAAAGTTGGAGAAAATTTTGAAAAGAAGATTGCTATCTACAATCAGTTTTATACAGTTAAAAAGGCAGTTGAAAGGACTGTTAAATGTATCATAGAAGGCAGTAAACCAGAAGAAAGAAGAATTGGTGTTGTATGGCATACTCAGGGCTCCGGGAAATCTTTAACAATGTTATTTTATGCAAGAAAGACATTAAAAATAAAAGAACTTGAAAATCCCCTTTTACTCTTTATCACTGATAGAAAAAATCTTGACGAACAGCTTTATGGTCTATTTTCTCAGATGCCTATAGCAAAGCAGGCAGAAAGTATAGAGGATTTGCAGGTAACAATTAAAAAGACACCAGGCGGAATAGTATTTGCAACAATCCAGAAATTTGGAAAACTAAAATCTGAAGAGTATCCATTGCTTACAGAGAGAGAAAATATAATTGTAATTGCTGATGAAGCCCATAGAAGCCAGTATAGAGAACTTGCCCAGAATTTAAGAAAGGCAATTCCAAATGCCTCATTTATGGGTTTTACTGCAACCCCAATTGAACTCCAGGACAGGGATACATATCTTGTTTTTGGTGAACCAATAAGTGTATATTCAATGGAAAGAGCATTGAGACATAAGGTAATAGTGCCAATCTATTATGAGGCAAGGCTTGTGGAATTGCATTTGACAAATGAATTTATTGACGAGGAATTTGATGAAATTTCAGAATCCATAGAACCAGAATTAAAAGAGCATCTCAAAAGCAGATATGCAAGACTTGAGAAATTGATTTTGAATCAAGATAGAATTGAAAAGATAGCGAAGGATATTGTTGAACATTTTAATAAAAGGACTCAGGAACTTGAAGGAAAAGGAATGGTCGTTGTTATTTCAAGAAAGGTTGCAATTGAACTTTACGATGCAATAAAAAGAATTCCTAATGCTCCTTCTGTTGAAGTAATTATGTCGGGGAACAAACAAAAAGACCCTGAGGAGTTTTATCCTCATATAAGAAATAAAAATGAAATGGAAGAAATTCTTAATAATTTCAAGAATCCAGGAAAAGACCCAAAAATGGTAATAGTTGTTGATATGCTTTTAACTGGTTTTGATGTTCCTTGTCTTCATACAATGTATTTTGACAAACCAATGAAGAATCATAATCTTGTTCAGGCAATTGCAAGGGTAAACAGGGTATTCAAAGACAAACCTTCAGGACTTATCGTTGATTACATAGGAATTGCCGATGATTTAAGAAAGTCTTTAAGCAAATATACAATTGAAACTATAAGACAGGTGCTAACGGATATAAATCAGGTTGTAAGTATTTTAAAAGAAAAATATGATATTGTCTCGTCGATGTTTTATGGGTTAGATTATAAAAACTGGAAATCTTTGAGTGCTGAGGGACTTGCTCAGCTTACCGTATCTGCATACAATTCTATACAAAATGCAGAGCAGAAAGAAAAGTTCATAAAAAACTATCTTGCCCTTAAGAAGATTTATGCCCTTGCAAGCCCCCATCCTGAGACCATAAAAATAAAAGATGATATAAGATTTTTTGAGATGATTAAAAAGATGATAATCAAGTATTCAACAACATCGAGAAAAGAAATATCGAGAGAGCTTGAATATGAGATTAGTCAATTGATTTCAAAGAGTATTTCTGCAGAAGAGCCATTTGATATATTCTCATTGATTCAAAAAGAAAAGCCAGATATATCCATACTCGATGAGAATTTTCTTGCCCAGTTTGAGAACATGCCACAAAGAAATTATGCCATTGATTTGCTTATAAAATTGTTAAATGATGAGTTTAAAGTGAGGATGAGGGTAAATCCTTTCAGATATAAATCATTATATGACATGTTAAAAAAGTTAATTGAAAGGTATAATATAAAACTGATTGATACTGTAGAGATTATTAATGAATTGATAGAAATTGCGAGAGAGATAAAGAAAAAAATGGATGAAGGAAGAAAATTGGATTTAACCGAAGAAGAACTTGCTTTTTACGATATGCTTTTAAAAGAAGATATTTTTGAGAATGAGGATGAGATAAGATATGTGGCAAAAGAAGTTATAAAGAAAATAGGAAACTTTGTAAGGATTGTTGACTGGAACAAAAAAGATACTTTGAGGGCAAAAATTAAGATGGCGATAAAAGAAATACTGGCAAATGTAGTGGATGCAAGGGTTGAATACCAAAGGATTGAGAGTATTGCCTCTCAGATTTACGAACATATAGAGGTATTGTATACTGCGTAATAGGTTTAACAGGAACAAACCTCAACTTTTCGCACAATTGAATTTGTAGAAAATAGATTATTGAAGGAAAAGAGAAAGTGTCAAAATCCTCTCAGACAAAAACATTCCATCCTTTTAAACGCCCCTCTAAAAAGGGGAAAACCGGAGGCATTAACAAGCCAATTGAGGGTGGAATTGAAGAGTTAGTTTTTAATCCTCAAATTCCGAAAGAGGTTCCTGTTGCCATTACCATTTTCACAAGGTCTGAGTCGGGTGAAACCCTTCTCGGCTTGTCTATTATATCTTTTATCTCAACTGTAACAATTTCATTACCCCTTAGAGCAACCATCTTTCCAAATTCCCTCTTTCTGCATGCAAGGACAGCATGATAACCGAATCTTGTTGCAAGAATCCTGTCAAAGGGAGATGGGGAACCTCCCCTCTGGAGATGCCCTAAAATTGTAACCCTTGTCTCAATTCCAGTTAGTTCCTCAATTTCATCGGCGACCTTTGCGCCGATCCCTCCCAATCTAACCGGCATATCAGGGTCCTCTACTTTTTTCCTGAAAACATATTCCCCCCCCTCTTCTCTTGCTCCTTCTGCAACCACAACAAGGCTGAACCTCTTCCCTGATTTCAATCTCTGGAAAATCTTTTCAGCAACTTTTTTAATGTTGAAGGGGATCTCAGGAATAAGAATTACATCAGCTCCTCCTGCAATACCTGAGTAAAGGGCAATCCATCCTGCAAATCTTCCCATAACCTCCATTACCATTACCCTGTGATGGGATTCTGCGGTTGAATGGAGTTTGTCAAGGGCAGTTGTTGCAACCTGAAGGGCTGAGTCAAACCCAAATGTAATATCAGTTCCACTTAAATCATTATCTATTGTCTTCGGAACACCAACAACAGGAATACCCTTTTCAAAGAATTTGTAAGCAATTGCCTGTGTTCCATCCCCTCCAACTGTTATTAAACAGTCCAACTCATTGTACTCTATTGTCTTAATTGCTAAATCTGAATAGTCTTCGTAGACCTTTTTCCCATCCTTATAGGTAAGCCATTTAAAAGGATTATCACGATTTGATGTGCCAAGAATTGTCCCTCCCTTTGGAAGAATTCCAGATACATCTTCCTCCTTCAAGGGTCTAACCCTTTTTTCAACAAGTCCTCTGTATCCATCCTCAATTCCAAATACCTCCATCTCATAATCATTAACTGCTGTCTTCACAACCGCTCTTATTACTGCATTTAGCCCAGGACAATCACCACCACCTGTTAGAATTCCAATCCTTCTCATTAAATCCTCCTTATTTATTAGAAAGTAATTCTAAAATCCTGAAATTCTCCTTTAAAATCCATCCATTCTACATCAAGGTTTTCAACAACAGCAAGGGGAGGACCCTTCCTAACCTCATCAAGGAAAAGCTTCAAATTGTCCTCATCCCCTTCTGCCATAATCTCAACACTTCCATCCATTAAATTCCTTACCCATCCTTTTATCCCAAATCTATGAGCTTGTCTCCTTGTAAAGTCCCTAAAAAAAACACCCTGAACCCTACCATAAACAATAACATGAACCCTTCTTTTCACGACAAAAATTATACCACAGGAGGTTCAAAATCGAAATATCATGGATAAATGGCTAATTCATAATCATTATTTTTCTTTCTTCTCAGGCAGAGGATATGTTGATAGAAGTCTTTTTACATAGAGGAAATTCTTTCTGTTTGGGTTTTTATAATTTTTAGGAGGGAGCTTTGAGATATAATATTCTATGTTCATAATCCTCTCCTCCGTTGTTGGATGGGTTGAGAGGAATGGAAGTTCAATTCCTCCCTTCTTCATTTCGAGGAGTTTCTGAAAGAATACTTTCATTCCTAAAGGGTTATAACCGCTGTCGTAGAGCATCTGAATGGCAAGATAATCTGCCTCCCTCTCATTGTCTCTGCTGAATTTTAAGGTGGAGAAGAAAAGATAAGCACCTCCACCAATCTGAACAATCGATTTCAAATCTTCATCCTTTATTACTGCTGAAGCTAATCCAACAATTCCCAATATAAGAAGCTGTCTCGAAATTTGATGGGATATATGTCTTCCTGCAACATGTCCTATTTCATGGGCTAAAACCCCTACAATTTCCTCCTCAGAATCTGATTTTTCAATCAAACCTCTATTTATCCAGACCTGACCACCCATTGTTGCAAAGGCATTTACATCCATTGAATTTACAATTTTGAATCTGTATTCATAACCGGATACAAGCTCCTGCCTTCTGTAATTCCTGATCAGGGTCTCTCCGATTTCTGAAATGTAATTTTCTGCATATGGATCATTAAGCAATTCTAATTTTGCCTCAATCTCCTTTGCAAACCCTTTCCCTTGCTCAATTTCATCCTTTTTGCTGAAAAGATTGAAACCCTTCCCTATTTTTGACTCATCAACCTCATAGGGTTTTTCTGGAACTGTTGCACAACTTAAGATTGAAAGCAAAATTAAAAAAACGGAAATTTTTCTCATGCTCCTCTCCTAAAGCTCTATAATTATAACCTCTTCATTTCCCATATCAAGGATGGCTATGGATGGCTGGTTAAAAAGCCATCCACAAGCCTCTCCAGGATTTATTATCAAAGAATCACCCCTTCTTTCAACAAGCCTTTTGTGGGTATGGCCATAAATTATTATCTGATATTCTCCTATTTTCTCTTCCAACTTTAATGGTTTATGCATAAGGAGGAATTTTTTATCGTTTAATATAAAAGAATAGGGAGGGGTCTCAATCTGTCCAAATCCAGAAACTGCATTTATCAAACCTTCCTTTTCTCCATCGTTGTTTCCAAATACTCCAATAAAGGAAAATTTAAAATTTTTTATATCTTCAATTATGAAGGGAGCAACATAATCACCCGCATGGAGAACCCAGGAACAACCCTCATTGGAAAAAATTTCCATCGCTTTTTTAACATAATTTCTGTGGTCATGGGTATCTGAGATTATTCCTATCTTCATTTTACACCTCTTCCCAGTTTTTTCCTTTGTTCAAATTAACTTTTAAAGGAACTCTTAGAGAGATAACATTTTCAAGAATTCTTTTTACTTCTCTTCCCACAAAATCTACTTCCTCATCAGGGCATTCGAGAATTATCTCATCGTGAATCTGAAGGATTAGCCTTGAATGTAGATTCTCTTTTTTTATAAAATTCCATACATCTATCATTCCCTTTTTCATCAAATCTGCCGTGGAGCCTTGAATAATTGAATTTACCGCAATTCTCTCTCCTGAATTTCTTATACCCCTGTTGGAACTTCTGATTTCTGGAACATGCCTCTTCCTCCCAAAGATTGTCTCTACATAACCTTTATTCCAAGCATCATTTATGACATTATCAATGAATTCTTTCACCTTTTTATATCTCTGGAAATACCTTTCAATGAATTCTTTTGCCTGCTGAACTGAAACTCCAAGTTCCTTTGAGAGGGAGAGGGGTGATGTTCCGTAAATTATGGAAAAGTTAATAATTTTAGCTCTCCTTCTTCTTTCCTCAGGGGAAAATAGAAGTTCTCCAGAGAAGACCTCTGACGCTGTCCTCTCGTGGATATCCTCTCCTTTGCAAAAGGCTGAGAGAAGAACAGGGTCTTGGGAGAAATGGGCTAAAATCCTCAGATCTATCTGGGAGTAATCTGATGAAAGGAAAGAGTAGCCATCCTCTGAAACAAAAGCTCTTCTAACTTTCTTTCCCAAGGGAGTTTTTATGGGTATATTCTGAAGATTTGGCTCTGAGGAGGAAAGCCTACCAGTAGCTGTCCCTGCTTGATTGAAGGAGGTGTGAAGTCGCCCTGTTTTCGGATTTATAAAAGAATAAATCGAATCACAGTAGGTAGATTTTAACTTTGAAAGAGTCCTGTATTCAAGAATGAGAGGTATTATGGGATGGGCAGGAGAGAGCTCCTTTAAAACTTCTGAATCCACTGAAAAATCTTTACTTTTTATTGTCTTTTTTATTGCAGGCAGATTTAGTTTTTCAAAGAGAATCTCTGCAACCTGCTTTGGAGAGTTTATGTTGAATTCTACTCCCGCATTTTTGTGAATTTTCGATTCAAGTTCTACCAGCTCTCTTTCAAGAAATTTTGAAAATTCAGAAATATAATTTTTATCAATTTTAAATCCTGAATACTCCATCTCTGCAAGAACTTCTATAAAAGGCAATTCCAGCTCCTCGTAAACCTTCTCCAAATACTCTTCTCTAACTTTTTCCCTCAACTTTCCTGCTAAACTTATTACCAAATCTGAAGCCTCACAGGTGTAATTAGCCATTTTTTCAATTCCCAAAATTTCTAAGAAATTTCCGCTTTCTTTTTCTATACAATATCTGGTTTTAAGGGAGAGGTATTCTGCAGCAAGTTCTTCAAGGGTGTAACTTCTTTTGTTAGGGTTAAGAAGATAAGAGAGAATCATTGTGTCATCCTGAATATTTTTAATTTTTATCCCATTACTTTTAAGGATAATATAATCAAACTTTATGTTATGCCCTATTTTTGCAATTGATTCATCTTCAAAAATATCCTTCAAAAGCTCTAAAGCTTTTGATTTTTCAATGTATCCATTTCTCAAGGGCAAATAAAATGCTTTATTCGTCTCAGTTGAAAATGAAATTCCTTCTATATCAGCTCCCACTAAATATTTTGAGTTTGTTCCAACCTTTAAAGAAACCCTTTTTTTACTTCTAATCTCAGCAATAACTTTAAATAGTTCTTCCTTATCAATAATAATCTTATAATCTTTTTCAAAAGTTTCAATGGAATTCAGCTCTTTCAGAAGGGAACTGAATTGAAGTTCTTCAAAGATTTTCCTCAATTCATTTGTATCTCCCTCCTTCATTTTAAAATCAGATGGTTCAAAACTTATCTCAAGCTCAGTCTTAACTTTAACAAGCTCCCTGCTCATAAGTAGGGATTCAAGATTTGTTTTTATGAGCTCCCTATATCTTTCCTTCACATTTTCAAGATTTGCTAAAAGATTATCAATTGAACCAAATTCCTTTATAAGTTCCTTCGCTCCCTTTTCTCCTATACCAGGAACACCAGGAATATTGTCAGTAGAGTCTCCCCAAAGGGAAAGGACATCAGCCACCTGAGAAGGCTTTACCCCAAAAAACTTCTCAATTCCTTCCTCGTCAAGATAAATATCCTTGGCCGGATTATAAATCTTTATCCCATCCCTTACAATCTGAAAGAGATCCTTGTCGGTTGTAGCAATTATAATTTCAAACCCTTGCTTCCTGAATTTTTCTGCAACTGAACCAATTATATCATCAGCTTCATAGCTCGGTATCTCAATGAGGGGTATTTTATAAGCAGAGATAATTCTCTTAATCCATGGAATTTGGATTTGAAGTTCCTGTGGCATTGGACGCCTTTCTGCCTTATATTTTTCATAAGCCTCGTGTCTTACTGTCTTCCCGCCAGCATCCATTGCAACACATAAATATTCGGGTTCGATTTCTTTTATAATTTTTCTAAGGGTGCTCAAAAAACCATAAATTGCATTTGTGGGAAAACCTTCTCTTGTGGATAATTTTTTAATTGCATAAAAGGACCTGTAAATTAGAGAGTTTCCATCTAAGATAACAAATTTCTCCATTATTCATACTTTGTGGATTAGTTTCCTTATCTCATCGTAACCAAAATGCTCCTTTTCAGCATTTATAACAATAAAGAATCTGGGTTCTGAGTCTTTTGGAACATCAATTTCAACCTCAGCCCTTCCTTCCTTGTCTGTAAAGCCCTCCCATAAATCCCATGAATTTGAAGTGTCCTTTATCGATATCTTAATTTTTGTATATGGAACAGGGATGCCAGATACACTCTCTTTCGTCTGGAGATAAATCTTCACCTTTGGAGGTTTTGCTGGAATTATAGTAAATGGGAAAAGGAAAATTTTGAGACCTTTTTCGGGAAGCTCCTTCAAAAAATCTATAACAAGGTCATCAAGCCATGGCTCTCCAGCAGGCCAGAGGAGTGAGTCGAAATTACCTTTTTTTATTTCAAATATAACCTGCCTGTGATGATTTTCCACAAATTTTCTAATGGATTCTCTGTCTGCTTCACTTATTTCAGATTTTTTTACATGAACAATTTCCCCTTTTTTATAAATCAAGGTTTCAACATAGGAAGGAGGACTTCCCTTGAGCTCTGTCTGGATATGGAGATTCACCCCTTTGTAATATATATCATTATTCAATCCAATACTCATATCAAAATTTTAATTACTCCTGCTTTTAAAATCAAATTTCCGAATATTTTTTAAAGAAAAGAATGTTATAAGTCAGCCATAATGTTTCTTTCTGTTCCTACAAACATTCCTTTTATATTCCCAATTTTGAGATAGATCCATGAAAATATTGAATAATTTAAAACAATGCTTATAATTATTTCATGAAGGTTTTTTTACTTGGTGCTACAGGCTTGATAGGGAATCATACAGCAAGGGGACTTTTGAAAAATGGATATGAAGTAAAGGCTCTTGTAAGGAAAAAATCAAAAATAGAACTTCTTCAGGGGCTAAATCTTGAAGTTTTTGAAGGTGACATAAGGGATAAAGAAACTTTGATAGAAGGAATGAAGGGGTGCGATATTACTATCCATTGCGCAGGCTATTATCCAAGATTTTCGATTAAGAAAGATTTGGAGATTAATAATGCATTGAATGAGATTAGAAATGTTATGGATTCTTGTTTAATTTCAGGAATAAAAAAAATACTTTATGTTAGCTCAATAGGAACAATCTGGAAGGATAAGGATGGAATAGGAAGGGAGGAAATCCCCTTTGATTTCAAAAAGGTAAAAGGTCTATACCACAGGATAAAATTCCTTATGGAGGAAGAGGTCAAAAAATATTCTGAAAAGGGATTGGAAATCTTTATTGTGAATCCCACTTTATGTGTTGGAGAATACGAAACAAAGCCAATTCAGTTCTGCCTTATTCCGAGAGTTATAAAAATCCTACCATTTTACACAGATGCAAGAATGAATGCAGTTGATGTAAGAGATGTTGCAAAGGGAATAATCCTTGTCCTTGAAAAGGGTAGAGCTTTGGAAAGGTATATCCTTGGGGGAGAAAATTTAACCATAAAGGAATTTCTAAAAAAGATAGCTAAGATTGCAAAGGCTCCCCCTCCTGCAATAAAAATTCCCCCTCTCTTCGCCCTTTCAGGAGCCTACTTTTCAGAGTTTCTTTCTTATTACATTTTCAAGAAAAATCCATCAATCCCATTAAGTGGTATAAAGATGGCTAAATACAGTTTCTTTGTAAGCACAGAGAAGGCTGAAAAGGAGCTTGGATATAAACCCTCTCCGATTGAAGATGCAATTAAAAGGGCAATTGATTGGTTCAGAAAGATTGGCTATATTTAATCCATGAAAATTTTGAAGGTTGCCCTTACTGGAGGAATTGCAACAGGCAAATCTGTAATCTCTGAATATTTTGAAAAAAAAGGTTGTTATGTATGCTACTCGGATCAATTAGCTCATAAATTGATGGAGCCAGGAAATATTGCATGGGAAAAAATTATTGAGCATTTTGGTGAATCTATAATCCTTCCGGACAGAAAAATAGACAGGAAAAAGCTTGGAGAGATTATCTTCAATTCAGAAAAAGAAAGAATATTTCTAAACAATCTCATCCATCCCCTTGTTTTGAAGGAAAAGGAGAGGATTGTTGAGGAGCTTGAAAGAACTGGAAGGGTGAAAATCTTTGTATCAGAGGCAGCTCTTACAATAGAAGCTGGTTTTCATGGTTTTTATCACAGAATAATTGTAGCCCATGCACCCTTAGAAGTTAGACTTAAAAGATTGATGGAAAGGGATGGAATAGATGAGAAACTTGCTCTCAAAAAGATAAACTCTCAACTTCCTAATGAGGAAAAATTGAAATATGCCCACTACATAATAGACACATCGGGAGATATAAAAGAAACACTGAAATGGACATCAAGAATCTTCAAAGCTCTAATAAAGGATTGGAAAAAACTAAATAGAGGTTATTTTTAATTTTTTTAAAAAATGCAAAGGGATTGGGGCATCGTTCGAGAAATTCTTTTATGATATAATTTCTTTATGATAAAGAAGGCAGTATTTCCAGCAGCTGGATTGGGCACAAGGTTCCTTCCCGCCACAAAGGCTCAGCCAAAGGAAATGCTCAACTTAATCGATAAACCCCTGATTCAGTATGGAATTGAAGAGGTTGTTAATTCTGGGATTGAAAATATAATTATTGTTACCTCCAAAGGGAAAAATTCAATAGAGGATTATTTCGATTACAACAGAGAACTCGAGATATTTCTTGAAGAAAGGGGGAATTTTGAAGCCCTTCGAGAGGTTAAAAGAATCTCAGATCTAATAAAGATTTTCTATGTTCGTCAGAAAATTCCCCTTGGCCTTGGTCATGCAGTTCTAATGGCTAAGGAGATAGTTGGTGAGGAACCCTTTGCAGTTGTCCTTGCGGATGATATCATCGATTCTAAAGTTCCTTGTATCAAGCAGTTGATCAACATCTTTGAAAAGTTTGAATCCTCTGTTTTAGCCTTAGAAAGAGTCCCAATTGAAGAGACAAAATTCTATGGAATAGTGAAGGGAAAGCAAATTTCAGATGGACTTTTTGAGATAGAGGATATGATTGAAAAACCTGACCCCTCATGCGCTCCCTCTGACCTTGCAATTATTGGAAGATATATCCTTACTCCCAAAATATTTGATTCTCTCTCAAAAACCTCACCAGGAGCAAAGGGAGAGATCCAGCTCACTGATGCTATTAAAGGTCTTTTAGGAAAGGAAAAAGTTTATGGATTTATTTTTGAAGGGAAAAGATATGACGCAGGAGACAAATTTGGATTCATAAAAGCCACAATAGAACTTTCCCTAAAAAGAGATGATATTGGAGATAAGGTAAAATCTTTTATCAAATCTTTATTAGAGAAACTTTAACTGTTTAGCCGAAGGACCAATGTTTTCTGTTTTTTTTACTACCGCTGATGCTGGAATTAGAGTAGAAGCTGATTCCCTTGAAGGTCTGTTTTCAGATTCAGCAAAGGGAATGTTTTTTTTAATGACTGAGAGGAAAAATATAAATCTTGAATTAGAAAGGGATATATATATTGAGAGCCACGATATGGATTTTCTCCTTTTTCAGTGGTTATCAGAGCTCCTTTATATTTCTGAAACAGAAAAGATAATCTTTGGTAGATTTGATATTCTTGAAATAAAGGAAAATTCGATTAAAGCAAAGTGTTTTGGCGAAAAGCTTCCTATGAGCTCGGTTAAAAGGTTAATCAAAGCTGTGACCTTGCATAACCTCCACATTTCAAGGCATAATAATAAATGGAAGGTTGAAATAATTTTTGATCTTTAGGAGAATTGAAATGAGAAAAAACCTTATTAAAATAAACAATTTCAAATGGGAGATCCCAAAAGAAACAAATTCCCTAATGAGGGTTCCTGGAATAATTTTTGCCTCTGAGAGATTGATCTCTGAGACTGAAGAACAGGCTTTCACACAGGTTATAAATTCAGCATCCTTACCTGGAATTGTCAAGGCATCAATTGCAATGCCAGATATCCACTTTGGTTATGGACTGCCAATAGGAGGTGTTGTAGCAACAGATTGGAGTAATGGAGTGATTTCTCCTGGAGGAGTTGGATTTGACATAAATTGTGGTGTTCGACTAATGAAAACGAATCTTTTTCTAAAAGATATAAAGGGAAAGGAGAGGGAAATAGTAAATTCCCTTTACAGACATATTCCCACAGGGGTTGGCTCGACAGGCTCTTTAACCCTATCTCACAATGAACTCAAGGAAGTTTTAAAAAAAGGGGCGAGATGGGCAGTGGAGAAGGGTTACGGAAGTCCTGAAGACCTTGAATTTATAGAGTCCAATGGCTCAATCCCTGAAGCAAATCCTGAAAAAGTATCTACAAAAGCCCTTGAAAGGGGAAGGGATCAATTGGGGACTCTTGGTTCAGGGAATCATTTCCTCGAGGTTCAATTTGTAGAGGAAATATATGATGAGAAAATCGCAAAAGCTTTAGGACTTGAAAAGAACATGATAACTGTTATGATCCACACTGGTTCAAGGGGTCTTGGTCATCAGGTTGCAACTGATTATGTGGCAATTCTCGGAAATGCAATGAGGAAGTATGGTATAAATGTCCCTGATAAACAGCTTGCCTGCGCACCTATTAATTCAAAGGAAGGAAGGGATTATTTTGAGGCAATGTCAGCATCTGCAAACTTTGCATGGGCTAACAGGCAAATTATAATGCACTGGGCAGAGGAAGCAATCTTAAAAGCTCTCGGAATATCAAAGAGTTCCCTCGGTATGAAATTGATTTACGATGTTGCCCACAACATTGCTAAAAAAGAGGAACATATAATTGATGGGAAAAAGAGGATAGTTGCTGTTCATAGAAAAGGAGCAACAAGGGCATTCCCTCCAGGACATCCTGAGATTCCAAAAAAATATCAGGATATAGGTCAGCCAGTTATAATCCCTGGAGATATGGGAAGGTATTCCTATTTGCTTACAGGAGTAAAGGAAGCAATGGAAGAAACTTTTGGTTCTTCCTGTCATGGAGCAGGAAGAGTTCTTTCAAGACATCAGGCAATAAAGAGAGCCCAGGGAAGATCAATAGTTTCTGAGCTTGAAAGGGAGGGAATCCTTGTCAGAGCATCTGATAAAGAGACTGTTGTTGAGGAGATGCCAGAGGCTTACAAGGATGTTTCCCTTGTTGTTGACTCAATTGTAGGAGCTTCCATATCAAAGAAAATTGCAAAAATGAAACCTATTGTCGTGATAAAAGGATAAAAACTAGGGATTTTTGGGGCAAGTTCAGAATAAAATCGGTTTCTGAAGATTGGACTTGACATATCTTTTAAAAAAATATAATTTATAAAACAATGATTTTAGAATTTGAGCTTTCTATAAGGAAAGGAGGTGGTCAAAGAAAGGTGTAAAAAATTTTAAAAAATATTGGTAAAGGGGCTTTGGGATTTTAAATTTTGAGGAGGTTAATTTATGAAAAAGTTTCTCTTGATTTTTTCTGTGATTTCTCTTTCTCTTCTCTTTATATCCTGGGGTTCAAATTTCAAACCTGATTTTAAATCGAAAATATCAAGTTCAATTGCCGCTAAGCTTTCTCCTGACTTGATTGATGTCTTAAACAAATACAAGGCAGAAGGAAAATGGTCTCTTCCGGATACATATTTTTTGTTGGACAAAGATACAACTAAAAACGCTGAAAGAAAGAGTAGAATACTCCAGAGAATGGAGAAGAGAAAGGCAAGGTATGAGGCAAGACTTAGGGAAAAAGGTATTGGTCCAACAGACCGGCTAAAAGGTGAGAAGAATCCCTTCGCTTTATCCTTTGAAAAGAAGAAAGACCCAGATAGACCAGATACAGACCTTGTCGGTGTATTCATTAAAGTAGACGGTGACCCATCCTTCCTTTTAAATTATGGTGTTAAGATAAGGACAAGGGT
>CAZFCI010000310.1:0-7517 GCA_964517525.1 uncultured Clostridia bacterium | reverse complement strand
AATATATCTGAAATAAAGGGGAGGGATGAAATTAGAGATTGTAAATGGGAGGGAAGAAAAATCACCATTCCTGCGCACTCTGTCCTCCTTTTAGAACTTCTTGACTGATAAGGTTTCCTTTATTAACTTTGTAATACCTTGTTGATAAAAACTTGTCTTCACATAGTCCATATATCCCAGAAGCAACGAATCAATTTAATAAAAAAATTAGTGATGTCGTATACTTGACTTTTCTTTTATAAGAATTCAAAATTCCATATTGTTATGGTTTTTATGACAAAGATCATGTCTAAGGAGGATTATTTATGAGAAGAAGGGAATTTCTTGTTGGAGGACTAACAGTTTCTTTTTCATTCTTAGCCCCAAAGGATATTTTTTCAAGAAAGCAGGAAGAAACTCATGAACTTTACAAAGGGAAAATTGTTCCAATTTCTGATGAGGAAAGGGAAGAAAGAATACAAAAAGCTAAGGAGCTTATGGGTAAAAATAAAATCTCCTGCATTCTTATTCCTCCAGGAACTTCTTTAAGATATTTCACCAACGTGAGCTGGGGACTTTCAGAAAGGTTCTTTGGGTTTCTCCTTCCTTTCGAAGGTGAGCCTGTCTTTATATGTCCTTCTTTTGAAAGGGGAAGACTGGAGAATCAGTTGAAAAAGAATTATGAGATTAGAACATGGGAAGAGGAAGAAAGCCCTTTCAAGCTTGTTTACCAGTTTCTTAAAGAGAAGGGTATTGCAACTTCCAATTTTGGGATTGAGGCGACAGTGAGGTTTTTTGAAGTTAACGGAATTGCCAAAGAGGCACCAGCTCTAAAAATTGTTTCTGCAGATCATGTAATAAATTGGTGTAGAGCAATAAAATCAAGTGCTGAGATTGAGCTGATGAGAATTTCCAATGAGATAACATTGAATGTTTTAAAGGAAGCTCTTAAGGACTTACATCCTGGAATGAGGGGAATGGATATTGGAAGAAGGATTTCTCAGACATTTAATAAATATGGTTTTTCTGGCGGAGCCCTTGTCCTCCTTGGAGAAAATAGTGCCTATCCCCACGGAGGAGCAGTAAAGGATATTATTCTTGAGGAGGGAGTTCCTGTATTGGTTGATGGAGGAACATCTGTGGAAGGTTACCGTTCAGATATAACAAGAACCATTGTCTTTGGTAAGCCAACAGAGAAGATGAAGAAGGTATGGGAGATTGTTAAGAGGGCTCAGACAGAGGCTCTAAAAAAAGCAAAGCCAGGAGTTAAAGCAGGAGATGTTGATAAATCTGCAAGAACGGTTATAGAGAATGTTGGATTTGGTCCTACATATAAATATTTTCCCCATCGTCTCGGGCATGGGATTGGACTTGATGGGCACGAATGGCCCTATCTTGTAAAGGATAACCCTTTAAAACTTGAGCCAGGAATGGTCTTTAGCAATGAGCCTGGGATCTATATAAATGGAGAATTTGGAATAAGGCTTGAGGATTGTATGGTTATTAGAGAGAGTGGAGCAGAGCTCTTCACACCTCAGGCTGAGATGTATTGAGTATCCTTTTAACTGAATTCAAAAAGATTTTAAAAAATAAATTCCCAGAAGATTCCTCTTAAATTTACAAGAATTGAGATAAGGATAAGAAAATATTCATAATTTTTAATTTTCCCCTTAGTAGATTCAACAAATAAAATTACAAGAAAAGGGAGGAAATCCATTATAAATCTGTATCCATATTGGGCTCCTCCAGTTGTGTAATAGAGAAGAATAGGGATCAAAATAAGAAAAATACTTGTCCAGGAAAGGAGGAGGATAATTTTCTTAGAGAAAGAGCGGTAAAGAAGAAAAAAAATTGGCGAGCAAAAAATTATTCCCATTCCCCAGGGATCAGGCTTGAAAAATGGGAATTTTTTCTGGAATTTAGGCGGGGCTAAAAACATGTAATATAGATTTTTTGAAAGAAATTTAATATTGAACTGTCCTGATTTTATGTATTCAGAGTATGGCTCATTCAATCTCATCTTTAAGTAACCAAAATCTTTGAAATCTCCAAATCTTGCATAATTGTAAACTCCAAGAAGGACAAGGGCAAAAATTAAGGGTGTTAGTAGAAGGGCAATATTTCTTATATTTTTCCTGCTAAAAAGAGAGGAATCAGTTTCAAGAGTTTTAAAAATAAAGTATGGAAATGCAAGGATGAGATGAAGCCTTGTCATTATTGAGAAGGACCAGAAGAGCCCCACTAAAAATGTCCTTCTCTTTTTGAGACTTTCAATTATTGCAAGGAGAAGGAAAGTGACAGAGACAGTATGGGCAACATACCAGACCCCTTCAAAGTGGAGGATGCTGAGATGAACCGTTCCAAAACCGAAAGTTATAGGAATCAAAATTTTATAAAATTTTGACACTGAAATTTTTAAAATTTCAATATACCTTTTAGATAGTTCAAAGAATAGGGCAACATTGAGACTGCCAAGGAAAACTTGAAATATGAAGTCATGAAATTTCGTTTTAAAAATAAGAACAAAGGGGATCATCAATAAAGCAGGAAATGGAGGGAATGCTACATAAATTTTCCCATTATGAATTACAGGATCGTCAATATAACCTAATGGAAGAATATCCAGTCTAAAATGGCATATGGAGTTGGCAAGATAGACAAAGTGCTCAGCGAAGTAAGTTAGGTTTAAAAGCTTTGGAATAGAAAGGATGGAATAGAAAAATAGCGAGAGGAAAAATATATCATAGAAGTCAAGTTCCTTCCTTTTTCTATTCCTGTAAATAAACAAAAACCAGAAAAAGAGATAAGTCAAACCAAGAATAAGAAAAGTATTCTGTTCTTTAATATAGCTCCAATTTATAGATTTTATGCCCTTTTCTTTCCAAAAAGCTAAAAAAAGAAAAAAGATGAAAGGGAAAGAGAGGAGAGGAAGTAAGATAATTTTAATTCGCTTCATTATTCAAATATAGTATTGTATAATTAAACAATGGAACAGACAATAGAGGAATATTCTTCGAAGATTTTCAGGGTAATTGAAAATCTTGAGAAGGTTATAATAGGAAAGAATGAAGTAATAAAATTAGCTCTTTCATCCTTATTCGCTGGAGGGCATCTTTTGATTGAGGATGTCCCAGGGACAGGGAAAACAACTTTAGCTCTCGGTATTGCAAAATCCATCGGTGGTATTTTTAGAAGAATTCAGTTCACCTCAGACCTTCTACCATCAGACATAATAGGGGTGACAATTTATAGTCAGAAAAGCGAATCTTTTGAGTTCAAACCAGGACCAATCTTCGCAAATATTGTTCTCGCTGATGAAATAAACAGAACAACTCCAAAAACCCAGAGTGCATTACTTGAATCAATGAATGAAAATCAGGTGACTGTTGATAACAAAACATATCCACTTCCTAAACCCTTCATGGTAATTGCAACTCAAAATCCCCTTGAAATATATGGAACATATCCTCTTCCTGAGTCCCAGCTCGATAGGTTTATGATGAGAATTAAAATGGGTTATCCTCCTTCTGATAAAGAGAAGGAGATAATCCTTTCCCATAAATTCTCAAGACCCCTTGACAATATTTCAGCTGTCATAAGTCCTGAGGATGTTCTTGAGATTCAGAAAAGGATAAAAAATGTAAAAATATCCAATGAGTTAATGGATTATATTGTAGAAATAATAAAAAGAACAAGAAGCTCCGATTTGATAAAGATCGGTGCTTCACCCCGCGCATCCATTCTTTTCTCAAGGGCTTGTCAAGCTTATGCTTTTGTAAATGGAAGGGATTATGTCATTCCTGATGATATAAAGACCCTTGCAATACCTATCCTCGTCCACCGAGTGATACCAAAGGGAAAGATCAGCGATGGAAGGAGGGAGGAGGTTGAGGATATTGTAAGGGATATAATTTACAAAATTAGCATTCCCCTTTAGATTCTAATAATTTTAATAAAAATGCTTTCAAAAAATTTTCTGACCCCTTCAAATTCTTATAGAAATTCCTCCCCTTATGAGAAGGCCATTCCACATGCCAGTATCAATATGGAAATGAATATTATGTGTTATTTTTCCTTTAATACCAAAGTTGAATTGGAGGATGGGAATTATCTTTATCGGAAGTTCCTCTAAATCCTCGAGGTTCTTCATTTCTGAATTGGTTTCTCTCTCCAATTGTCCATTTGCTGCATCAAAAAATGTTCCATCTGTGTTGAAGGAGAAATTTCCTTTTAATGGAGCAATCCCAAAGCCTAGTCCAATGTAAGGATGAACAACCCATGATGGTTTTATATCCCATCGAAAGCTTAGATGGTAAGAGAGTGGTTCCATAAGAAATTCCCCATTGGCTTTATAATCCACATAGGAACCATCCGTAAAATCCATATTTACTTTTCCATCGAGAGAAAGCTTCATTTTGGTTTTTTCAAGGGAGAATCCAATACTGAAAGAGCCTTCCTCGCCACCAGGATAATACCTTATTTCAAATCCACCGTTGAAACCTGAGGAGCCAAAGTTGAAATCCCTATTGTAATTGAGCTCTATTAGTTCTGGATGATCTTCAAAAACACTGTCTCTTATTTCTTTGTCAACACTATCTTCAATGGCAGACTCAACAGCATTTTTGGCAAGATTTACATTCCAGTTTCCATAGTGAAGGTTGAACTCCCACTTTCCTTGGGAAAAGCCATTAGAATAAATTAAAGATATAGAAATAATAAAAAACAAAAAACAATATTTCCCTTTCATTCTTTCCTCCAATTCTTAAAACTATTTATATTATATTTTTTATAATCTTTCAAACACAAAAAGGCTCTAAATCTTAAATCTCCCTTATTTCTAAAATCCTATCAATTCTGAAGGTTCTCTCCTCATTTCTCTTTTTACAAAATGCTCTCAACCCCAAATATTTTCTTCCCTCATATTCCATTTCTCCAATAAACTCAGGAATTATAACCCTTTTTGATTTTTCATCATTTGGCTTTAAATAAACTATTTCGAGGCTCCTTCCCAATTTTATAGCATTCTCAAGGATGTTTATCTTCTCTTCCAAGGGAAGTTTTTCATCAGCCTTCTTATACTGATACTTTGTAAGAAAATCTATTATCTTCCAGTCCATCCATATATGTTTTTTATTGATTGGCTTTTTAAGAACTATTCCTTCGAGGGTTGTACATCTGCTTAGAGCAACATACAACTGACCATGGGCAAAAGTTCCTTTTCCTATGTCAATAACAACTTTATCAAAGGTTTTTCCCTGACCTTTATGGATTGTAACTGCCCAGGCAAGGATTATTGGGTACTGGGTGAAAGTCCCAATAACTTCAGATTTAAGCTCACCATTCTCTGAATAGAAATTGAATATCTCCCATGTATGGGGTAGAATCTCAACCTCCGAACCATTAGACAGTTCTACTATAATCAATTGTTCTTCCTCTTTTGGAATTATATCTATTACTCTTCCTATACTTCCATTTACCCATCTTCCCTTTGGATCATTATTCACCATCATTATCTGAGCCCCTATTTTTAGCTTTAACTCAAAAGAAGTTGGAAGATATTCCTCTCTGAATTCTCCTTCAATATATCCTTGAAATGTGTAAGTTCTCCCCTTTAATTTTTTAAGTTGTTTTTGGTTAACCATTTCTGCATGCTCGTTGGTTGTCACAAGGTAAACATAGAAATCATCAGGGGATGGTTCGAAATCAGGAATGCATCTCTTGTTAATGGTTTCAATCTGTTCCTCAGTTACTGATTTATTCCTTATCGAATTCAAAAGTTCAATAAAGAGCGGATCATGCTGGCGATAGACCTTCTCCAGTTCAATGAACTCCATATCAAAGGATTCAAAGGCTTTAGCGCTGTAAAAATATGGGGTTTTGTAAAGGGATGAAAATGCCTCCTTTTCTCTTCCTTTTACAACCGGGGGGAGCTGATAAAGGTCTCCAATGAATACCATTTGAATACCACCAAAGGGCTTTCTTGAAGATGGACCATTTAAACGAAGAAATGTATCAACACAATCGAGAATATCAGCTCTTACCATTGAAATTTCGTCAATAATTATTGTGTCAATGTTTTTGTAAATGTTTTCCCTATCCTTTGCTCTAATTTTTCTGACTGTTGATGGAGTTATGTCAGGTTTAAAGCCAAAGAAGGAATGGATTGTCTGCCCCTTCACATTTAAAGCAGAAACTCCAGTTGGAGCAAGAACAACAACCCTTTTCCTGGTTTTATTCCTGAAATAATCGAGAAGAGTTGATTTCCCAGTCCCAGCCCTTCCAGTTATAAAAACATTTTTCCGTGTATTCTCCATTAATTCAAGGGCTCTCCTGAACTCCTCATTCAGCTCTACGCCTTTTCCCCTCATAGCTTTTTTTACTTTACAAACTCAAATTTGTATTTATAGCTCCATTTATCATAATAGAGATTCCCTCCTTCCCACTCAAGTTCACCCCTCTGAAAATCCACTGTATCTGAACGAGGATAAATTTTGGAAGGATAAAGGTCCCTTGAATAATCATCATTTACAATTAGACGGAAGGAATCAATCCCGCCAAGATAGAACCATTTGACATCCTCATTTTCAGATTCCATCAATCCATAACTCTGGTCAACAGGAAGCCATCCGTAAGGTTCGAGATAGAACTCACCCCAGTCGTGCATATTGTCAAGACCTCCAGGAGTTGTTGTCCACCCTGACTCCCATCTTGCAGGTATTCCATTCAATCGGCAAAGGGTTATAAAAAGAAGGGTTTGAATTCCACAGTCTCCATGTTTATTTTCATAAGCATATAAACTTATATTTGGTATTGTTGAGTAATCACGAGCTGATGCCCATGGAATATTTTCGTAAATCCATTGGAAAATCTTTCTTGCAATAAGATAAGGATTTTTTTCATCACCCACAATTTTTTTCGAAAGACTTCTCAGCTCATCGGTAAAAACAATGTGGGGAGGTCTTTCCTCTATAAAAGGCTTCAGTTCATCATTGATTTTTACAGGTTTTACCTCTTCAGGATTTATCTTGTTCCAGAAGGCATAGGATGTAAATTCAAAAACAACGAAAAATTCCGTCCTTTCATTCTTTTTTGAAATTTTTTCAAAATAAATTGACCTGTGATGGGAGTCATCATTTTTGCAGAGAATATATTTTTCAGGTTCTGTTGATACAAGCTTTATATCCTCCTGCCTTCCTTTCTTCTCCCTTGGAAAAGGTAACCAGCATCTAACAACCTTTCCTTCAGGGACAACATTTTCTTTTAAAAAAACACTATATTTTACCCTTACCCTTACAGGTTTAACAAATTCTTTCCTTGTCTCCTTAGCAACTTTTACTGTTTCTTCAACATCTTTTAATCTGCTAAAAGTAGGTGGCTTCAGCAAACCTTTTTCCCTGTCCTTTTTCTCCCTTATTTTTCTCAACTCTTTATCAATAAGGAAAAGATTCCTTCCTGCATTTTCAAAATATCTCTTTTCTCCATCAATTATCATGAATTCAAGCTTTTTCTCCTTTTCCCATCTTTCAATGTCAGAATCC
>CAZFCI010000309.1:0-18445 GCA_964517525.1 uncultured Clostridia bacterium | reverse complement strand
GTTAATATACACTTCAGAGGGGAATATAAAAAGTTACTCTCCTTCAAAGTTTGAACACAAATATGGGAATGGAGAAGTGGACGACTTCATTTATGATTTAAGCAAGAAAACACTTTTAGCCCACAATTTTAAAGGGGATTTTCAAAAGGAGGAAAATTTTCATGTCTCCGCTGATAAAATAACGATTTCCTACAATGAAAATTCAATTTTTATGGAGGGAAGGTCTTTTATAAAGGGAGAGGAATATGAATTAAAATCTGAAAAAATCTATTCTGTTTTCTCTAAGGGGATTCTTGTCTATATTAGAGGTGAAGGGAATTCAGAGATTCTATATTACGGAAGAAAGGAGGGTAATGGAGTTTCAGAAATTTTGGGAAGGGAAGGCGAGAAAGTTTTGAGGTGTGAAATATTTGAAGTTAAAAGGGAGAAAGATCTCTTTTTTGTAAAGATTAAAGGTAATTGCAAACTTGAGTTTCCTGCAAAAAACAGGGGAGAGCGGGGGATTATGGGTTCTCAGCTCATAAAGATTTTTTATGAAAAAGGAAAGGGTCTGAAAGAAGGATGGGGGGAAGGTGGATTTTCTTTTATCGACTCTGACCAGAGAATTCAAGCAAAAAATGTTTATGGGAAAACCGATGAAGAGTTTAAAATGTGGGAATTTCTTAAGGCTGAAGGAGATGTAAAATTTGAGGGAGATGTAAGTTTTGAATGTGGAAATTTTTCAAAAAACAAGGAGATGATTTTTCTTGAAAAGGGCAGGCCATCTGTAAGAAGGAATAGTGAGACAGTTTATGCTGATAGAATTGAATACGATTCAGAAAAAAAGATTATGAAAGGAGAAGGGAATGTCAAGGCATTCCTTGGAAAGAAAATCCTTTCTTCATCTGTTCCATTCTTCAAAGGTGAAGAAAAGATTTTTGCTAAGGGAGGACATATCCTCTGGGATGAGAATGAAGAGATAATAAATATTTGGGGGAGTGCATCTCTTGAGCAGGGAGAACAATTTTTGAAAAGCGACAATTTGATTTTTTCTAAAAAGAAGGGATATTTCTCAACAAAAAAGGATACAAAATTTCTTTTCTTAACAAAGGATGAAAGAATTTCAGGGAACTGTGATTCAACAGAATATTCGCAGGAGGAGAATTTTTTGATTTTGACTGGTGATGCAATATTGAACACAAAGGATTATTCAATTAAGGGGAATTTGATAAAAATAGGTCTTGACAAAGAAGGGGAGATCAATTTTATTGAAGGGAAATCAGGGGTTAGATTTTCCTCAAAGGAAATGGAAGGAGAAGGTGAAAAATTTTATCTTGATTTGAAAACTAAAAAAGCTATCTTTGAAGGAAATCCTTCGATAAAGGAAGAGAAAAGAGGAAAAATGAAGGGAAGGAAAATTTTCATCGATCTTGATAAGAAAGAAATAAAAGTTGAAGGGAATGTTTCAGAAGTTGAAATAAAGGAAAGGAGATAATGATTCTCCAGACCTTCAACCTCACAAAATCCTATGGAAATAGAAAAGTCGTTAATAAGGTATCTCTGGAAGTAAAAACAGGAGAAATTGTCGGACTTCTTGGACCCAATGGTGCAGGTAAAACAACAACATTCTCAATGATTCTTGGGCTTATCCAACCTGATGATGGAAGGATTGAGCTGGATGGTGAAGACATTACTTTTCTTCCCATGTTCCAGAGAGCAAGGAAAGGAATTGGTTTTCTTCCACAAGAATCGAGCATATTCCGTGGATTGACTGTGGAAGAGAACCTCTTTTCAGTAATAGAAGATATGAAATATCCACTCTCTGAAAAGAAAAGGCAGGTGGAGAGAATTTTGAAAGCATTCTCGATTGAAAATCTACGGAATGTGAAAGGTGTTCTTTTGTCCGGAGGAGAGAGGAGAAGGGTAGAGGTTGCAAGAGCTCTTATCCTTGAGCCAAAGTTTCTTCTCCTTGATGAGCCATTTACAGGCATCGATCCAATAGCTGTGTCAGAATTCCAAAAATTAATAAAAGGACTAAAGGAAAGGGGTATGGGAATACTTATAACTGACCACAATGTTAGGGAAACCTTGAAAATTACAGATAAAGCATATATTATAAAAGATGGAGTTATCTTTAGAGAAGGAACTCCTGCAATGCTTACCTCAGATCCTGAGGTGAGAAAGGGATACTTAGGAGAAAGGGTAGAGATTTAGTATGAGAAGAACTCGCTCAGGAATTTTATTAAGTGTTGTTCAAAGAATATTTTTTTCTCCTCATTTAAGTTCATATCTAAAGCTCCTCGCTGCTCCAGCAATTCAAATAAAGGAATTGATAGAGGAGGAGTTATCCACAAATCCTCTCCTTGAAGCGGATGAGAGAAAGCCAATTGATATATACTCTGGAATGGATCTGACTGACTTGATTTCCCTAAGCCTCAGTTCTCTTTCAGAAGGAGAGGACTATGTTGAGGAAGATACATCGGAGGAAGATGAAATTGTAACAGATGAAGAAATTGACAAAATTCTTTCTGAATTGAGTATCAATGAACTTTTTGGGGAGTCCTCAGATTCAGAAGAAGCTTTAGACCCCTTTGAGAATTTAAAGAAGCAAGAAAATCTTAGAGATCATCTTTATGACCAATGCCAGAAGATAAATCTCAGTGATGAAGACCGGGAAATTGCAGAGACAATAGTTGAGAATCTTGATGAAAGAGGTTTTCTCATAACTCCAATTGAGGAGATTGCAAAAAGAGAAGGCATTGATCTTGAAAAGATTGAAAAAATAAGAAAGAGAATTATGAAGGAGTTTGAGCCTGACGGTGTAGGAGCAATTAATTTTGAAGAATTTCTCTCCTATCAGGTAGAAACCAAACTTTCATGGGATCCTTCATTACAAAATTTTATAAATAAATGCGCACAAATACTTCTAACCCATGATTCATTTAAAAAGGTGAAGGAAGTTGGGCTGAGTATCGAAGAGCTAAAGGAAAATCTCCAGAAATTAAAAAGATTAAGACCTTTCCCCCTTTATGGATTTCATCTTGAGGATGTGGAGTATCCCAATGCAGATATAATTGTAAATAAAACAGATAAAGGTTACACTCTTGTCCTCAATGATGAAGGAATTCCTCGTTTGAGGGTTAACCGTTACTATATTAGACTTCTGAAACAACCGAATTTGGATTCAGAAACGAAGAAGTTTTTGAAGGAAAAGAAGAAAAATGCTGAGTTGTTCATAAAAAGTCTTGACATGAGAAACAAGACAATTTATAGGGTAGCTGAGGTGATAGTGGAGCAACAGAAGGAATTTCTTGAAGGGGGGGTTGACTTTATTAAGCCTATGAAGTTGAAAGATGTTGCAGATAAAATTGGGGTTGACGAGTCAACAGTGAGTAGAGCAATTGCCAACAAAAGTATCTCAACGGAGTTTGGTGTTTTCCCTCTTAGATTTTTCTTCCACAGCGCAATAGACACAGAGAGCGGAGATAAGATATCCTCTGTATATTTGAAAAATAGAATAAAGGAATTGATTGAATCAGAAGATAAAAATAATCCTTTTTCCGACAATCAGATCCTTGAAATCCTTCAAAAAGAAGGGGTAAAGATTGCGAGGAGAACTGTGACAAAATACAGAGAAGAACTGGGAATTCCATCAGCCTCAATTAGAAAAAGAATAAATCTTTTAGGAGTTAAATCATGAAGATAAATTTTACCGGTAGAAATTTTGAGATTCCTCAAAACCTAAAGGATATTGCGATGAAAAGGCTTGAGAAGTTGAGGAAAATAGAGGGAGAGATAATTGAAGCAACCGTTACAATGATAGTGGAGAGGCACAATCACATTGTGGAACTTAATGTTAAAGACAGGAACTCATCCTTCATAGCTTCCGAAAAAAGTAATTCAATGGCAGTATCTTTGAGAAGAGCATTCGAGACAATTGAAAAACAGATAAAAAAGGGGAAAGATAAGGTAATAAAGAAGAAAAGGAGAGCAGAAATACCATTACCTTCAGAGGCCGCACCCATTGAAACTGAATCAATGATAACAAGAAGTAACGATTATTTCCCAAAGCCCATATCCCTTGAAGAGGCTATAAAATTCTTTAAATCCAACAGAAAGGAGATACTTGTTTTCAGAAATCTTGATTCAAAAAGGATAGCTGTTCTTTTCAAAAGCAAGGATGGAAGACTTTCCCTTATAGAACCCGATTTTTGAGATAAAAGTGAGACTTAGTAATTTAATCAGGAAAGACCTCATAGTTAAAGAGGTAAAAGCTAAAAGCAGAGATGAAATTATAAAGGAAGTGGTTGAGTTTTTGAAGAAAAAAGATTTGATTGGAAATGAAAAGGAGCTTATCCATAAATTGATAGAAAGAGAGAATCAGGCGACTACCGCTGTAGCAGATGGGATAGCAATTCCCCACTGTAAAAGTAAAAATCTCGAAGAGCCTATCATTGCAATAGCTGTATCAAAAGAAGGAGTTGATTTCAATTCCACAAACAAAAAACCAACCTATGTCTTCTTCTTTTTAATAACTCCTGAGAATCAACCTACAAGACATCTTCAGATTCTTGCCCTCATTGCCCATCTTGCTAAAAAGGGTCTTTCCATTGCAAAGAGAATAATAAAGGCAAGAAATGAACAGGAAATATTAGAAATAATTAAAGAGGAGGAATTCACAGGAAGTAATGGTAAATAAAAGAAAGACCAGTAAGATTCCAGGGGTATTAATGGATATTTTCGGGGTTGGTGTTCTTATAACAGGGGAAAGTGGTCTTGGAAAAAGTGAAAGTGCTCTTGACCTCATCTCAAGGGGGCACAGGATTGTTTCGGATGATGTTGTTGAAATTAAAAGAACAGGAAAAAATGAAATTGTGGGTTATTCCCCCTCCATAACAAAAAATCTAATGGAAGTTAGAGGGCTTGGAATAATAAACATTAAAGAGATCTTTGGGGTCTCCTCTGTAACTGATGAGAAAAAGATTGAGCTGGTGATAAATCTTTCAAAATGGGATGAGAAGGAAGAGGATAGGTTAAAATTGGAAGATGAATGGTTTGAAATTGAGGGGGAAAAGTTCCCCATGGTGAGAATACCTGTTGCAAGCGGAAGGAATACAGCAATTCTAATTGAAGTGGCTGTAAAACAGTTTCTAATGAGAAAAGAGGGTAAGAATGTTACAAAGGAACTCGTCAAAAAAATTGAGAGAAAATATCTGAAAAATGGGAAAACAAAAAAATAAGGCAAAAAAATACTATATTATTACTGGACTCTCAGGTTCAGGAAAAACAGTAATCAGTGTTTATTTTGAAGATTCTGGATTTTACAGGGTGGATAATATTCCTTCAGAACTAATCCCTAAATTTATTGAACTTTACGACAAACAGGAATCTTCACCGCCTGCTGTTCTTGTTGTGGATATAAGGGGTAGAGATTTCACAACGAATTTTCCGATAATTTACAAAAAGCTTAAAAAAAAGAGAGATGACATTATTTTGCTTTTCCTTGAAGCCAGTAACGAGGTTCTTTTAAAAAGGTTCAAGGAGGCGAGAAGACCCCATCCCCTCTTCTCTTCCCTTCCCTTGAAAGAGTGCATTGAGAAGGAAAGAGCGCTTCTAAGTCCCATAAGGGACCTTGCGGATGAGATAATAGACACATCCCATCTATCTGTTTCTGAGCTCAAGGAGCTAATAAGAGGAAAGTTAATCGGTGAGGAGAAAGGTATAACCATTTCCATAATTTCTTTCGGTTATAAGTGGGGCATTCCTTCTGACTCAGATCTTGTCCTTGACCTTAGATTTCTCCCCAACCCATTTTATAAGGAAGAGCTTAAAAATCTTTCGGGGAAGAACAAAAAGGTTAGAGACTTTGTCCTTTCCTTTGATGAGACGAAAGATTATCTAAGAAGACTTGAAGAATTTACAAGCTATTTAATACCTAAATATATTAAAGAAGGAAAAAGACACCTTACAATTTCCCTTGGATGCACAGGAGGAAAGCATCGCTCAGTTATAGTTGCTGAAATTTTAGGAAATTTCCTCAAAAAACATGGGTATAATACCTATATTTACCATAGAGACATAAGAAAGGAGTAAAATATAAATTGAAAGGAAAAGAATAAATGATTGGAGGAGTTGTTGTTACCCATGGTTCCCTTGCCAAGGAACTTTTAGATGTTCTATCTGCAATTCTCGGATACACCCCTCCTATCGAGGTTCTTTCTATAGGATGGTTCAATGATGTTGATAAATCGAGAAATGAGCTTCAAGCTTGTATTAAAAGAGCCGAAAGAGGCAAAGGGGTCATAGTTTTCACAGATATATTCGGAGGTTCTCCATCAAACATTGCTTTCAGCTTTCTTGAAAGGAATAAGGTAGAAATAATAACAGGAGTGAATCTACCAATGCTTATCAAATTCTCTCAACTTCCAAAGAATATAACAATTAAAGAGGCTGTTTCTGAAATTAAAAAGGTTGGGGCTGGGGGGATAATAATTGCCTCAGAGCTCCTTTCGGAGAAAGGTAAAAAATGATTGAAAAGAAGGTTGTTCTCAAAAATCGTCTCGGACTTCATGCAAGAGCCGCTTCTCTTCTTGTAAATGTTGCAAAAAAATTCAACTCATCCATACATCTTTTGAAAGATTCTGAAGAAGTCAATGCGAAAAGCATCTTAGGAATTTTAACGCTATCTGCATCAAAAGGTTCGGAATTGATAATAAGGGCAGAGGGAGAGGATGAGGAAGAAGCTATCCAGGAAATTGAAGAGTTAATAGAAAAAAAATTTTATGAGGAAGAGTGATGGAAACAATTAAAGGAGTCCCTGTAAACCCAGGAATTGCCATTGGAAATGTATGGATAAAGGAAGCTCCCATAATACTTCCAAAGAAGAAGGAACTCACACCTTCAGAGATAAAAGAGGAGATAAAATTTTTCAGAGAATCAATTCAAGCTGTCAAAAAAGACATATTGGAGATGAAGAAAAAATTAGCAGAACAGGTTGGCACAGAAGCTTCCCTTGTTTTTGATTCCCACCTTCTCTTACTTGAGGATCAGGAATTTACAAAAGAGATTGAAAACACTATAAATCAGGGATACACATTAAGCTGGTCTCTATCCATTGTAAGGGAAAAATTCTTGAAAATATTTGAAAAAATAGAGGATGAGTATATAAGGGAAAGGGTATATGATATATGTGATGTAATAAGTAGGATTCAAAAGAAAATATCTAATTTTCAACCTCCTAAACCTCCCCAGAAAGGAGAGCAAAACATAGTTCTTGTAGCTTATGACCTTCTTCCCAGCGAAATACCTCCCCTTTTCGAATTGAATGGGTTAAAGGGGATTGTTCTCCAGAGAGGGAGTAAAACAGCCCATTCAATAATTCTTGCAAAAAGTCTTGGTATTGCAATTGTTATAGGTGTGAAGGGACTCCTTTCAAAGGTCAAAAATGGAGATAAAATTGTTGTGGATGGAAGAAGCGGAGAAATTATGATAGAGCCCTCATCTTCATTTCTGACTGTAATAAATAAAAGAAAAAAAGAGATGGAAATGCAGAAGGAAGAAGCTCTTGCAGAAGTGCAAATGCCATCAAGAACTGCAGATGGTTACCCCTTCACTCTCCTTGCAAACATTGAGATGGCAGAGGAATCCGAGATAGCAATTAAAAATGGAGCAGAAGGTATAGGGCTCTTCCGTTCAGAATTCTTCCTTCTTAACTCAAGGGTTTTCCCGAGTGAAGAGTCCCAGTTTAACTATTACAGAAAAGCAATAGAGAAAATATCCAAGAGAAGGTTTGTAATAAGAACTTTCGATGTTGGAGGGGAGAAGGTTTTCTCTTATGAAGGAGAAAAGGAAACAAATCCAGCCCTCGGATTAAGGGCAATACGACTTATGCTTAAAAGAAGGGAGCTTCTTATTCCCCAGCTTAGAGCTATTTTGAGGGCATCCAGTTATGGAGATGTAAAAATTCTCATTCCAATGCTGACCTCCTTTGAAGAATTAAGGGATTTCAAAGTGTTAGTTGAGGATGTAAAGGAAAGTTTGAGGAAGGAGGGGATTCCCTTCAATGAAAATATAGAAATAGGAGTAATGATAGAAGTCCCTGCTTCAGCTTTTCTGTCTGATTTAATAGCTAAAAACACCGATTTTCTCAGTATAGGGACAAATGACCTTATCCAGTACACTCTTGCAATTGACCGAACAAACCAGAATGTGTCATATCTTTACAACCCCTTGCATCCTTCTGTCCTTAGAATACTGAAATTTGTAAAGGAATCAGGTGAAAAAAACGGGAAAATGGTATATGTTTGCGGAGAGATGTCATCAGAACCTCTCTATGCAATTATCCTTCTTGGAATGGGTATAAATGTCTTCAGTATGAATCCTTTATATATCCCTATAGTAAAAAGAGCTCTCAGAAAAATAGAGATGAAAAAAGCTAAAGAGATTGTCCAGAAAGCATTTGAAGAATCTCCTGAAAAAATGGAGAGTTTATTGCTAAGAGAGATTGAATCTAATTTTGGAGAAGCTTTGAAGGAGATGTAAATGAAAAAGATTGACAAACCCTGGGGATATGAGATACTCTTTGCCCACACTGAGCATTATGTGGGAAAAGTTTTGAAAATCTGTAAAGGAGAGATGTTATCTCTTCAATATCACAGAATAAAGGATGAAACAATTTACCTCTTTGAAGGTGAAATGCTCCTTGATGTGGAAGAAGACGGAGAAATGAAGGAGAGAAGGCTTCTTCCTGGTGACAGCTACAGGATAAGACCTGGCATCAAGCATAGAATGAAGGCAATTGAGGAATGTTTTGTTTTTGAAGTCTCAACCCCCCATCTCGAAGATGTTGTAAGACTCGAGGATAAATACGGAAGAGTTAAAGAAAAGAAATAACCCTTTTAATTAGTCTTTTGTTTGAGATTCCTTTTACTTTCCAGAAGCTTTTTCTACTTCAAGAAGTTCAACTTCAAAAATTAAGAGGGAATTTGGCTCAATAATGTCTCCAGCGCCCTGTTCACCATAGGCGAGGGCAGAGGGGATGAAAATTTGCCATTTAGAACCTGCTTTCATCATTTGGAGAGCCTCAATCCATCCAGGAATCATATTTTTTAGCTGGAAGGTTACAGGTTCGCCTCTCTTATAGGAGCTATCAAATTCCTTTCCATTTATAAAGGTTCCTTTGTAATGAACTTTAACTGTATCTTCAAGGGTTGGTTTTGGACCGTTCCCTTCCCTTATAACCTTGTATTGAAGACCACTGGCAGTGGTTACAATTCCCTCCTTCTTCGAGTTTTCAGCAAGGAATTTTTCTTCTTCAACTTTATTCTTGATTGCAAGTTCCTTTCTTCTCTCCGTTTCCTTTTTTAAAAGATTTTGCTGAAATTCTGTCAGAGTTTTTTTGGTCTCCTCTTCTGTAAGAATTGAATTTTGCCCACTTATTCCATCTCTTATTCCCTTTATCATACTTTCAAGGGAGATGTCTTCTGAATATTTTTTGAGATTTTTTCCAAGATCAAATCCAATTGCATAACTTGCCTTTTCCTTTTCAGTTTCGAGCTTGGAAGGTTTAGCAACTTTTGTTTTTTTACAAGCAGGAAAGAAGATTAACGCAAAAAACAAAAAAACTAAAAGTAACTTCTTCACTAATTTCCTCCTTAAACGAAATAAAAGAAAAGTGTATCAGAATATCCAAGAAATAGCAAAAAATCCTTCGGGGAGTGCCCAACAACCACTTGACAATATTTGCTTGTTTTTATACTCTTTATTGCTATGGAATTCGGAAAATTAAACAGCTCCCTTGTAAAGGAGTTTGAAAGAATTGTTGGGGAGAAAAATTTAATCTATGGGGATAGGGAATCTCTTGAAAATTATTCAAGGGATGAGTCGGGAAAATTCTACTCCTCCTTTCCAGAAATTGTTTTAAAACCTCTAAAAGCGGGTCATATCTCAGAAATATTAAAAATTGCCAACAGGGAGAGAATTCCTGTGACTCCAAGGGGTGCTGGTAGTGGTCTTTCAGGAGGTTGCATTCCAATCTACGGAGGAATTCTCCTTTCCCTCGAAAGAATGAATAAGTTGATTGAGATTGATAAAACAAATATGGTGGCAGTTGTTGAGCCAGGGATGATAACAAATGACCTCTGCAAAATTGTTGAAAAGGAAGGATTATTCTATGCAGGTTATCCGATGAGTGTTGAGATAAGTTTTATTGGAGGGAATGTAGCAACAAATGCAGGAGGTGGAAGAGTTATAAAATATGGAAACACCGGGAAGCATGTTTTGGGTATAGAGGCAGTCCTTCCCAATGGTGAGATTGTCCAGTTTGGAGGGAAGAGGAGGAAAGATTCCAGTGGATACAATTTCTTAGGCTTCCTTGTGGGTTCAGAAGGGACTCTGGCAGTATTTACAAAAATTTTTCTAAATCTTATTCCTCTTCCTGGTAGAACAATAGATTTCTTCATTTCCTTTGAAAGCAATGAGTCAGCAATTGGAAGCATTGAAAAGATAATAACCGGAGCAGGGAGTATTCCTTCATCCATGGAGTTCATTGATAGAATCTCTGTAGAGATTGGAAAAGAATTCAATAAAATTCCCCTCCCTTTAGGGAAGAATGAAGAGGCATTTCTTATTGTCCAGTTTGAGGAAAAAGACGAGAATCAGCTTTATGAGATAGGAGATAGATTATCAAAAATACTTTCTGAAATTGGCGCTATAAATGTAATCGCCTCTACTGAAAAAGCAAGTTCAGAAAGGATATGGAAGATCAGGAGGAATTGGATAGAAGCCATAAAGAGTGTTGATCCCTATGTTCTCTCTGGAGATGTTGTAGTCCCATCCTCTGAAATTCCAAAAATGATGGATTTTATTAAGGAAATTTCAAGGGATTTCAGTGTCAGAATACCTGTTGCAGGTCATGCAGGTGATGGAAATCTTCATCCTGCTCCCATGAAGCCAGAAAAATTATCTCCTGAAGAGTGGAAAAATGTTGCGGAGGAAATTTTAAGGATTATTGCCATCAAAGCTTGGGAGCTTGGAGGAGCTGTTAGTGGTGAACATGGAATTGGTTTCCTCAAAAAGGAACTTCTGAAAATGACAAAGAGGAAGGAGTGGGAATTGATGAAGAGGATTAAAGAGGAGTTCGATCCAAATTATATATTGAATCCAGGGAAGCTTTTTTAAATGTCTCTCTCTACTTTTTCAGGCGCTATCCTTGGTCTTATTCCAATCCTTGTAGTTCTCTTTCTAATGATTCGTTTTTCTTTACCTGCTTTTAAAGCAATGCCATTGGGATGGCTTTCAGCTTCTATCCTTGCTTTCCTTTTCTGGAAAACTCCCATAAATTGGATAGCTGGTGCAACTTTAAAAGGTTTTATAATTGCCTTTGACATTCTTATCATTGTTTTTGGAGCTGTTCTTCTTTATTTCACAATGCTCGAGGGAGGAGCAATCAGAACAATATCAAAAACTGTAATGGGGATGAGTGAAGATAGAAGGATTCAGGCAAATTTAGCCTGGCTTCTTGGTGCATTTTTTGAGGGGATTGCGGGTTTTGGAACACCGGGAGCGATTGTTGGTCCATTACTTTTTGGAATGGGATTCCCTGCAATTATTTCAGCATGCTTGGTTCTTATCTTTAACTCAACTCCGGTTTCCTTTGGATGCATTGGTATCCCTGTTTGGGGAGGGGTGGGAGGCTCCCTAAAAACAGAAGAACTCCAGAAGGTCTTTTCCCTTTCAGGGATTGAATTTAATTATTGGATAAATTTCCTTCTCACCCGTTATGTTGCAATAATTCACGGAATAATAGGAACTTTCTTACCCCTTCTTGCCCTCTTTCTTCTTATTAAATGGACAGGCGGGAAAAAGGGAGATTTTAAAGGTGCAATGGTTCCCGCTATTCTTGCTGGACTTTCCTTCACTCTCCCCTACACAATATCTGCTTTTCTATTGGGTCCTGAATTCCCCTCTCTACTTGGCTCGATTTTTGGAATCCTAATCTATTATCTTTTGCTCAAATCAAGGGTTGTAAAGGTAAGTAAAATTTATGAATTTTCATCTCAAAAAATCTCTATTGAGGAAGGGGGAAAATATGTTTCTACAATTAAAGCTTTTACCCCTTACCTTCTAATTTCTTTAATTCTTTTCTTCACAAGGGCTTTTCCTGGAATTAAAAAAATCGTTGAAGAAAATCTTGTGATTGGCTGGAGAGGAATATTAGGAACCAACATTTCCCAATCTTTTAAAATACTAAACAATCCAGGCATTTACTTCATTTTTGTTGTTTTATTATCGAATTTAATATTTAAAATGGGGAAAAATGAGATAAAAATTGCATGGGTTAAAACTTTAAAAAGATTGGCTCCTGCCTCAATTGCCCTCCTATTTGCCCTCGCCCTTTCCCAGACAATGATTTACACATCGGAAAATCCATTCCATATGAGTTCAATGATTGTAATGATTGCAAAAGGGATTGCATCCTTAACAGGAAAATTTTACTCTCTTTTCTCCCCATTTGTTGGAATTCTTGGTGCATACATTGCTGGAAGTAACACAGTCTCAAACATAATGTTTTCAGGATTCCAATTCGCAACAGCCGGAATTCTTGGACTTTCAAGAACTTTAATTCTTTCCCTTCAGGTTATTGGAGGAGCTGTTGGAAACATGATTTGCGTTCACAATGTTGTTGCAGTTTGTGCAACATTGGGAATAATTGGTAAGGAAGGGATTATAATAAAAAAGAACCTTCTCCCTTCAATTTTATATGGACTAATGGCAGGAATAATAGGAACAATCTTTATAATCTTATTCCCCAATCTGTTTTAAAAAATATTAAATAATTGACAATTAATAGCCTTTGGATTAGATTAACATATGAGTTTAAAAACTTTATTTGTCAGAAAGACCCTTGATGAGCTTAAAAGAGGCAGAAGAACCAGAACATAAGTTGAAAAGGGTTTTAGGACCTGTTGAACTAACAGCCCTTGGAATTGGTGCGATTGTTGGAGCAGGGATATTTGCAGTAACAGGAACAGCAGCGGCTGGTTCTGCCCACCACATTGGAGCTGGTCCAGCCCTTGTAATATCCTTTATAATCACTGCAATTGCCTGTGGTTTCTCTGCCCTTGCTTACTCTGAATTTGCATCAATGATTCCCATTGCTGGTTCTGCCTATACATATTCTTATGCAACAATGGGAGAGCTTGTAGCATGGATAATCGGATGGGATTTAATTCTTGAGTATGCAGTGGGAAATGTCGCAGTTGCCGTGAGCTGGGCTGGTTATTTCAAGGAATTTCTTAGAGGCTTCGGTATTGACATACCAATCTATCTTGTTGTGGATTATAGAACAGCATTGAGGGAAGGAATAATTGAAAGTGCTCCCCAAATTTTCGGAATTCCAATTGTCTTTAATCTTCCTGCTGTTGCCATTGTTGCATTCCTTACAGTCATTCTTGTAATTGGAATTAAGGAAAGCACCATTTTCAACAATCTAATGGTTGCAATAAAAATAGGGATCCTTCTTCTTTTTATAGCAATAGGAGCTTTTTATGTTAAACCAGAAAACTGGACCCCCTTTGCTCCCAATGGATGGAAGGGGATAATGACAGGAGCTGCCCTTGTCTTCTTTGCATATATTGGCTTTGATGCAATAACTACAGCTGCTGAGGAGACAAAAAATCCTAAGAGGGATTTGCCAATAGGAATTATTGGCTCCCTTGTAATTACAACTCTTTTATATATAGCTGTAACCCTTGTTCTTACTGGAATTGTTCCCTTCTCAATGCTTGCAACTGCAGAACCCCTTGCAACAGCCCTGAACGCAATAAAACTCAACTGGGTCGCAGGAGTTGTTTCCTTTGGAGCTATTGTTGCTACAACTGCAGTTCTTCTTGTTTTCCAGCTTGGTCAGCCGAGAATTTTCTTTTCTATGGCAAGGGATGGACTTCTCCCGAAATATTTTGCATCAGTGCATCCTAAATTCAAGACCCCTCATGTTACAACAATATGGACAGGTGTTTTTGTAGGCTTCTTTTCTGCCTTTGTTGACATAAATGAGGCTGTTGAGCTTACAAATATTGGAACCCTATTTGCCTTTGTCCTTGTAAACATAGGGATAATAATCCTAAGATATAAAGAGCCAGAAAGACCAAGACCCTTCAAAACCCCCCTTGTCCCTTTAATTCCTATTCTTGGAATTCTATCAAATTTATATCTAATGATTTCTCTACCATGGGTTACATGGGTGAGATTTGGAATCTGGCTTATCATTGGCCTTTCCATTTATACCCTATACGGTTTTAGAAAGAGTGTTTTAAGGGGAAGAGGGTAGAGAAGATTTTTTGAAACTCCATTTTTAAGTAGGGGTTTTAATATAAAGAAATTTATGCTATAAATATCCTTTTAAAAATGGAAAATTGCCCCTTGTGTAACTCAAAAAATTTGGAAACATGGAAGAAGGGTAAAATTAAATCTGTGAATGTTGAGGAGTTCAAAATTACAGACCATCAATATGGAAAACACTGGGATCTTTTAAGGTGCAAAGATTGTGAATTCATATTCTCAAATCCTTTCCCTCCTGTTGAGATTTCAAAAATATATGAGAGAATTGTTGATCCTGAATATGTTGAAGAGGAGGAGGGAAGAGGGGGAAACTTCAGAAGTATTTTGAAAACCCTTGATAGGATTTTAAAAAATAAAGGCTCCTTTCTTGATGTGGGAAGTGCAACAGGAATTATGATGAATCTTGCAAAAAAAGAAGGATGGGATGTTTACGGAGTTGAACTTAGTAAATGGGCTGTGGATGAGGCAAAAAGAAGATATGGAATCGAAATTGTTCAGGGAGATTTTTCAGAGGTTGAGTTTCCTGAGGATTTTTTCAAAGTTGTATGTCTTATTGACATAATTGAGCATGTCTCAAATCCAAAGGAGGTTATTGAAAAGGTATGGAGAATCCTTGAAAGGGGCGGAGCAGCTGTTGTAGTAACTCCTGATATTAAAAGTTTTACAGCAAAGGTAATGGGTGAGAAATGGTGGCATTTCAGACCCGCCCACATTGGATTTTTTTCAAAAAAATCTCTATTCCATCTCCTCCGCTCAAAGGGATTTGAGATTGTAAAATTAAAAAGATACAAGTGGAGATTCTCCCTTTACTACATTGTATCAAGAATAAAACTCCTAAATAAAATTGCAAATTCAAGATTTTTAAAACCAGTTTTCAAAAGAATTCCAATAATTCTTCCTTTAATGGATTCCCTTGAAGTTTATGCGAGGAAAATATGATTAAGAACCCTTATTTGAGAGCCATGAGGATTGAAAGATGGCCCAGAAGCCTTGCCATCTTTGTTGGAACATATTTCTATCTTCTACTTAATAGAATCCCAATAAATTCATGCAATTTCTTCCACGGGATTTTCGATTCGTCCATTGCCTTTATTCTTACCCTATCAATTTCCTTTCTAAACTATATAATAAATGAAATTGCTGATGCTCCCTTTGACATTCATCATCCTTTGAAAAAGGAGAGACCCCTTGTTAGAGGTGAAGTCAAAAAGGGAAAACTAATTCTCCTTGCCCTTTTCCTCTTTATATTTTCAGTTTCAATCTCCATCATATATTTTTCTTTCTGGGTGACCTTTTCCCTTCTCCTTCTCTTCATAGCTGGAATTTTTTATAACATAAAACCAATAAGATTAAAGGACATTCCTTTCCTTGATTCCATATCAGAATCTGTAAATAATCCAATAAGACTTTTAATAGGTTGGTTCTCCGCAGGAGGGAGAGAATTCCCACCTGTTCTTCTCCTTCTCCTTTTCTGGCTTGCAGGGAATTTCCTTCTATCTGCCAAGAGACTATCAGAGTTAAAAAATCTTGGGATTGAAAGGGCAAAAGCCTACAGGAAATCCTTTTCAGGCTACTCTTATAAATCCCTTTTTCTCTTCATAGCCTCTTCAGCCTTTTTATGCTTCGTTCTCTTCATCTGGTTTTCCTTGAAAGAAAGAATTATAACCTTCATCCTTTCAACCCCTTTCTTCCTTGCCTTAATAGCATGGATATTCTTGAGAATGTCAAAGGACAAAGTCCTTGCGGATGAGCCTGAAGTTTTAATCAAAAAACCCTTCTTCTCCATTATTCTATTCCTTCTTCTAATCTTTATAATCTCAGCCCTAATTTTCCACTGAGACTGGGAGAGGATTCTCTAATTTTAAAATGGGAATTTATAAGCTATAATTGAATCCTGAAGGAGGGCTAATGTTAAAATTAAAAAAATTTATGATACTTTTAATTATTTCTATCTTCCCATCTCTCTCCTCAGAAGAATGGAATGGGAAAATATATAAAGAGGATGGTATAACTGTTGTGGAGAGTAAAGGAAAGGGAATATGGGGAGAGGACATTGGAAAGAAGGTTCTATTTTCGGATACCCTTTCTCTTGGTTTGGAAGAAGGAGATGAGAACCTGATTTTTGGAGGCATGCTTGAAATTGCCATTGATTCAGAAGAGAACATTTACATTCTCGATTCAAGAAATTTCAGGGTTTTAAAGTTTGATAAAAATGGGAAATTTTTATGGAAGATTGGTAGGAGAGGTCAGGGTCCTGGAGAGTTTGAGAGACCTTACAAAATAAAAATTGCAAGTAGGAATAATGTTGCTGTTCTGGACTACTTTTTTAAAATCCATTTCTTCAGCCCTGATGGTAAATACCTTTCAACTTTGAAACCTCAGAAAATGATTTCTAACATTGAATTTTTAAATGATGGAAGAGTCCTGGTTTCTTTGTTTGCCAGAGGTAAATTTGGCTATACTGCTGAATTCTGGTCAGAGGACGGAAAATTTTTAAGCGATTTTCCTGATAAATACTCTTATGGTCCTGAACTCTCTTCAGGGGGAATGCTTGGCATGATGATGGGTTTAAATAAATCTAAGAATAGAATTTTCCTTTCTATTCCAGATAGATATGAAATAAGGGAATACAATTTAAAGGGGAATTGTTTAAGAAAAATTAGAAGGGATTTTCCTCTAAAGCCTCCGAAGATAGAAATAAAAGGTGGAGGAGCCCGAATTGAAATTTATGATATCTCAGGTCCAACATTTATCTTAAAAAATGGAATTATAGTAAATTTCATTGATGTTTCGGGAGGAGAAAATAAGGGAAAATTCCTCGACTTTTTTGATGCTAAAGGAAGATTTCTTGGCTCGTTAAAAGTGAAAGAGAATCTTATTGAAGTTGATCAAAAGGACAATTTATATTTCTTCCAGTATGAGCCTTTCCCAAAAATTATTCGTAGAACTCTGAAAATTATTCAGTAGCTGAGAGCTGTTAGAATTTGGTTTCAAAAAGCCCTCTTAGAAAATCGATAAAATCTAATGCTTGACAATCCTTAGAGAAAATTATAATTTTAATACGAGAAAAATCATGGAGAGCTTAGTTGAAGGAGGGAATAATGTCAGAAAAAGCCAATATTTTTGTAGAAAGTGCTTCAAGTCTCCAGAAAGGGGAGAGTGTTGTCCTTCTTGGTGCTCCATCTGTGGGAAAGACATATGAGTTAATCAATAATCTAATTCCAAGACTTGATAAAGAAAATGTGAAAACGCTGTTTTTAACTTCTGACATAAATATTATAAAGAAAAAAACTAAAGCCATTGAGCCATCCCAATTGAATCAATTAAGAGAAAATGAACTCTCGGAAAGGACTTTGATTATTGACGATTTTTATAGGGTTTTTGTAAAGTGTAAGGAGAAAGAGCTCCTCGAAAGATTTTTTGATTTGTTCAATAAATGCAGAGCAATTTACATCTCAACGACACCATATAGATTGGAATATCTTTTTAGAGAGGAAGAATCTCTTATAAAAAACATTTTTGATAGGATCAAATTTAACTTTTTAAAATTTGAAATTTTTGAAAAAGAGGCAGAAGAAAAGATTAAAAAAGAAATAAATAAAGAAAACCCTTCTCAATGGCTTCCAAAATGCCAATATGGATACAACTTTGAGCATGAAAAGCTTGAGAAAGTTTTCAAGCCTTTTAAAATGAAGCTCTTCCAAAAATATCATTACTTCTCCTATGCTCCCTTTGCCCTTCTTTCCATTTTTTCCCCTGAAGAGTGTAAGCTCTCCAGGTTTATTCAATGGTTCAAAAGTGAGGAAAAATCAAGACTAATGGAACTTGGTTCTTCAATTCTTTTGCATATCCGTGAACATCTCAAACAGGTATTATCTGCTCTTGGTGTCATCGGGATTACTATTTCAGAATGGGTTCCAGTTGTAGGAGCATTGGGCGCAATATTTTTTGCTTTAAAGAAAAGAAATAAAAGAATAATTGAGATTTTTTCAGAGCTCAACGAGGCTTCTTTTACTGAATTGGAGATGGCAGAAAAGATAGCTAAACTTCCACCCTTGACTCTTTATAATTTTAGAGAAATAATAAATCAAGCCAATTCCCAGAAAATTCTTGATATTATTAATGC
>CAZFCI010000308.1:0-1890 GCA_964517525.1 uncultured Clostridia bacterium | reverse complement strand
TCCTTTATGTATCTGTCTGAAAGAGAAGACTGCCCCATCTGCCTTCCTTCTATCCCATCTATTGTCATTCCCTGCTGATACCTCTCCACTGCATTCCCCAAAGAATCCATTATCTCATATTCATTATTCTTATTCCAGATGTAAATTTATATTATTCTATCCTTTCTATCTTTCTCAGAATTGCCTTGTCAGGTGAGATATCTTCTACTAAACCAATGCCTTTACACCAAATAGATGTAATTGGGTAAACCAATGAATCTGCTCTAAAATAAGTCTTAACCATAATACATCTCCTTTTTTTGCCAAATATTTCTATTTCCTTGAACCCAACTATCCGCACTTCTAACTTATGTTTGGTCTTCTTTTCTTTTTCCACTCTGAAGTTTTCAAGCCTTTTGTTCTCAGGCGGACACTTTCCAAATTTCTGTTTAGTCTCCTCCAATCTCCCCACCTCAATTTTATATCCTTTCACTTTCAATTTCGTGCCAATTTTTATCGGTCCTTTAAGCAAGATACTTTCTTTGTGAGATTTTCCTCTCCTACCTTTTATAACATTATCCTTAATCTCAAGCGTATAATAATTATGTCCTTTTATCCCAGACCTACCTTCTTCCTTTATGGTCTCGATTATTTTTACTATTTTAATGTTTTTCTTAGGAATTATATCCACTATCTTCCTTTCCATTGTAAATCCTTCTGGATGATACGACCTATATACATATGTTTTTCCCTTCTCTAATGAGTAAAAATAATCAATAGCTTTTTCATACTGGCTGTTGCGACCGCAAGAAAATAAAAGAATTAATAGGAGCAATAGTTTACTTAAAATAAATGTTCTCATCTCAATTTTTTCCATTTCCGGAACTTATTAAATTTTCGAATGCGGATAAAAACTCTTCAACATTGCTTTTGTTTTTTTTCAAATTATTTATAAATTCAAGAGCGATTCTTTTCTCTTCGGAACATGAAGAAAGTTTCAGAAGCTCATCATATTCTTCTACTGCCTTCTCGAAATCTTTTAGCCATTCATAACACAATCCACTCAGAAGTATTCCCCGACATTTGAGTACTCCAATCTTTGCAATGGATGCTCTCTTTTGAGCCTCTTTGATGTTTCCTCTAATTAGAGCATATTCTCCTAATGCTAAATTGGCTTCATCCGCAGAGGTGGTAAGGGGAAAAGACTTTATTATGTGTTCCAGTGTTTCCACTACTTTTTGAAAATATACTTCGGCTAAATCGAAGTGTTTTTGACTTTTTTCAAATAAATAAAGAAAAAAATAAGCTTGTGAAATGATTTTATAATTTTCTAAAGTGACTTCATAGGCTTCGTCAATAAGTCTTTTGTAGATTTGTGAGACAGAAAATGTCTCACTTTTCAACATGTGGCAAATGGCTATTTCATTGTATAGGAAAATCTTTTTATTCGAATCTTTGGCTTTAGCTAATTCCTCCTTGAATATTTTAATTGCTTCATCGATTTTGCCCTCGTCCCTTAACTGATAACCTTTACCCAATTCTGTATTAGCAATGCTTTTATAACAACGACTGTCGTAAAATTCAAAAGGTTTTTCAAAGGCCTTTACAATAGATTCAGCATCTTCTCTTCTGATCGATATCAATTCAATAACTACTCTTTTTTGTGTGAGGGGTCCTAAAATAACTGGAGCAAATAATATACGAGTACCCTTCATAAAAGCAATTCTCTTGCCTACATTCAAAGACATAACTTTTGCAATTTTCTCTATATTTTCGGAAGTGAGATCGAGCTCTATTGTAAAGTGTTTTTCGCTATTCTGAATCAATCTGATCTTTTTGAAAGAATCCCTTTTCAAAATTAATTCAGGGCTATTTTTAGAAAGGTTTTCAGGCTTTAGCTCTCCATTATCC
>CAZFCI010000307.1:0-36303 GCA_964517525.1 uncultured Clostridia bacterium | reverse complement strand
ATCCTATTCCTCCAATTGTTATGGGTAGCATTGTTACCGTAAGAATTATCGGAATAAGAATGAAGAAATAGATAATAGATAGTTTCATTTTGATTGCAATGGAGATTATAAAAAAATAAATTACCACATTAATCTGGAGAAGGGTTGTATAGGTGAAAACTTTAAAAAGATTTTTTGGATCCTTAACAGGATATTTTAAGGAGTAATGAATTTTGTCAAGTTTCTCTTTAAGGAGTGAAGAAGGAACAATTTTTATAATTTTCTCTGAGAGGGTACTGAAAAGGAAAATTATAAATCCAATGGAAGCAAAAAGGAGAATAACAATTGCGAGAAATAATTCTTTCTCCTTTTTAAAGCCAAAATAGAAAATAAAGGAAAAAAAGGAAATTATGTAAAGAATTAGCATTCCTATAAATCTTTCTATAAGAACTGAAGTGACAGCCTGAGCCCTTTTATCTGTGAGGGCTGAAACCTTATACATTCTGATAGCGTCTCCTCCAACTGATGTGGGAAGAAATGTATTGAAAAAAGAGCCTATCATATAAAGTCTGTATAAATCTTTGTGGGGTACATTTATTCCATATGATTCAAGAAGAACCCTCCACCTGCTACTTCCAAGGAGGACACCCACAAAATGAAGGAAGAGTGAGAAGATGAGAAGAGGAATATTTGCTTCCCTTAGACAATTTAAAACATTCTTGAGGTCGCTCTTAGAAAAAACAAAAATTATCAGAGAGGCACTTATTATAAATCTTATAAGAATATGAAGGAATCTTTTCAATTCTTTTCGCCTTCAATCCTTGAACGGACAACTTTTGCGGGTGTTCCAAAGGCAACAGTAAATTCAGGGATATCCTTTAAAACAATAGAACCAGCTCCAATAACAGTGTCTCTTCCTATTTTGACACCGTCATTTACCATCACAAAGGCTCCCAGATAGCAGTTATCCTCTATTTCAATTCCCTTTGAAATTGTTCCCTGCGCAATAATGGGGATATCAATCCTTTCAATTTTTCTTGTTGATGCGACAAAATAGCAATAAGCAGAAGTGATAACATTGTCTCCAACTTTAATAGGTCCTCCAGCTTGGAACAAATTGTTGGGACCAATGTCACAGTTATCCCCTATCTCTATCTTTTCAAAATGGCAGGAAAGGACACAATTTCTACTCAAAAAAACATTGTTTCCAATTAATATACTAACATCATGATGACTCTTCCCGTCAAGAACACAGAAATCATCTATTATACAATTGTCTCCAATAACTATTTTATGGGGCTGACGCAGAGTAATATTCTTTCCGAAAACGCAATTTTTTCCAACTTTTTTGAATATAAGAGGATAAAAAATTTTCCTTAAAAAAAGACCTAAAGAGCCACCAAGTCCACCAAAAAAGGTTGTTATTAGCTCAAATTTTAAGAAATAAAAAAATCCTTTCTCTCCAACAAATATCTCCATATATTTTTTGATTGAAGATTTCTTCTTATCCATCAATTTTTTCTGGAAATCTGTCATTATTTCCATTCTTTATCTTCCTTTTGTTATCCGCTAATTTCCCAAGATTTAAGTAATGAATATTGCTGTGGCAATAACTGTTGTCCAGTAACCTTTCTTTCCCATAGCAGTCTGGGTAATGTTTTTTGTTCTAACAATTTTGCCAGAGATTTTGAAAAGTCCTCTTCTTTCATCCCAGCTCTGCTCAGGATCAAATTCAAGTCCAAGAGTCGTTGCAAGCATTGAAGCTGCTAAGTCTTCTGCATAATCCCCTACATCCTCCTCCTTTTCACCAAAACTGTGATGCTCTGATAGATAACCATAGGTATTCTTATCCTTTGGAATTGCAAGACCTATAGAAGCAGAGATCAATCTGTGAGGTTCATCAGTAGAATTCTCACTCATGACACAGAAAACAATCTGCCCTGGTTTTAAAAGCTTCAGACCTTCTTCTTTAGAAATCAGCTCGCATCCAGGAGGAAATATGGAAGAGGTTTTTACAAGATTGAATGGAGCTATTCCAGCTGCCCTCAAAGCCTGCTCAAAGGAAGCGAGCTTCTCTTTATGCCTTCCCATTCCCTTTGTTAAGAAAATCTTTTTTGGAACCATTATAATACTCATAAATTTTCAATATATCAAAAATCTCAATTCTTCTCAAGGAAACCATAAAATTATTAAATTATTTTCTTGTTTTTTTAAAAATATAGTATAATTTTTTTTAAATTTTGCTTTGAGGAGGTTTTTATAATGAGAATTTATATTCCATTATTTTTAATCTTTTTGCTAATTCCATTTGCTCTATCTCAGGAAAGTGAAAATCCCCTTTTAAAGGAATTTAACACTCCTTATGGTGTTCCACCCTTTAACCAGATAAAGGAAGAGCACTTTCTTCCTGCTATAAAAGCTGGAATTGAGATTGAGAAAAAGGAGATTGAATCAATTGCTAAAAATACTGAGCCTCCAACCTTTGAAAATACAATTGAAGCCATCGAAAAAAGCGGCTCTCTCCTCCAGAGAGTAGTGGATCTCTTCTATGTTCTAAACGGATGCATGACAAATGATAATATGCAGAAAATTGCTAAAGAAGTAGCCCCAATGCTCGCAAGACATAGGGATGAGATAAGAATGAATCCTGAACTTTTCAAGAGAGTTAAGGTAGTTTATGAAAACCGTGAAAAACTCAATTTGAATCAGGAACAGAAGAAGCTCGTCGAGGAATATTACAAAGATTTTGTAAGAGGTGGAGCAAATCTTGATGATAAAAAGAAGGCTCGTCTGATGGAGATAAACCAGGAGCTCTCTCTCCTCTCTGTCAGATTTGGAGAAAATGTTTTAAAGGAAGAGAACAAATTTGAACTTGTTATAGAAAATAAAGAAGATCTTGAAGGGCTTCCACCTTCAGTAATCCAATCGGCTGCTGAGACAGCTAAGGAAAGAAACCATGAGGGGAAATGGGTTTTCACCCTCAAAAAACCAAGTTTGATTCCATTCCTTCAGTTCTCATCAAAAAGAGAGCTAAGGGAGAAGATTTTTAAGGCATACATAAATAGAGGAAACAATGATGATGAGCTAGATAATAAAAAGATAATATCTCGGATAATAGCTCTTAGAATTGAAAAGGCTAAGCTCCTCGGCTACAAAACCCATGCCCATTTAATCCTTGAGGAAAATATGGCAAAAACTCCTGGAAAGGTTTACGAGCTTCTAAAAAAGATCTGGGAGCCAGCACTGAAGGTTGCAAAAAAAGAGGCTAAGGAGCTTCAGGATATGATTTATAAGGAAGGGAATAATTTTAAACTGGAGCCTTGGGATTGGTGGTATTATGCTGAAAAAGTTAGAAAGGAAAAATATGCTATCGATGAGGAAATGTTAAGACCTTATTTTAAACTTGAAAATTGCATTGAAGGTGCTTTTTATGTTGCAAACAAACTTTATGGAATAAAATTCGAGGAAAGAAAAGACATCCCAAAATATCATCCGGATGTAAAGGTATTTGAGGTTAAAGAGGCTGATGGTTCCCACATTGGAATATTTTATGTTGACTATTTTCCAAGGGAGAGCAAGAGGAGTGGTGCATGGATGACTAGTTTCAGAAAACAATCAATGCTCGATGGAAAAATGGTTCATCCAGTAATCGTAAATGTGGGTAATTTTACAAAACCTTCATCGGATAAACCAGCGCTTCTTAGCATAGAAGAGGTGGAGACTTTATTCCATGAATTCGGTCATGCTCTTCACGGACTCCTTTCAAAATGCAAATACCCAACCCTCTCAGGGACAGCTGTTCCAAGAGATTTTGTTGAACTTCCATCTCAGATTATGGAGAACTGGGCTTTAGAGCCTGAAGTTTTAAAGGTCTATGCAAAGCACTATCAGACAGGAGAGGCAATCCCATCCGAACTTATTGAGAAGCTTAAAAACTCGAGGAAATTCAATCAAGGTTTTGCAACTGTTGAATACCTTGCAGCTTCATTTCTCGACATGGATTACCATATACTTGAGGATGCAAAGGAGCTTGATCCCATAAAATTTGAAGAGGAATCCATGAAGAGGATTGGAATGATTCCTGAAATTGTTGTTCGATATAGGAGCACAAATTTCCAGCACATATTTTCGGGTGGGTATTCAGCTGGATATTACAGTTATATATGGTCTGAGGTCCTCGATGCAGATGCCTTCGAAGCATTCAAAGAGAAGGGAATTTTTGATTCTCAAACTGCTTTATCTTTCAGGAAAAACATCCTTGAAAAAGGTGGTTCAGAAGACCCTATGATTCTTTACAAGAAATTTAGAGGAAGAGAACCTAAGGTAGAACCACTCCTTAAGAAAAGAGGGCTTTTGTAGAGAGGAGACTAGGCCCTTATTTTTTTAGTTATAATGAAATGTTCCTTTGCGATCTCTGTAAGAGGAATTGAAGGGTATTCAGTGATAATTTTCTTTGCCAGTTTAACCACTTCCTCCGATGAGCCTTTGATTAAATTTATGTTATAAGTTTTTGAAATTTTCTCAAGCCCCTCAAGAAAACCAGCTCTTGCAAGTATTGAAGCACAAGCAACTGCAAGATCTTCCTCCCCCCTCTCTCTCTGCTCCAAGTGTATCTTTTTCCCTTTTTTCATTAAAGCTTCCCTTATAAATTTTTCATTCCCGAATTTGTCTGCTATAGCTCTGGAACATACAACTTTGTGGAGAATATTCTCAATTACCCTTGCATGCCCCCAGGCAAGAATTTTGTTTAGATTCTTAAATTTCCTCCATAGCTCATTATACTTGGCAGGGTAAATTGTAACAACCGAATAAGTAAACTCCTTTTTTATTGCTTTCGCAAGTTCTTTCACTCTGTTATCAGAAAGTCTTTTTGAGTCCTTAACTCCAAGATCTTTAATATAACCTTCATCTGTTTCATCTATATAAACACCCGCAACAACAAGGGGACCAAAATAATCCCCTTTACCTGATTCATCAGTTCCTATTCTTCCCATATCTCTTCCATTAATTATCTAAACAAATGTGAGTTATGATTTTCATTACTTTATAAGTTTTCTTGCCTTTGCCTCCTTTATCAGATCATCCCTGAAATCAGGATGGGCAATGTTTATAAGGGCTTCTGCCCTTTCCTTTAAATTTTTACCGAAAAGATATGCTACCCCAAATTCAGTCACTACATAATGGACATCAGCTCTCGAAGTGACAACACCTGCTCCTGTCTTGAGAACAGGAGCTATTCTTGAAATTGTTCCTCCTTTCGCCGTTGAAGGAAGAGCAATTATTGGCTTCCCATCCTTTGCATGGGCAGCCCCCCTTATAAAGTCAACCTGCCCACCAAATCCACTGTATATATAGGTTCCCATTGAGTCAGAGCAAACCTGACCTGTAAGATCAACCTCAATTGCCGAATTTATTGCAATCATTTTTTCATTCTCTGAAACAACAAAAGGATGATTTGTGTAGTCAACAGGGTGAAGTTCAAATAGAGGGTTGTTGTCAACATAAGTGTAAAGTTTCTTTGTTCCAAGGATAAATGTTGCTATAACCTTTCCTGGATGAAGGGTTTTCTTCCTGCAAGTTATTATTCCCTGCTCAATAGCTTCCATAACTCCATCGGAGACCATCTCTGTGTGAATACCGAGATCTTTTTTGTCCTTTAAAAAGAAGAGGACTGCATCAGGAATTCCTCCAATTCCCAACTGCAAAGTGGAGCCATCCTCTATCAGATCTGCAATGTGCTTTCCAATTTTTGCTTCAACCTCAGTGAAGGGTTCTTTGTTCAGGATTGGAAGGTCCTCTGTATGCTCAACAATTTTAGTGCATCTTGAAACATGAACAAAACTATCTCCCAATGTCCTTGGCATTAACTCATTAACCTGAGCTATAACAATATCTGCTGATTCAACAGCAGCCTTTGATGCAAGAACCTCAACCCCTAAACTCATAAAACCGTGAATATCAGGAGGGGAGACCTGAACAATTGCAACATCCGGTTTTGCCAGCGGTGATCTAAGAAGTCTCGGTATCATGTGGAGGTGAATAGGTATATATTCTGATTTTCCTTCATTAACAGCTTTTCTATCGGCTGGACCTACAAAAAGTGAGTTATGCTTGAAATGCCCCTCCATCTCAGGACCTGAAAAGGGATCCTCACCCATTAAAAGAACATGGAGAAGCTCAACATTCCTTAGTTCATCTTTCCTTTTTGCTAAAGCTCTCATTAGATGAAAAGGAGCTGCTGCATTTCCTCCGAGATAAACCCTTGAATTACTTTTTACGAGGGAAACAGCCTCTTCTGCACTGCATAGCTTTTTCTTATAATCATCAAACCATTTCATTTCTATCTCCTATGATTCATTAGATACTCGTTCATTGCCCGAGCAGCTACCCTTGCATCTCCCATTGCAAGGATAACTGTTGCTCCACCCCTTACAATGTCTCCACCTGCATAAACACCTGGGATATTTGTTGCCATTGTGTTCCAATCAACCTTTATCTCACCCCATTTTCCCATCTCAAGCCCAGGAGTTGTCATTGGAATAAGAGGATTTGGTCTCTGACCGATTGCATTGACAACAAGATCAACAGGAATTCTGAATTCAGAACCTTTTATTGGGACAGGTCTTCTCCTTCCTGATGAATCAGGCTCTCCCAGCTCCATCCTTATACACTCAATCTCCTTAACCCATCCCTTTTCATCTCCAATTACTCTGACAGGTGCTGTCAGGAACATAAACTCAATACCTTCCTCTTCAGCATGTTTTATCTCCTCGATTCTTGCTGGCATTTCCTTTTTGCTTCTTCTGTATATTATGCATGACCAATCAGCCCCAAGCCTTTTTGCAGACCTTACACAATCCATGGCAACATTTCCTCCTCCAACTACAGCAACCCTTTTTGCCCTTGGAACAGGTGTGTCATATTTTGGGAAGTCAAAACCTCTCATTAAATTTATTCTTGTTAAATACTCATTGGCAGAATAAACTCCATTGAGGTTTTCTCCCTCAATTTCCATAAACATTGGGAGTCCTGCCCCAGAACCTATGAAGAAAGCATCATAACCTTCTCTTCTCAAATCATCAATTGTAGCAGTCTTCCCAACTATAAAGTTTGTTATAATTTCTACTCCCATTCTCTTAAGATAATCCACCTCTTCATAGACAATTCTTTTGGGCAGTCTGAATTCAGGAATCCCATAAACCAAAACACCCCCAGGATAATGTAATGCTTCAAAGATTGTTACTTTGTGACCAAATTTTATCATCTCTCCAGCAAGGGTTAACCCGGCAGGTCCTGCTCCAATTATTGCAACTTTTTTCCCGGTTGGAGGAGGAATTTCAGGGAGCTCTACAAGTCCGCTCTTCCTTTCCCAGTCAGAAGCAAATCTCTCAAGATTTCCTATCGCAACTGAAACTCCTGTTGATTTGAAAACAGTGCACTGAGACTCACACTGAAGCTCTTGAGGACAAACCCTTCCGCATACAGCGGGAAGGGAATTTGTCTCCTTTATTTTCTTTGCCGCCTCTCTGAATTTACCAATTTCAATTAGTTTTACAAAAGATGGTATATCTATAGATACAGGGCAACCAACAACACACTGGGGGTTTGGACAATCTAAGCATCTTTTTGCCTCTTCCATTGCCTGTTCTTCAGAAAGCCCTAAGTTTACTTCAAAGAAATCCTTATTCCTCTCCTCTGGTTCCCTTTCTGGCATTTTTATTCTTTCAATCTTCATCCTCTCTTTTACAGGAATCTTCTTCTTAAGCTCTTTCCTCCATTCCTCTTGCTGAGCTAATTTTACCCTTTCAAGTTCAGGTTTATTCTTTTCTTCCATAATTCTCCTCCATCAAAAAATCTCTTCACACTGCAAATACCTTATGGACTCAAATTCTTCTTTCAGGTAGGCTGACCTTCTCATAAGAAGGGTTTCCCAGTCAACCTCATGTCCATCAAAATCAGGGCCATCGACACAGGCAAATTTTGTTTTCCCTGATATTGAAACTCTGCAAACCCCGCACATACCAGTTCCATCTATCATTATTGGATTCAAACTTACAATGGTCTTTATTCCAAAGGGCTTTGTAGCTTCAGAGCCAACCATTAGAAGAAAGGTGCATCCGTTAACAATTACCCTGTCTATTTTTTCTCTTTGGACAATCTCCTTTATTGCAGTGGGAACATGACCACTAATTCCTGATGTTCCATCCCTTGTAAGAAGTAGGAGCTCATCGCTGACTGCTCTAAGCTTCTCCTCCCAGTAGAGAAGGAATGAACTCCTTGCCTCAAGAAGGGTTATAACCTTATTCCCTTCTTCCTTTAATGCCCTACAAATTGGATAAATTGTTCCAATTCCATAGCAACCACCTATGCATAGAACTGTTCCGAATTTTGAGATTTCTGATGGTGAGCCAAGGGGACCTGCAAGAGCAAAAAGTTCATCCCCTTCTTTAAGTTTTGCCAATTTTCTCGTTGATGTCCCAACTTCCATAAAAACAATTGTTATAATTCCCTCATCTCTATCCCAGTCTGATATAGAAAGGGGAATCCTTTCCCCTTTCTCATCAACCATAACTATTACAAATTGACCTGGGAGGCATTTTTTTGCAATTGCAGGGGCTGAGACCCTCATCATATGAATGTTTGGAACTATCATTCTTTTTTCAATTACTTTATACACTTCTACCCCCTTTCAATTTTTACATTTAAAATTTGATCCATAGTGGAAGTGGAGGATTCAGAAAGGAGTAAAGATAGATCCGCGGCTGAATATATGAATCCCTCAGGTATGTTTTCATTTAAAATTGCTCTTCCCTTGAATAAACCATTATGTCCTGAAATTGATATTTGATTTCCATTTTTTATTCCAAGTTTTTCAGCGTCAGATGGATTTATATGAATCTCATCAGGTCTGACAATTTTTCTTAAATCAGCTATCTCATTAAGAAGGAGGTAATCTCTGTAGCTCCAGTGGAATGGTTTGAAGAAAAGCTTAAAGGGGAAACCTTCTGTCTTTGAAATTTTTCTTTCCCCTGAAGGAGAAATTTCCAGAGAGGGGAATTCCATCTTGAATATACCCTTTTCAAGATTTTCATATTCTAAAGGTTTAGCCAGTCCAGTCGTTTGAATCTCCCTGAATATTTCCGAGGGTTCATTGTAGTCAAAACCTTCCTCGCCCATTCTCTTTGCAATTTCCGAGAATAACAACCAATCAGGCTTTGAATCCCCTCTCGGCTCTGCGACTTTCTTCCCTTTTTGAATTCTTCCTTCAAAGTTGATATATGTTCCCTCTGTTTCTATGAATGTTGTAGCTGGAAGAATTACATCAGCTATCTCTGAAATTGGAGTGTGAATTATTCCCTGGTATATTAAAAATTCAGCCTTTGGAACATTGTTTGAAGGGAATTCTCCACAAATGTAAAGAACACCAATTTTCTCAGAATTTCTTGCAACTTCCATTATTCCTTTACCTTTTGAATATGGGAGTTTGCAATTCCAGAAATCTGAAAATTTCTTTGCCCCCTCTTCTAAGAGAAAAGGACCTGGATAAATATCTGGGTTACAACCGAGGATAAATGTTCCAAAAGTGTTCCCTTGAAGGGATGCAGGAAGCAAATCAATATGGCTTGATAGCTCGATCAGCTCTTTTGCAAGATTGTTCTGGAAAATTTCATTTCCATAGATTAAAAGGGATGGTTTGAAGGAATTCAAAAGTTCCCTTATCTCTTTGAATTTTTTGGATTCTCCTTTAATAGCTGAAATAAATTCTCCTTCTTCTCCTGGATTTATTTTCACAAAAATATCAGCTTCTTCAGAAAGGGTTGAATTTATTGGGCTCACAACTGCCACCTTTTTACCTTCTTTTATTTTTTTTCTCAAGAAAACTCTAAGTACCTGAGATGTCTCAAGGGGTGAAGCACCTAACACAATAAAGGATTTATAATTCCCGTTAAACAAATCTTCTACTCTTTTACCTCTTATGAGCTCAAAGGGATTGAAGAAGAGACTTGCTATTGTGTCGACAGAATTTGATCCCATAACCTTCCTTGCAAATTTCTGACCCACATAGAGATCCTCATTGGAAAGATAAGGAGATAGTATCAGGGAAAAGTCTTTCCCTTTCAATTCAGAAAGCTTTTTTGCAGTAAATTCAAGAGCTTCATCAAGATTTACCTTTTCATGTTTTCCATGAATTTTTATATAAGGATTGAGGATTCTCTTTCTGCTGTTTACAATATAGGGGATTAAAAATCTTCCCTTAACGCAAGCCTGCCCCTCATTAAAACCCTTTTCTGATGGTTTTGAACTTACAAATTTCCCATCCTTCACCTTATATTCCATTGAACAACCCATTCCGCATAAAACACATATGGACTCCTCAATCTTATCAGGAACTCCGCTCCACTTGCTCTGTTTTTCGTATAGAGCACCTGTTGGACATACATCAACACAAGCTCCGCAGAACTGGCAGTTGGTTTCAAGGTGGGATATTCCAAAGGGTGTTCCAATCCTTGCCTCACTTCCTCTGAAGTAAACTGATAGAACACCCGCTCCCCTTACATCGTTGCAAACCCTGACACATCTCTCGCAAAGGACGCATAAATTGTAATCCCTTCCAAAGAAGGGATCTTCATCCTCAACAGGGAGAAATCTATAGTTGAAGGGAAGCCCAATTTCTTCAATCCCTATATATTCAACAAGCTTCTGGAATTCACACTGCCCATCCTTTGGACAGAATCTACAACCTGTTGTTACTCCTGCTTTCCTTATGCATTTCTGGAAAAGTTTGCATGTTTTACTCTCAGGACATATTAAACATGCATTGGGATGTTCTGTTAAAAGTAGTTTCAAAGTTTCCTTTCTCAGACTTTTAATCTCATCAGAATTTGTCGTAACTTCCATTCCATCCTCAGCAGGAGTTGCACAGGAAACAGGGAAACCCTTCATTCCTTTAATCTGGACAATGCAAAGTCTACAACCACCATGGGGTTTTAGATATGGATGATAGCAAAGGGTTGGTATGTATATTCCTGCGTCTAGAGAAGCTTGAAGAACAGTCTTCCCTTTTTCAGTTATTACCTCTTTTCCATCTATTTTAATCTTTATCCTGTTCATTTTTCACTCTCCTTTCCTCTCATTTTTCTCCATTCCTGAACAGGGATAGGCTCCTTTGGTCCTTCCCTCTTTTCACCGGAGAGTTTAATTACAGCAGAAACTTTTTTGGGACAGACTTCAAGACAGGCTCCGCATTTTATACATTTTTCCTGCACAATGACATGAATCATCTTATTACCACCGAGAATTGCATTGGAAGGACAATTTTTAAGGCAGAGAAGACATCCAACACATTTATCAGGATCAATATAGTAGTTTATAAGTTCTTTGCATACAAGGGCAGGACATCTTTTCTCAAGTATGTGGGCTTCGTATTCATGGCGGAAATATTTTAGGGTTGTTAGAACAGGATTTGGAGCTGTCTGACCGAGACCGCAAAGGGAGGCATTCTTGACTGTGTAGGCTAAAGTTTCAAGAGTCTCAAGGTCTTTCATTGTTCCTTTACCTTCTGTGATTTTTGTCAGTATCTCCTTCATCTGTCTTGTTCCAACTCTGCAAGGAACGCATTTTCCGCAGGACTCCTCCTGAGTGAAATTTAGAAAGTATTTTGCCACATCCACCATACAGGTATCCTCATCCATAACAATCATTCCACCAGAACCCATCATTGAACCAACTGAGGTCAATTTCTCAAAATCAATAGGGAGGTCTAAAAATTCTTTTGGAATACAACCGCCAGATGGTCCTCCAGTTTGAACCGCTTTGAATTCTTTACCACCAGGAATCCCACCCCCTATATCGAATATAATTTCCCTCAGTGTAATTCCCATAGGAACTTCAACAAGCCCTGTATTATTTATCTTACCGACAAGGGAGAAAATCTTTGTTCCTTTCGATGTTTCTGTTCCTATGCTTCGATACCATTCAGAACTATTGGAAATAATGATAGGAACATTAGCCCATGTCTCAACATTGTTTATATTGGTAGGTTTTTCCCAGAGTCCTTGTTGAGCTGGGTAAGGAGGTCTTGGTCTTGGCGATGCTCTCCTTCCTTCTATGGAAGCAATAAGGGCTGTTTCCTCACCACTTACAAAGGCTCCAGCCCCTCTAACTATTTTAATGTCGAACTCAAATCCACTTCCCATTATATTTTTCCCAAGCAAGCCCCATTCCTTAGCCTGTTCTATAGCAATTGTCGCATTTTTCACTGCCAATGGATACTCATTTCTAACATAGATATAACCCTCTTTTACTCCTATTGCATAAGCTCCTATTGCCATTCCTTCTATGACTAAGTGGGGGTTACCTTCAAGAAGGCTCCTGTCCATATAAGCACCAGGGTCACCCTCATCGCAGTTACAAACAATATATCCAATTTTTAAAGGATGGGATTGAACAGACTTTCTTGCAATTTCCCATTTTAAACCTGTTGGGAATCCAGCTCCTCCTCTACCTCTAAGACCTGCATTTTTGATCTCTTCAATTACCTCTTCCTCTTTCATTTCCCTTAAAACCTTTGCCAAGGCTTCATAACCTCCTATGGCAATATAGTCCTCAATGTTTGTTGGATCTATTAAACCATTTTTCCCGAAAACAATTCTCAATTGTCTTTTATAAAAAGGGACTTCCTTCTCTTTTTCTATTTTCTCTTTTGTAATTGGATTCTCGTATAAAAGACGTTCTACAACTCGTTTATTCTCTATAGTCTCTTTAAGTATTTCATCAATGTCTTCTGTCTTCACTCTCTGATAGAAAATCCCATAAGGTTGAATAACAACAATTGGTCCTCTTTCACAGAAGCCATGACAACCAGTCTTTCTCACATCAACCTTATCCCTGAGCCCATTCTGATTAATTTTTGTAAGAAAGCTATCGGTGAGCTTTTTACATCCGTAAGCCTGACAACCTGTTCCATTACATATTGTTATAGTAACTTTCTCAGAAACTCTTTTCTCCAGAATTTCTTTCCTCGCCCTTTCTAATTCCTCAAAATTCTCTATCCTTGGCATCTTTCACCCCTTCTTCAAAATATTTTCAAGAATATTTTCAACCTTTACCTTTGTCATCTGGCCATGATATTCTTCATTTACAATTACAATAGGACCAAGAGCACACGCACCAACACAGTTAACACATTCAAGGGTGACTTTATGGTCTTTTGTTGTTTCTCCCTCTTTTATGTTTAATTTTCTCTCGAATTCTTCAAGAATCTTAGGAGCTCCTCTAACATGGCATGCGGTTCCCATGCATACTGTTACAACATGTTCTCCCCTTGGCTTTAAATAAAAAGACTTGTAAAAGGTGGCTATACTGTAGATATTGCTCTCAGAAATTTTTAATCTTTTAGAGATCAATGATATAGCTTCAGGAGGAAGCCATCGGAGCTCGCTCTGAACATCCTGCAGAATGGGAATAATAGCCTCTTTTCTCCCATTATATTTTTCTATTATTCCATTTACTATCTGAGAATAGTCCAATCCCATTGAACCTCCTTAAAAATAATGGGTTTATTTGAAATTTTTATGAATTCTATATCAGTTATTAGTCCCATTAAACACCAGAATAAAAACTTTATAATAATATATTATCTAAGAAGTAGTTCAATTTGTCAAACTTTGATTGTTAAATATCACGAATAGAAGAGAATTTATCTTGTATATTTTGATGAGAAGGGGAGGTTTATTCTACCTCCCCTTCCTAAATAATCTTAAAGATTCCAGATGAAGCCAAAGAAGATGGAATAGGCTTTGCCCTCGGTATCGAAAAGATATGGAGCAAGGTCTTTATAGGGATGATAGAGGAAAGAACCTTTAAGAGACCAGGTTTTTGAAATTTCGAACAGAAATCCTATCTCACCAAGGAACTGATTAACTTTTAGATCTGAGTAATCAGGGACATCAGAGAAATCGTAGTTGAAAGGAGCAGGAGGAAGAGCTGGTATATATGGAACCTGACTTGTATCAAGGGAAAGATCAGATAGCTTTGCAAAGGATGAATTATAGGAAATATTTGTATAAAGATTTAGTTTTTCAGAAAGAATATAGTTTACTGTAAGGAAAGCAGTGTTGATTTTTATATTATAATCAACAGGGTCGTAGAGACTTCCAGTGTGACCACCAATTATTCCACCCCCACATCCTTCTGCAGCAGGAATTGCAAAAAGAGTTTGAAGGGCTTCATTGTGGTAATTATAAGATAGAGTTAGATTAAGCCTATCCGCTGGAGCTAACCAAATGTTAATATTGTAGAGACCACTTTTTCTCATCCATTCAGAGTAATTCAAATTATTCTTTTCATCCCTTACATTCATGCTACCTGAAATTGAGAATCGTTGAGTAGGGGACCAACTAAGGAATCCTCTTCCTTCAAATATTTTAGCTGGTAAGCTTGAAAGATGAGCCTGTCTCAATCTGTGGTAGTGATAGAATTGGAGTCCTTTAAAGGGATCTGCAACAGCATATAACTGAACAGCAGGCGAAATTGCTGCAAAAAGATTGGCAAAGGGATTGGAAACCTTTGTATAAGTTGTATGCAATTTAAAATCAAGATTTTTCAAGGGTTTGTATTCAATTTCTCCCTTTAAGGTATTGCTTTCTGTAACTGAAACCTCAAAATTATTCCTGTCAATCTTTTCATATTCATATCCTGCCCTTAAACCCAACTTCTTCGAAACTTTGAATCTTGCATTGGCACTAAACTCCCATACTTCCCTTGAAAGGGAAGATTTCCTTAGATAATCAGGACTTCCAAAATCTGGATAAGCTTCAGCATAGGTTTTACCTTTATTGGGACCAGCATTATCCCTTAACTCCACCACATCAACAAAAATTGAGTCACTTTCAATATTTCTATAATTTAACTTTGCATTTAAGTAGATATTTTTACCAATTTTAGTTGAAAAGCCTCCAGCAAAGGCATCAGCTCTACTGCTCAAATTTGTGAAGAGATTTTCAATTTTTGAATTCACATAATTGGCGATAAAGGTTGTTGATTCTGAAGCAGAAAAGTTTCCTTTTACAATATGGGTACCCTTTCTCGTATCAGGAACCTGGTCAAAGGGAATAGGTCCATTGTCAGCATCGTATTGAATTCTACTTGTGAAGTTGTCAACAACAAGGTATGGATGAAGAGCAGGGAGATAAACATTCGTCGGTGTTTCACCCCTCTCTTTAAAATCTGTTTTTGTATAGGAATAGTCGATGCTACCTTTCCAAACCTTTAAATGTCCTCCAAACTGAGCACTCCTGTTGAAATTGTCAACTGGTCTTGATTTTGCAACTATGTGGCAGGTAGCGCATTTGCTCAATGTCCTTGCCTGATACTCACCCTCCCTTCTTTCGTCTCTGTAGTTTACATAGAAGTGGGCAAAGGGAATGGAAGGGATTCTGAGGACACTTTTACTTATAAGTTCCTTTCTGTTAATTCTGTATTCCTTTGTTGGGTCAAAATCAGTGTGGAAGACACCAGATCTTGCAAGGGAAGTAACATCGAGATTTTTAAGGGGATCATGGTCAAGCCTGTGGGGAAGGGAGTTGAATTGAAGATTCTCCTCGAAGATTCTTCCAAAATCTAAAATTAGTTCGTGCCTCTGATCTTTCATGTTCTCGTTTATAATTGATTCGAGCCCATAAAATAATTTTCCCGATGAGCCGGAAATCTGAGCAGAGACAACAGGGGATAAACCTTTATTAAGAGGCTCGAACTCTCCGATCTTTCCAGGATAATTTTCAATACTGTTTACCTTTGTTCCAAGGGAAACTTGAACCTCAGGTTTTTTCTTTTCCTCTGAAAATAGAAATGGAATGAGTATTAAAAATAATAAAATTAATAAGACTTTTCCTTTCATTGGTTCCTCCTTATCGAATCAATCCCTTCCCTCCACCAGTTACGGTTTGGGAAGGATTATCAGTCCCGTGAATCCTGAAGTGGCATTGAGTGCATTTTGTAAGAAAAGCAACCCTCCAACCTGCTTTCCCGTAAGGGTTTGAAGATGTCTCTTTAGTTGCTGGAATTGTGTAAGGATATGTCAGCCCCTCTCTTCCTGCGTGTTTGTGAACTTCATGGCACTGGAAGCATAGGAAAGGCTCGTTCTGCTTGAGGAGATTATTGGCAACAGTTCCATGGGGCTCATGGCATATTCCACAATTTTCAACAACAGGAGCATGCTCAAATATGAATGGTCCTTGCTTATCTGCATGGCAGTTGAAACAGAGATCGTTTGTCCTATCAGAGGTTTTTAGATTTTTCACTAAAGAGCCGTGATGCTGATGGCAGTCACTACATTTGATCTTCCCTTCCCTTAAAGGATGATGGGAAGGATAGTAAATCTTAGCCTTTATTTCTTTGTGACAATCGAGGCAGAGCTGAGGTTCAGATTTTACAAGGCTCCTTTTCCCATGAATTGAATGGCACTGGTTACAACCAACTTCACTTGATGAATGGGCGGATAGATTCCACCCAGATAAATTACCTGTAATGTGGCATCTGAGACAGACCTTTGAAGACTCTTCAGGAGAGAGTTTCTTAAAACTTAATATTTTTTCAGGATCCCCTGACTCCACATGTTCTTTTCCTGAACCATGGCAGGATTCGCACCCCCTTATCCCTTTTACTTCAAAACTCTGAAGTCTTCCGTGGACATTCATCTCAAAGGACTTGAAAATTTCTGAATGGCACTCTCCACAGGTCTCATTCCCTGGTTGTGTCGGGAAGGAGAAGAGGGAAATTGGGATTAGTATAGAAAGGAGGGGGGCAATAAAGGCATTCAAGATTCTAAAGAAACCTTTTCCCATATAAACCTCCTTAAGTTTATAAGTTTAAAATTTTAAAACATATGTGTCAAGTTCTTATGGTTGTGGTAAATTGAATTTTTGGTTAATATAAATCTTAAATGTTTTTGGAAAGGAGTAAAAATGAAGTTCTTTAAAAAAGTTTTGATATTTATAGTTTTTATCCTCATTGCCTTCTCCCTCTTACTTTTTATCTGGCTAAGAACAACCCTTCCAAAAACCCATGGAATTTTGAAGAGTGACAAAATTGTTTCTAAGGTTGAGATTAAAAGGAATAGATGGGGTGTCCCTTTCATTAGAGCAGAGAATATTGAGGATCTATTCTTTGCCATAGGTTTTGTCCATGCTCAGGACAGACTCTACCAAATGGAGCTTTCGAGGAGGATGGCTCAAGGAAGACTTTCAGAGATTTTTGGAAAGATGACAGTTAACTCCGATCTAAGGCAAAAGGAGATGCTCATAGAGGAAAGTATTGAGAGAACATTGAAGGAAGCAAATCCAAAAATAAAAGAAATGCTAAGGCATTATTCCGATGGAATAAATTATTTTATTGAGACCCAGAATCTTCCTATTGAATTTAAATTTTTGAATTATAGACCTGAAAAATGGAAGATTGAGGATTCTGTCTCAATCTTAAAAATCATGGAGGGGATTCTTTGCAGAGATGGTTCTGAGCTTTACAACTATCAAGTTGTAAATGCAATTGGTTTTGAAAGAGCAAAAAAGCTCATTTATGGGAATTATGGGACAAGCATAATTAAAGAAGAAGAATACAATAGCATGAAAGGAGAAATTCTTGCAGATGAATTCCTTCCAAAAAATGAGGAAGGAATTGGTAGTAACAATTGGGTTATTTCAGGAAGATTAACATATACTGGGTTTCCATACCTTGCAAACGATCCTCATTTAGGGTTAATGTTCCCATCTTATTTTTATCAGATTTATGCAGAAACTCCTGATTTAGAACTTTGCGGAAACACATTACCAGGAACACCCCTTATAGTGATTGGAAGAAATAAAAATATTGGATGGGGTTTTACCAATGTAGAGTCTGATGTAATAGACTATTACATTCTAAAAGTAAATCCTGAGAATGAAAATAAATATTTCTGGAACGGAGAATGGAGAGATTTTAAGAAATTAAAGAAAGTTGTAAAGATTAAGGGTGGAGGTGAAAGAGAGGTTGAAGTGAAAGTAACAGAATTTGGAAAGATTAGAAAGTTCGAAAACCTTTACTTGCTTATCCAGTCTGTTAGTGACTATCCTTCAAAGACAATGGAGGCAATCTTCGAAATGAATCTATCAAAGAACTATGAAGAGTTTTTATCAGCCTTGAAGAAATTTAGTGCTCCTGCCCAGAATGTAGTTTTTGCTGATAGGCATGGGAACATAGGCTATTTCCCAACAGGTCTTATTCCAATTAGAAGTAAGGGAGATGGTTCTTTACCTGTTCCAGCTGAAGGGGAAACTGATCTTTGGAAAGGTTTCTGGGATGAGAATAAAAAACCATACCTTTTAAATCCAGAAAGGGGATTTATAGTTACAGCCAACAATCCAGTTCTTCCAGAAGGTGAAATTCCAATTTTTGCTATGGACTGGATGCCCGACTTCAGAGCCGAAAGGATTGAAGAGCTTATAAAAAGAAAGTCAAAGTTAACCCTTGAAGATATGAAAAATATTCAAACAGATACATTATACAAAGGAGCTGAATTCTTGATAAATAAGATGAGAAATATGAATTTTAAATCTGAAAAAGCAAATTTTGTTTTCGAAAAATTAAAGAATTGGGATTTTAAAATGGATAAAGGTTTTCCTCCCTATCTCTTTTACAATTTCGAATACTTTCTATCCAGAAATATTTTTGAGGACAATTTTAAAGAGGAAAACCATAGATGGCTTATTTCAACTAATTGGATATACAAGATTATGAATTATCCTGACGGAAATGAAGATGATGATTTTTACTACTGGATTGATGATTTGAGAACAGACAAAAGGGAAAGTTTTGAAGAGATTGTTGAGAAAAGCCTTGAGGATACCTACGATAAATTTAAAGAGGAATATAAGGGAAGGGATAATATAGATTGGGAAGAAATCCATTTGATCTACTACAGACACCCATTTGGCTCAATTCCAATTTTGAAATATCTTTTTGATAGAGGTCCATATTTCATGAAGGGAGGGAGGGCATGTGTGCAACTCGCATCCTTTGTAAGAGGAAAAGACTTCAAAGTAGTTGCATCCTCTGCTTTTAGAATGATAATTGATTTTTCCGATTTCTCAAAATCGGTTATTATAAATTCATCTGGACAGAGTGGAAATCCTTTCAGTAAAAACTACGATGATCAGATAAAATTTTATGTTTCAGGAGAGTATAGAACGATGGAAGAAAAAAGTTATGGTAAGAAGATCCTTATAATTACCCCTTAAAATCTTATCCTTTTCTGAGGTTCAAGGTTGTAAACTTCAAGGAGTTTTTTGTTCTGGAAGAAAGAGAGATAGGTAAGATATACATAACCAAAGAAGAAGATAAGAAGAAAGGGAATGGTCATATAAATCTCAGCGACAAAAGCTCCTATAATTACAATAACAAAATAAATTGTCATTGCAAGTTCAAGATAGGGGATAAAGCTTCTATTACCCTTGTATTTCTTTCCTATCCAAGATTGGTTCTTTCCTTCAATTCCGAATTTTGGAGTTCTGACAAATTCAGATTTTTTACCCTCTAAAGCCTCTAAAACTGCAATGGTATTGTTTATGGAAAGTCCAACTCCCAAAGAAAGAACAAAGGGGATATATTTAATATTTTTATCCCAATCTGTATAAAGTTCCTTCTGGGCAAGAGCGTAAAATATTGCAAAGGAACCTGTTGCAAAAAGGAAGAGAGGAAGATCAACAATGACCATGTCGTATAAACCAAGCCCCTTTCTAATTATCACTGTTGGAAAAACGAGGAGAGATAGAGGAATCATAAGAGGGAATGTAAAATTTCCTGTTAAATGGAAGAATGCCTCAAGTTTTATTTTTAAAGGAATCTTTGCCTTCATTATTTTAGGCAAAAGCTTTATGGCAGCTTGAACAGAACCCTTAGCCCATCTGTGCTGTTGGTTTTTAAAACCATTTATATCAACAGGCAATTCTGCCGGGACTGAGAAATCGGGCAAATATACGAATTTCCAACCAAGGAGCTGGGCTCTGTAGCTAAGATCTAAATCCTCAGCGAGGGTTGAACCGTCCCAACCACCTGATTGAAATATGGCAATCTTTCTCCATATACCAGCAGTCCCATTAAAATTGAAGAATCTACCTGATCTATTCCTTGCAACATGCTCCACAATGAAATGACCATCAAGAAGGATGGACTGGATCATTGTGAGAAAGGAAAACTCTCTATTAATATGCCCCCATCTTGCCTGGACAAGGGCAATTGATTCATCTGTGAAATAGTGGATTGTTCTTCTAATAAAATCAGGATTAGGAATAAAATCAGCATCAAATATGGCTATAAAGTCTCCCTCTGCTTTTAAAAGACCCTCCTGAAGAGCTCCTGCCTTAAAGCCTCTCCTTGAGTCTCTGTGAAAGTATTTTATATTAAAGCCTTGATTTTTATATCTCTCTACCTGAGCCATGGCAATATCCTTAGTCTCATCCGTGGAGTCGTCAAGAACCTGTATTTCAAGTTTTTCCTTCGGATAATCCAATCTGCAAACTGCATCTATAAGCCTTTCGACCACATAAACCTCATTGTAAATAGGTAGCTGAACTGTTACCTTGGGTAGATTATCTTCACTGAAATAGCCTCTTGGGGAATTGCCCCTGTTTTTGTACTTAAAAAAAAGATATAGAAGAATATATCTATGAATTCCGTAAATAGAGAGAATCAAAAGAATCAAAAAATAGAGAGTTAATATTAATATTTTTAATATTGGAATCATCTAAAATTTTAGCTTTTTTCAGAACTTTTGTCAAGGATTGGGAATCCTTAATTTGTCTATTTTTTCCTTAACCCATTTTTTCAACTCAGCAGGGAAATCATCAGGTGCAAATTCAAGAAGCTTTGTAAAATTGAGCAAAGCTCCTTCTCTATCGTTTTGATTCAGATAAATAATCCCGAGGTAAAAATAGGATTGATAAAGTTTGTTGTTTAATTTTAGTGCATCCTCAAAATAGCTCCGAGCCTTGTTAAATTCATTCTTTCTAAAAAATGCGATTCCCATGTTAACATAAATTTCAGGATCGCCAGGGTATATCTTCAGAGCATTCCCAAAATAATGAATAGCTTTGTCATAGTCATTCCTCTCAAGATAAAGGACTCCAAGATTATTCAAAGCAGAAAGATATTGAGAATCCAGCTCAAGAGCTCGAAGGAAGAGCTCCTCTGCTCTCCTACCATTCCCTGCATTTTTGTATGCTACTCCCGCATTCAGAAAATACTCTTTTTTCCCATTTTTTTCTATAATTTTTTCCCAAAGAGAGCATGCCTTCTCCCAGTCTTTATCTCTTTCAGCTTTTTCTATTTCTGACAATTCCTCTTCCATTTGGGATTTTTTTGATGAGATCAAAGATTTAATTATTTCGATCTGTCCTGTTTTTCTTTCTTCTTCCATTAATGGAATTTCTTCCTCAATCTTTTTAGGTTTTACATTCCTTTCTTCAAATTTCTTGGGAGGGGGAACCTCAGAAGGAAATGTTTGGGTGGAGCTTATTTTTTCTTTTGGCTCACTTTCAACGCTCTCAATAATTTTATTGTTTTTTGTCAAATCCTCAGGTATTTCTTTTTTGTTCTGGACAATATCATTCCTGCTTTCTTCCGCTAGTGGTTTTTGAGCCTCAATTCCCATCGGAGAAGCTACTGGTTTTACAACATTTATATTTCTGACTTTTACTATTCTATCTATCTGGAAATAAAGATAAACAGAGAATATGACCAGTATAAAAGCAAAAATTGTGAGTCCTAAGAAGGGTCTTCCTCTTTTCTTCTTCCTCTCAGGGGGTGGAAGAATAGGGGGTGATGGAAGAGAATTTCTCTTCTCTCTCTTTCGCTGGGCTTCCTTTAAAGCGTCGGAAATAAGGCTCATCTTCCTGATAGATTAAAATCCAAAAATGATTTTCTCTTAAAAAAAGAAAAGATTTTTTTCAGTCCTTTTTTCTTATCTAAAATCTTTTTAAACTCCTTCTCTTTTTCTCCTATAAGACTTTTCTTAGCCTTTATTACCATATTCCTGTCAATGGTTGTAGAACTCTTCACAAAGCCAGCGAGCAAAGCTCTGTCGCAAATCATGTTTATAAGCCTCGGGACACCCCTGGAAAACTTATAAACCTCCTTTATAGCTCCTTTTGTAAATTTAATATCGACATTAGGAGTTGCAATTTTCAGCCTGTGCTCGATATATTCCCTTACCTCCTTTTTCTTAAGAGGGGAGAGAAAATATCTTGTCGAGATTCTTCCATTAAGTTGCCTAAGGGCTGGATTTGCAAGTTTTTTTGCAAGTTCTTCCTGACCAATCAGAAGAATTTGAAGAAGCTTTTCCTTGTCGGTCTCCAGATTAGAGAGGAGCCTTATCTGCTCCATAACCTCCATACTGAGGTTTTGAGCTTCGTCAATTATGACAAGAGCTCTCTTACCAGATGGTGCAACCTCATTTAAAAGGAATTTATTTAGCTGATCTATCAACTCCTTTTTTGTGTTGCCAGAGGGAATAAGATGAAAATCCCAGAGAATTGAACTTAAAAGCTCTGTTTCTGTAAGGAAGGGATTTAAAATGAGGGATGTATATAAAAGATTTCCAAGTCTTTCCATTAAAACCCTTGATATTGTTGTCTTTCCAGTTCCAACACTCCCAATCAGAACTATGAAACCCTCACCCTGATTTATTGCAAAAATTATGTGGGAAAGGGCTTCTTCATGATCTTTACTGAAAAAGAAGTATTTTGGATCAGGAGTTAGGGAGAATGGATTCTCCTTTAATCCGTAAAAAGCTTCATACATTAATTTCCCTTTTTCTTCCTCAACTCTCCCTTAACACCCTCTTTCCAGGGCTCTATGTCTCCAAAATGAAATGGCTTTACAGCCTCTTCCACCCTTCTCCTTTCCTCTTCAGAAAGTTCTTGAATCTTTTTACCCACCATCAGTGTTGGAGTTATGAGAATCACAAGCTCCGACCTTTCCACACTCTGCTCGGTTCTTCTAAACATTGTGCCAAGGAAGGGTATTTTCATCAAGAAGGGAGCTCCCCTGAGTTCTTCCTTCTTCCTTTCCTTTATGATTCCTGCAATTATAATTGTCTGACCATCCTTAACCTTTGCAACAGTATCTATACTCCTTCTATCTATGACTGGCTGTGTTGCCATTGCTCCCTGGGACTGGAATGTTCTTATCTCAACAAGTTCCGATATATCGGGATTTATACTCAAGGTAATCTCTCCATTGGGAGAAATCTGAGGTATTATGTCCATCATTATTCCAACAGGAACTATTTGGAGATTTATTGAAGGGGCAGTAACTGCTCCTGCCTGAGCTACTGTTGTTAATGTATAAAGGTTGAAAAAAGCTTCCTCTCTGACAACTCTGATAACAGCCTTCTCATTATTTAAAGCTGAAAGTCTTGGAGACAGGAGAACTTTCAGCTGCCCCTGCCTTGATAGGGCATCAAGAATAAAATCGATCTTATTATTTGTAACTCCATATTGGAAACTTCCGTAGGAAGGCGATACATCCTGATTTAAAGGTGTTCTTGTATCTAAGGATGTTGTTGGATACATTACAGTATCTGTTGAGGGAAGAAGTCCAAGAAATTTCTCTCCTGGGTTCAGAACCATATTCCAGTTAACGCCCATTTGATGTTTCTGATCAAGGATTACCTCAAGGATCTTTGCCTCAATCCAAACTTGCCTCTGGGAAGAACCCTCAAGAGACTCAACAAAATGAGCTGCCTGCGCTAATTTTTCAGGATAATCTGTAATCATAATGACCCCGGTTTGAGGCGAAATTATAAGCCTTCTCCCCTCCTCGTCAGAACGGGAATAGGGTTCTGGAGCCTTTGTCCTCTCTCCAGCACCCGTGCTTTTCCCAAAAACGATTGCCTCAAGCCCAGAGACAAGGTCATTCCATATGTTAGTCTCTGTTTTTGTTTTTATGTTTGTTGTGCTCTGAGCCTCTCCTCCTCCAGCTCCTCCTGCAAATCCTCCCATTCCAGCAACTCCTCCAGTCACTCCAGCCCCTCCAACTCCTCCCATTCCTCCAATTCCAGCTCCACCTACTGTTGAACGGGTTGAGTAGGAAACATTCCTCTCCCCTTCCCTTGCAACTGCTATGTAGTTAAGATAGAAAACCCTTGTCTCAAGCTTTGCTTTGAAGACCCTTAAAATCTTCCCATCCCATGAATATGCTAAACCAAGCTGAGGAAGAACATAGTAAAGCAATTTCCCAAGGGTTATATCTTTTACATCAAGGATTGGAACAATCCCCTTAACATCAGGGTCTATTATCAAGCTTATATCAGTATCTGTGGTTAAGGCAAGGAGGAGATCTTTTATGTCCACATCCTTAACCTTAACAATTTGTCTCTTTTCCTCTTCAGAAGGTGCTTCCTTCTTTATTTCTTCGGTTTTTGTTATTGTAAGATCTACAGGCGGGACCTCTTCAACCCTTTTTTCAGGAGGTTTTGTTTCTATTTTCTCAACTTTTGGAGCACAAGAATAAAACAGAAGAAATATTATGCTCAGAATTAAAAAATTAATTATTCTTTTCAAATTGACCTCCTTTTTGGAGATTAAAAATATAAACATGCTCTTCACCTGCTCCTCTATCTATTATAACACTGTTTTCAAGAATCTTTTTCACAAGAATTCCATCTATCCTCTCTCCTTCTTTAACAATTTTTCCATTTAAAATTGCAAATGTTCTTTTACTATCCCTTACAATTGCAGTTAATTTTGGTAGTTCCAGCATTCTCACTTCTTCTTCAGTCTCATCAGATAGAACTGGTAGGAATATGTCTCTTCCCCATTCGTCCGAAGGAGTAGAAGAAATTTCCTCTATTTTGAAAGGCTTGTTTAAATCAAAATTTTCTTGGGTTGACTCTTCCTTTTTCTCCTCGACCTTCGCTACCGGTTTATGAAGAGGAGTTCTCGGCTGTCTTTTCATGAGAAATCCTCTTATAAAGAAAATATAGAAAAAAATCACCGCAAAAATTAACAGAGATAAGGCAAAATATTTATTTCTAAGCATTTCTTGTCCTTTTGAAATAAAACTTGACATAGAGGACATAAATGGGTTGAGATTCTTGAGAGTAAACTTCGATTTTTTCTATTGATAATAGATTAGAGAGGGAAGGGAGTAATCTTATAAAATTAGAAGATTTCACTATGTCTGCATTGTATAAAATCTTAAAACCAATAAAATTAAGTTTTCCGATGGGCTCCCCAAAATCCTCTTCACCTTCTACATTTTCGAATCCTGTTTCTCTAACACCTTTTATGAATAATGGAAGAGAAGGATCTGGATTTACATTTATTGTGAAACTTTTGCTCTGGGATTGAAGCATCAACTGCCTTATACCCAAAGAAGAGGCTTTGTCCTTAAGCTCCCTCAATAGGCTTGAAAAATGAGAAAATATTTCTTCATCTGAACCAAGATTTTTTATCTTAGAATCCATCTCTTCTTTAATTTTATGCCACAATTTTATCTCATCTTCTGTCTCTTTCTCAAAAATTGCTTTATCCCTATCAAAATTATCAATAATTGTTTGATTCTTTTTCATTTCTTCCTTTGCTTTTTTAAAATATGCCAATTTAGGACGAAGAGAAAAGAGAAGGAAAGCAATGGAAATGGTAATTATTAGGGCAATACCACCAACTTTCGCAAGATAAAAAACAAACTTCTTCTTTTCCATTATATTTCTATCTCTCCCTGGATTTTAAATATCATTGTTATCTTATTACTTTCCATTGGATTACTCTTCATCTGGAGAGATGAGACATTAAGATTTTTTATGGATTTGATATTTTTGATTTTTTCAGAGAAATTGGAAAAAATTTCTTGAGCTTTCAAAGGATCATCTGCAATGACACTCCCATCAAAGGAAAAGCTCCACCCATTATTTGTTTTCTGGGACTCAAGAAAATCTACCTTTATCTCATCAGGAGTAAACAGTGATAGTTCTCTTAAAAACTCATAAAAAGAAGCTGAATATTTATAGGGTTTCTGAAGGGCTGAGAATCTTTTATAAGCAAGCCATCTCTCATTTTTTGAAGACTTCATCTCTCTCATTTGAGATGTCAGCTTTTCTATGTAATTCTTCTGCAAAAGAAGAGATTGATTATAACCTGATTGGATTGAACCCAAGTATTTATTCGCAAAAAAGACAACAAAAAGAAGGGCTAAGGCAGATATACCAATACCCCTCAACCTGTATCTTAACATTCTCTTTTCGTATAGTTCTGGAGGGATAAAATTAATCGCATCCTTTACGAAATAGTTAAGGGAAGCACCTACCAAAAGGAAGAAGGCGTTAGCAAAATAGTCCAGTTCTTCTGGAGGGAAAGAACGGGAAAGCATAAAATCTTTTAGAAAATCCCAGTCAACCATATAAACAGGAATTCTAAGGTTTCCCAAAAGATATTCCTTAATTTCTTTTAAAGAAGGATTACTTCCTCCAACTATTAATTGATTAATTTCAAATCCTCTGTTCTTCTGTTTGAAATAATGAAAAGCCCTGTTAACTTCAATAAATAACTTTTCAAGACCACTTCCTCCCTCAAAACTCTCAAGGACAAAATCTCTTGATAGAAACCATGTGCTCTCCCTGAATAAAGCAATTGAAGCCTTTGTTTCTGAAATATCAAGAAATGCTGTTGATTTCTCTGGTTTGTAAAGCTTTGAGAACATAAGAAGGTTGTGGAAAGCCTGGAAGGGTGGGGTTATGATGGCAGGGGTCAATCCACACCTATTTAAGGAATCGATTATCAAATTTATGTAATCTCTTGAAACATAAGTAACGACAACCTCCTTTCTTTTTTCCTCTCCTTCGAGCTTTGTTCCAGCAACAAAAAATTCATAACAAACATCTTCAAGAGATGAAAAATTTTTTCTGAGTTCCCTTTCCACAATACTTTTTATTTCTGATTTAGGCATTGGTGGCAAAGAGAGAGTAAAATTTGAAACCCTTGAAAAGGGAAGAAGAACTATAGCAGTTCTTTTTGTATATCCATCCTTTTTGATCTTTTCCATAAGAGATAATGAAAGCTCTTCAATGCTTGCTATGTTGAATATAAGGGCTCTTTTGACATCCAGTAGCTTCCCCTTGAACTCAATCTCCATTAACTTTACCTCATTCTCCTCAATTCCAATTGCTAAAAAGGATTTTTTCATGAAAGTCCTTGTCATCTTACTCCTGCTCCTATAGTGGAAGTGAGTTTATACATTGGGAGGAATATAGAAAGTGCCATAAAAAGAACCATTCCTCCGAGGAGAACTATCATTGTTGGTTCAAGAATTGCAAAAAATCTCCTTATTGCTGCTGGAACCTCTCTATCGTAATACTCTGAAACTTTATTTAAACTTTCATCGAGCTTTCCTGTGTCCTCTCCCACTTCAATCATCCTGTTTACAAGAGGTGGAAAATATTCTGATCTCTTTAAACCTTCTGAAAGACTCTCCCCCCTTACGATTCCATCCCTCACTTTCTTGATTTCATCTGCAATTATCGCATTCCCAACTATTTTCTCCACAATGTAAAGAGCTTGAACAATTCCAATACCAGCTTTGTAAAGGATGCTTAGATAGTGAGAGAATCTTGAAAGAGCAACCTTCCTGTTTAAGCTTCCAAAAAAAGGTATATGAAGTTTTAATCTGTCCCAGAATCTCCTTCCATTGGGAGTTTTATTTGTCGTAATATAGATTATAACAAAGCAAATAATTGCTCCAATAATTGCCCACCAAAACCTGGCAAAAAATGTCGAAACTGCCATTATTATCTTTGTTGGTAGAGGTAGCTCAACATTAAAACTTTTTAGAATTGGAAAGAACTTTGGTAGAGTGAATGTCATCATTATTGTAATTACACCAATTATCAAAGATATTACAAAGGTTGGATATATGGAAGCCTGTTTCACCTGAGAGTTAATCTCCTCCTGCCACTCAAGAAATTTCACAAGATCCTTTAGAACCATATCAAGATTACCTGTTGCCTCTCCAGCTCTCAAAATGTTCACATATAACTCAGAAAAAACCCTCGGATATTTGCTCATGGCATCAGAGAGAAAAGCTCCTGCTTCAAGCTGTTTTACAATATCATTAAGAACCTCTTTAAACTTTAGATTCTCTGTGCTCTCTGCAAAATCTTTTATCGCTGTTATTAATGCAATCCCTGCCTCAAGGGAAGTGGAAAGGTGGATTGTAAAAGTTATTAGATCCCTTCTTTTAACCCCGACAGGTCTAAGACTCTCCCTTTCTTTTTTTACCTCCCTTGCACTTATCAAGTATAGATTCATTCTTTCAAGGTTCAGAGAGAGGGCACTCTCATTCTCAGCAATAACTATTCCTTTTACTTCTTTCCCTCTCCCATCCCTTGCTTTATATTGAAAGTAGGGCATTAGAACTCTCCAAAGGTTACTCTAATTACCTCATCTATTGTTGTAAGTCCATTTTTTGCCTTCTCAATCCCATCTTCAAAAAGGGTAACAAGACCCTCTTCAAGGGCGGTTTCCCTCAATTTTACAAAATCAGTTTTTTCATTTATTAGCTTCCTTATCCTGTCAGTTATGGTAAAGATTTCGAATAGCCCTGTCCTTCCCCTATAACCCCTTTTACCACATTTTGGACAACCTTCACCTTTATAAAAAGTGGGAATTCCTTTCTGCCACCCTATTCTTTTGAGAATATCTTCTGGAGGTTGATATGGAGTTTTACAATCCTCACAAATTAGACGAACCAATCTCTGGGCAACAACACCAATGACTGTTGCTGAAATTAGGAATGGTTCTGCTCCCATATCAATTAAACGGGGGATCGCACTGACGGAATCGTTTGTATGGAGAGTAGAAAGAACAAGATGGCCTGTCAAAGCAGCTCTAATTGCCATATCAACAGTTTCCCTATCTCTCATCTCACCTACAAATATTATATCGGGATCCTGTCTCAAAATTGCCCTCATTGCTTCAGCGAAATTATAACCTGCCTTTGGATTTACCTGAGATTGTCTGATTATGGGAAATTCGTATTCAACAGGGTCCTCAACTGTCATTATGTTCTTTTCAAGAGAATTTAAATAGGAGAGAGCTGCATAGAGAGTTGTTGTCTTGCCTGAGCCTGTTGGTCCTGTAACAAGAATTATTCCGTATGGTTTCTCAATCAATCTTTTAAAAATTGCAAGATTTTCAGCATTGAATCCAAGCTGATCCAAGCCGAGGACCAATCTGGTTTTATCAAGAATTCTCAAAGCTATATTTTCTCCATATATGGAGGGGAAGAAGGAGGCTCTTATGTCAAGAACTCTCCTTCCAAGTTGGAACTTTATCCTACCATCCTGAGGAAGCCTTGTCTCTGCGATGTTTGCTCCACTGATTATCTTCAGCCTTGCTGTAATAGATGGCTGAAGGCTTTTGGGAAAAGTTGGTCCACTATAAAGAATCCCATCTATTCTATATCTTGTCCTGACAATTTTCTCTTCAGGCTCAATATGCAAATCTGTTGCTCCTTCCTTTACTCCTTTGAAAATTAATTGGTCAACAAGTTTTACAATTGGAGCTTCCTCAGCAATAGCCATCTCAGCTCCCCCGAATCTTGTTGCTACTCTAACACTATCCTCGATCAGCTCATCAATAGAAGCTCCTCCAATATAATTGGAATCAATGGCACTCAAAATTTCCTGCTCTGGAGCAGAAACAACCTTTATCAACTTTTTTGTCAATCTCTCCAATTCTGTAATTGTCTCAACATCAAAAACATTGGACATAGCAACTGTTAAAACATTATTCTGGAGAGCAATTGGAATTACCTTTCTTTCTCTCGCAAAGGTTTCTGGAACAAGCTCGAGGGCATTTGACTCTACAATTGTCCTCTTCAAATCAAGATACTCAACTCCCGATTGAGAGGCAAGGGTAGAGGAGAGAACATCCTGAGAAATAAATCCTAAATTCACCAGAATTTCGCCAAGAAGTTCTCCTGTCCTTTTCTGCTCTTTTAGAGCAATATCCAACTGCTGGGGAGTTATAAGCCCCAGTTCAAGAAGCTTCTCTCCAAGAAGCTTTGGCTTTTGTTCTTTTTTCGTAATTTCCATTTCTTTTTTATTTTAAATGTATTTTTACCCTTATGTCAAGGAAAAATTGATTTTAAGATTGTCTGATGATGATGTTTTAATTTTAAATTTTAAAAAAATATTATAAAATTTCTGTTTGAGGTTTTGTATGGAAGAGATTAGAACAGACTGGTATAGAAAAGAAATAGAAGAGGTTTTTGAAATACTTGAGTCCTCCCCTTTTGGAATATCTTCTGAGGAGGCAAAAAGGAGAATTTCAATATACGGTTTGAACAGGATAGAGGAGAAAAAGAAAAAAAGTCCTTTTTTGCTTTTTCTAAGCCAATTTTCCGATTTTATGATCATTATTCTTATTGCTGCAGCAATAATTTCAGCCTTTTTGGGAGAGGAAATGGATTCCATTGCAATTCTCCTTATAGTCTTCTTAAATGCCCTGATCGGATTTGTCCAGGAATACAAGGCTGAAAAAGCAATGGAAAAACTAAAGGAGATGGCTGAGCCTGAGGGTACTGTTTTAAGGGACAATGAAATTAAGAAGATCCGTATTGAGGAAATTGTTCCAGGGGATATTGTATTGGTTGAAGCGGGTAATATTGTTCCCGCAGATATTCGTTTGATAGAGGCACATCAGTTAAAGGTGAATGAGGCATCATTAACAGGAGAATCTGTTCCTGTTGAAAAGATAACAAAAGTCTTGAAGGAAAAACATCTTCCTCTTGGTGACAGGAAAAATATGATTTTTAAAGGGACTGCCGTCACAATGGGAAGAAGTAAAGGAATTGTTGTTGAAACAGGAATGAAAACAGAACTTGGTAGAATTGCAGAAATGCTCCAGGAAGCTAAGGAGGAGAAGACACCCCTTCAGAAAAGGCTTACTGACCTTGGTAAAAAACTCTCTTTTGCATTTCTTTTTATTTGTGCTTTAGTTTTCTTTATTGGATTGCTAAGGGGAGGAGAACCAATACTCCTTTTTATAACCGCAGTTAGCCTTGCAGTTGCTGCAATCCCAGAAGCTCTTCCAGCAGTTATAACAATATCCCTGGCTTTCGGAGCAAGAAGAATGGTTGAGGAAAATGCTTTAATAAGAAGGCTTCCTGCAGTTGAAACCTTAGGCTCTATAACTTACATTTGCACGGACAAAACAGGAACCCTGACCCTCAATAAAATGAATGTAGAGGAGATATTCTGGAATGGGAAAATTTATAAAAAAGATGAAATAATTATTGATGAAAACGAAGACAATCTAAATAAATTACTTTTCTTTTTGAAGATAGCAACATTGTCCAACGACGCATCTTATCAGAATGGTAAATTTATTGGAGACCCTACTGAGATAGCCCTCCTTCAGTTAGGGATAGATTCAGGAATTAAAAAGGAGAGAATAGAAAGGGAAATGAAAAGAATTGCAGAAATACCCTTTGATTCAGAAAGGAAATGCATGACAACCTTTCATGAATGGAGGGGTGGGAAAATTCTCTCAATTACAAAGGGAGCGCCAGAGGTTATCGTTTCAAAATCATCAAGCTCTTTGTCTGAAGAAGGGATAGGAAGGATTGACAGGAACTTATTAACAATAACCAATGAGAAGATGGCTGGAGATGGCTTAAGAGTTCTTGGCTTTGCAATTAGGGAGTGGGACTTTATTCCAGAGAATCTTGAGCCAGAAAATGTTGAAAGTGATTTGATATTTATTGGTTTCATAGGAATGATGGATCCTCCAAGAGAAGAAGCATACTCAGCAGTTAAACTCTGCAAATCAGCAGGTATAAAACCCGTGATGATTACAGGGGATCACCCATTGACAGCAAAGGTTATTGCAAAAAAGTTAGGTATTTTAGAAAATGATTATTCAATAATTACAGGAGCAAAGCTTGATGCCCTGAGTTTAGCAGAACTTGAAGAAAGGGTGAAAGAGATTAAAGTCTATGCAAGGGTTGCTCCTGAGCAAAAGTTTAAGATTGTTAAAGCTCTTCAGGATAAGGGGGAGTATGTTGCCATGACTGGGGACGGTGTAAATGATGCTCCCTCCTTAAAAAAAGCTGATATTGGAGTTGCAATGGGAATTACAGGTACAGATGTTGCAAAGGAAGCATCTGATATGATTCTTCTCGACGATAATTTTGCAACAATTGTAAAGGCAATACAAGAAGGAAGAAAGATATATGATAACATCCTTAAGTTCATTAGATATGTTCTTGCCAGCAATGTTGGAGAGATAATGACAATATTCCTTGCACCATTTTTTGGCTTACCTCTACCCCTGCAACCAATTCAGATATTATGGATAAATCTTGTAACCGATGGTCTGCCAGGGATTGCTTTTTCTTCTGAAAGGGGGGAGATCGGAATAATGGAAAGACCACCAAGAAATCCAAAGGAGAATATTTTTTCAAGAGGGCTTGGTATAAGCATTCTCTGGTCAGGCATTTTTCTCGGCTTGCTAACTCTGACAGCCCAGGGAATAGCTATAAAATTAAACCTTCACTGGCAGACAATAACCTTCAATGTCTTATGTTTAGCCCAGTTATGGCATGCTTTTGCTTGTAAATCTTTTATCCATTCAACATTTAAAGTTGGGTTCTTTTCCAATCCTCTTCTTTTCTGGACAATTATAGGGACATTTATTTTACAAATTGGAACAATTTATATACCATTGTTTAACAAATTTCTAAAGACAACTCCTCTCTCAATCCCTGAACTCTTAATAATGCTCTTCTTTTCCTCCCTCCTCTTCTTTGCTGTTGAATTGGAAAAACTTTTGAAAAGAAAAAGGGGAAATCAAACTTTTTGAAATTCTTTCCTTAATATTTTCTAAGTGGTAAAATCATATTTAAGGAGATGCAATAATAAATGTCAAGTAGAAGATTGGCTGAAAAGTTGGAACTGATGGGAGGTTGGAGAATCATTTCTACCTCTTGCAAAAAGGAAAAATATGCATTATATTCTTCTCTGGCGGGTTGGTCCCACATTATCACTGAGCCTTTGAGCTCTTACGGGGTTTACCCCATTGGGAGAACCCGCCATCTCATCTATCCTCTGGCTCATCTGTTCTCCTCTTCTCATTCCAGAGAGAGCATATTCCTCATTCCATGGTATACCGCTACGAAGGATTGCGTAAACAACGCATGCTATCTTTCTTGCAAGAGCTCCTCCAGCTGCTTTTTTACTCTTCCCCCTGTCCCTGAGTCTGTTGTAGAAATTTCTGAATGCTGGGTTATTCTTCCTTGCAGAGACAGTTGCGAGGATAAAAGCCATTTTGAGCCATTTGTTCCCTTTCCATGTCATCTTAAAATAGACAGAATTCTTCCCCGATTGAAAGACAACAGGATAGAGACCGATATATCCAATGAAATCCTTCTGAGTGGGAAATTTCTCGACAGAATCTCCAATCTCTCCAATTATTGTAGCAACAGTAATTTTTCCCATACCTGGGATGGAAAAGAGGATATGGTCGGGGTAGAAGGTATCCATTATCTCATCAATCTTTCTTTCAAGCTCCTCAATCTGCCCATTGAGCTGGAGGATTCTCTCTGCAGTCCATTTGATCTCATCTTTGAGGATGGAGAGCATATCTTGCTGGAGGATGCTGAGGAGGGGTCTGTAGGGGCTGGAAGGGGGTATACCCTCGAAATCAGGATGAAGGGAGAGGAACTGGAGGAAGGGGGTATTGATTTTATCTCCGATCACTCTTTTATATCCAGGGAGAACCACTCTGAGATTTTTCCTGAGGCGATTTATACATCTTGTTCTCTCCTGTATGAGAACTCTTCTAAATCTTGTAGTAGAGCGCAAAGAGAGCTGATGAGGAGGGATAGGGGTAGAGGACTGAGAGGGGAAAGCTTTGAGGTATCGAGCGATTGTCTCAGCATCGATTTTATCGGTTTTGGAGAGGGTAAAGCTGGCTTTTCTGAAACTCTTAACACAGTAGGGGTTAATCACTCTAATTTTGAATCTTCTGCCTGCTCTACTGAAGAGGAAAGATTGGAGTGGGACATGGTAATTTCCTGTAGATTCCATACCGATTATGATATTGGCATTTCTACCCACAAGACGGGAGAAGGCGAGGCAGTCCTGTCTGAAGAGCCTGAATCCGTCGAAGGTATTAGGGTATTTTCTGGAGGCGAGATTTCTTTCATTGCCATCCATGAAGCAAGCGGAAAACTCAGCCTCACAGACATCGACACCGACATAAAGGTTTTTAAACATAGGACCTCCTTTCAGTTGCAGGGTGTTCTGCTCCCCCCATGCTCTGACGGGAATTATCCTCCCGGATTGAGTGCTCGAAGCACATCATGCAATCAAATCTCACCGTCAGAGTGTGGGGAACCATCCTCCTTATCGTGCTCAAGGCACACTCAAAATGAAGGTTTGCCAAACACCCTGAGATTTTCAAATTCCATTGTAAATAAAAGTAAATTAAATTGCTATGCATATAATTAATATTATGGGAGATTAAAAAATGAAGGTTCTTTTAAAAAGGAAATGGTTGGGTAAAGGAGTAGCTTTTTCATTGGTTGTTGTAATTTTAATGCTTTTTAGCTTTACCCCTTCATTTAGTGCAAGTTGTGAATCAGCCTATGCTCGCTGTATCCTTGATGCTATCTTATCTGGTTTCATCAATCCTGCATTAGCATTTGCCTGGGAAGGATTTTGTATAGTGGGTTATGCATGGTGCCTTGAATTTATGGGATAAGAGGAGGATAAGATGTTAAAAAGACTAATTTCTTTTCTTTTTATCTTCATTTTTGTTGTAATGACTTTTGGAGCTCTTTTTGTGGATTTGGGATATGCAAAGACTTGTGAGGAAGCATTGGAGGAATGCTGGGAGAGGTACGGTGGTACTGTTTGGGGATTCTGGTCGTGTTAGATCATAATTCATTGTCTCTGAAATATGTCTTTGGTTAGATCATATTTTTTGTCCTTGAAATTAACCCTCATTTTATCACCTCTTGTTCCTAAATTAATTAGCTCATCGGTTAAAACCTCTATCTCTTCTCTTAATTTTACCATGTCCAGACTCTCATAAATCCTCTTCAATCTTTCCTTCTCTTTCTCATCTAAATACTCACTCTCTATCAGCCTCTGATAAGGAGTCTTTGCCTTTTCATATACTTTCTTAACTGTCTTCCCTCTGCTATCCTTCAACTTCTCCTTTAATTTAAAGCAGGCTATAAAAAAATTGTCAAGAAGGTCAGCTCTCCAATAAATCTCATTAAGAATTCTAACCTCTTCATCACTTCCAAATCTCCAATACCCAATAAGTTTCCTTACCTTATCACCTCCCTTCTGCTCTACATGAGCATTGTCATTCTTTTTGTAAGGCCTCGATCTTGAAAGGTGTATCGAATCCTTACCTCTTACCCTCTCAAATAAAACCTTCAAAATAGCTTTATCATTGTCAGGATGATAGTGGATAACTCGAAACGGAATCCTTCTATGAGCAATTCTGTCAATCTCAGCTACACTCCTTAGATTCTTCCCAAGCCCACACGCTCTTACCGTCCATTGAGAGTAAAGATCAGTATAAACTGCAGTTACTGCGTAAACTCCAGCTGATGAGCCTCCATTATGTTCTACAAAATCAACCTCAACATAACCAGGTCTCTCAAAAGCATATCTGCCAAAATCTGCAACAATAGGCACTTTCTGATAAATAAAAGCATTCCCCTTATATCTTTTGCTCGATACTTTTGGAAAATCCCTCAGAACCCTCTTTAAACTTCCAACAGATATCTTCTCTACCTCTTGCAGTAAAGAAGGATCATAGAAAAGAAGTTTCCCATTCCTTCTCAGGTGTTCTATGTATACAGAAAGCATTGGATGGAGTTTCTCAGCACAAACACAACCAGAAAGCTCCCAGCATCTCTTTATTATCTCTTTATGAATAGCTCCATACTTTCTTTTACGCCCCTTTTTGATGGATAGATTCTTCCAAGAGTAGCTCTCAGAAAATAGATATCTCTCTGCGAAACGCCTGAATCTCTTGCAAGCAGTAGCTCTTTTGACCTTTGTTAGCTCACAATACTGAGAGATAATTTGAGACTTTTTCTTTTTACTCCCTTTTAAATACTCTTTTAATTGCCTTTTAATAAGTTCCATGTCAAACTCCTTTACCATATCTCCTCCCTGACTTAGTAAAGTCAGGAATATTTTATCATTTTCATGGACATTTAATTTTGATCTAACCAGATACATTTCGTGGACATTTTATATGATCTAACGCG
>CAZFCI010000306.1:0-5104 GCA_964517525.1 uncultured Clostridia bacterium | reverse complement strand
AGGTTCCTTTTAACAATCTTTTTGATCATTTCTCTTTTTGGTTTTTCCTTTGGTAAGGACAAAAAAGGAGAGGATCAAAATTTTGCAGTTGAATTTACCTTTGGACCCGCCTTTGGCTTTGGCGATGTTTTTAAAGAATACTCCGCAACATTTCCTCCCTATTACACTTACTCCATTCAGAACAAACTTGGAATACACTTTGGCTTTGGAGCAAGATACAATCTTAAAGAGAATCTTTCAATCCAGGGAGCAATAGACTTTCAGAATGTTTCTCTGGATTGGACATGGAACTATTTAGGAATTAAATCTTCTGGTTCGGAAAGCTGGCATATAAATAAATTCTTTTTAAATGGTGTTTACGACTTAGCCTCTGTTGGCAATGCTAAATTAACCCCTTATGTATTCGCTGGATTGGGACTTGGAAATCTTGGAGGTTATGCCTTTGAGGAGTATGAGGCTGAATCTGAAACAAAATTTGGATTCAATGTGGGAGCAGGTCTTAGATACAATCTCACAGAAGATTTAAATTTAATTGGATACCTTGTGTTCACCGACATATTCACTGAGGAAAACGCCACAACTTATCTCGGAATCCATTTGGGCGTTGAATACAGATTTTCCTTTATAGAGTTCTAATTATCTCAATTTATAAATAGAAACTTTCTTCAAAAATAAGAGGTATTATTTTATCGCCAGGTGAAAAGAAGAGGATAAAATTCAAATAAGGATTCAAAAATATCTATAAGCCAATAAAATTCAAAGAGCCTTAATCCCTTTCTTACAAATTAGGGACTATATATCATTCTTTCCCCTTTACCCCCTCAAATCTCTTTTTTATAATAAAGAATGCTATTTAGATTCAGTAAAGAGATATACCTTATTGAAACTATCCTCCTTTTAGTTTACTGTTCATCGTCAATGCTCCTTCTTCTTCCAATTTATTTCAAAAATATAGGGATTTCAGAAATTTCAATCGGGTTTCTTGCAAGTTCCTTTTACATTTCTTCCCTTCTCTCGAGAACATTTATCGGAAGCATCATTGACAGGGGTGCTCCAAAGAAAGTTCTTTTCCTTGGCATAATTTTTTTCTCCCTTTCGGTAATTCTTTACTCCTTTATCAAGAAAGTCACTATCTTTCTTTACATAATAAGAATTCTCCATGGCTTATCCCTCTCTGCAGTTCTTCTTTCAGTCCTTTTATTCTCTGTCATTTTCTCAAGAGAAGAGAGCAGAGCAGGAGTTTTAGGGCTCATCTCTGTTTCATTTCTTTTGCCCAACATTTTTATGCCATTTTTGGGAGAAAAAATAATAGAAAAATTAGGTTTTACTTACTTTTTTGGGTCTGCCTTTGCAATTTCTTTCATCACCATTTTCTTTCTTTTTGGAATCCCTGAGGTAAAAAATACGGAAAAAACTGGAAAAGAAAGTTTTTTTGAACCTTTAAAGAAAAGGGGATTCCCAACAATTCTTCTCCTTACATCCCTTCTTGGTTTCGCTGTTTCTACTGTTAACACCTTCACTCCCCTCTGGATTAAGGAGATGAAAATAACTGTAGGAGTCTTCTTTACAACAGCAGCCATTTTTGCTGTCTCCATAAGACTCTTTCTCCCTGGAAAGATTAAAATATGGGGAAAAATGAAACTTCTCTCTCCTTCCTTTATAGCCTTTTCCATAGGAATATTTCTTATTTCTCTTGTTTCCTCAGATCCTCTCCTTTCCATCGCTGGCGCCGCCTATGGTATTGGTATGGGTTTCATCTATCCAAACCTCCTCTACATGGCGGTTGAGCTTGTAAAAAACGATTCCAAGGGGAAAGCTCTCGGTATTTTCACAGCCTCAACTGATCTTGGATTCTCCATTGGACCAACCCTTTCTGGAATTGCTGTAAAGCATCTTGGATATTCCATAATGTTCAAACTACTTTCCCTTTTTGTCCTTTTTTCTTTTCTCCTTTTGACAAGGTTATGGAAAGAGGAATAAATGGTCAAAAGGTAAACGAGTAAATCAAGAGAAATTTCACCGAAAAATTTTTCAGTCTTTTACAGAATGTATTGAAATTAGAATATTCGATTTATATAGAAAATTAATGATTCAATTCGAAAACTTGAAATTTCCAATAAATATATGGATAATTTAATTAGAATGGTTGGAAATGGTAGTTTGAAAGAGATATCTTTTCCATCATTCCTGATTACGCTATTTAGAGCTTCTGAGAAAGGAGAGCTGAGGGTTAAGGGAAGGGGAAAAGAGGTCACTATTTTTATTGAAAATGGATTTATTGTCCATGCCACATCCAATGATATTAAAGACAGAATTGAAGGAATCCTCATTGAAAAAGGAAGAATATCAGAGGATACAATATCTGAAATTGGAAGGGAAAAAGATAAGTCTTTAATAAAAATCCTAATGGAGAAAGAGGCTCTATGGCCAAGAGAGCTAAAGGAGCTTTTTCGCTCCCAGACCCTCAATTGTACTTATCAGATCTTTGACTGGGATGATGGAGAATTCGTTTTTTCAAAGGGTAATTACAAGCCCGTCCCCTTCCCTCTTAAAATACCCATAATCGATGCTGTAATTGAGGGTATAAGGAATATGAAAAATATAAATCTAATAAGTAGGAGTTTTTCGCCTATGGATGTTCTCTACTTTGAAGGAGAGCTGAACTATCAACTGGAACCTTACGAGCTCCATGTTTTGAGTTTAATTGATGGGAGAAGGAGTGTCGAACAAATATGCAAAGAGAGTGAGCTTTCAGAAATTGAAACAGAAAGAGTTTTGTATCTTTTATATTCCCTTGGTTTCGTAAAAAAAAGAATAGAAAAAAAAGAAATCCCTCCCCCTGAGGAGTTCAAAAAAATAGCTGATAGATACAATCAATGTTTCTCTTTCATTTACAGAAGCCTTTACAAAGAAATAGGTCCTATTGCAGAGAATATTCTCGAAAAATATATCTCCGATGTTAAAGAGAATCTTCCAGAAAGTTTTAAGACGGTTTCTTTAAAAAAGGATGGCTCTCTCAATCTTGAGCAGATTATTCCAAAGGTCAGTTTTGGCATTGAAGAATTTGTCCAAAAATTGGATGAATTTTTAATTGCAATGATTTATGCTGTAAAAAGAACCCTGGGGCAGAGATACGAGTCATACATAGTAAAAAGAATAAATGAGATAAGAAAATGAAGAGATATCAGATTCTCGCCCTCCTTATTATTCTTACAATTTTGATCTTGTTCCTCCTTTGAAAGAGAATAGAAAGATTTATATAGCCATTGTAGGACCAACAGGAGTTGGAAAGAGTGCCATTTCAATAGAAATTGCAAGGGAGGTGGGAGGAGAGATCGTAAATTTCGATTCAACTCAATTTTATAGGGGATTCGATATAGGAACTGACAAAGCTCCATTAGAAATCAGAAAGGATATTCCTCACCATCTAATAGATATAATTGATCCCAATGAGTGGTTCTCAGCTGCAGAATTTGGTAAAAGAGCAGTTGAGATAATGGAGGATATAAATTCGAGGGGAAAAATTCCAATACTTGTTGGTGGAACTGGGCTTTATTATAGAGTTTTGGCAAAAGGAATTTTTCGAGGACCGGGTAAAGATGATGCTTTGAGGAAAAAATTAACGGAAGAGATGGAACTTTATGGGACAGAGTATTTATGGAAAAAGCTTTACGATGTTGACCCTATGTATGCTAAAAAAATCTCTTCAAGAGATAGGGTAAGAATAATCAGAGCCCTTGAAGTATATTATCTCACCTCCATTCCCATCTCAGAGCATTTTAAGTCCACAGAGCCATTTTTAAAAGATTGGCATGGATTAAAAATAGGAGTTAACCTTCAAAGAAAAGAACTTTACAAAAGGATAAATGAAAGAACATTGAGGATGTTTGATAATGGGTTATTGGATGAAATCAAATCCTTAATTTCCAGAGGGATTGATGAAAACTCTCCTCCATTCAGGGCAATTGGCTATAGATGGGGGCTAAAAGTTTTAAAGGGAGAGATCAGCTTAGAGGAGGGGATAAGACTTACCCAGAGAGATACAAGAAGATATGCAAAGAGGCAGTTGACATGGTTCAAGAAAGAAAAGGGAATAATATGGTTTTCAGGAGAAAGGAAAAAGGATATAATTGAGTTTGTAAAAAAGGAGATTTTATGGAGAAAGCAGTCTTAGTTGGTGCTTATTTTAAGCCTCAGGAAAAAGTTGAGGCAGAGCTTTCCCTCGAGGAATTAAAGTGGCTCGCAATATCTGCTGGAGCAAATGTTGAAGATATTTTCCTTCAGAAAAGAGAGGAACCTGATCCAAAGTTCTTGATTGGTGAAGGGAAGGTTCAGGAGATAAAGGAAAGAATAAAAAGGGATGAAATAGACATTGTTATTTTTGATGAAAATCTAAAACCCTCTCAGATAAGACATCTTGAAGAATATCTTGAATGCAAAGTAATAGACAGAACCCAGCTCATTCTTGACATTTTTGCCCAGAGGGCAAGGAGTAAAGAGGGGAAATTACAGGTGGAACTTGCACAATACATTTATCTCCTTCCAAGGTTGACGGGAAAAGGAATTTACCTTTCAAGACTTGGAGGAGGAATTGGAACAAGGGGTCCTGGAGAGAAAAAGCTTGAATATGATAAAAGAAGGATAAAAAAGAGAATATCAGTAATAAAGAAGGAGATACAGGAGGTTGCAGAAAGAAGAGATAGGCAAAGGGAAAGGAGGAAGGAAAGCTCAATTCCAACTGTTTCCCTTGTAGGATATACGAGCGCTGGAAAAACAACACTCTTCAACTATCTTACCAAAGAAAGTTCTCTAACTTCCCCCCTTCTCTTTACAACTCTTGATCCTCTCCTTAGAAGGGTTCCTCTCCCATCAGGCTTTTACTTCCTTCTTTCCGATACAGTAGGTTTTATAAGAAAACTCCCCCTTGAGCTTGTCGCAGCTTTCAAGGCAACTCTTCAGGAAATTCAGGAAGCTGATCTGATAATTCACATAATTGATATGTCTTCTGATAACTACCAAAGGGAGGTTAATGCTGTTGAGGAGATTCTAAAAGAAATGGAAATTCAAAAAGAAAGGGTTATAAATGTTTTCAATAAAATAGATC
>CAZFCI010000305.1:0-5445 GCA_964517525.1 uncultured Clostridia bacterium | reverse complement strand
CAAAAATCTTCCCAATGGATTTGAAACAGTAGTTGGAGAAGGGGGTAAGACTCTTTCTGGAGGGGAGAGGAAGAAGCTATCGATAGCAAGGGCAATACTTAAAGACTCTGACATGATAATCTTTGATGAAGCAACATCGGAACTTGACTCTGAATCGGAGGAAAGGATTGAGGAACTGATGAAAGAGAGATTCAAAGAAAAAACCTGCTTCATAATCTCCCACAAGCAAATGAATTCAAAGATTTTTGACAGAATCTTCAGGATTGAGGATGGGGTTTTAAAGGAGATTTGAAAGTTTCTAATTGTTGGGATTAAATGCAAATTGGTGTATTGGTTAATTTAATCTCTTCCAATGGGATTGGGAACTTTGCTTGCCAAGAAGGGTTAAAGTATCAGTTTTAAAGTGTGGCATTATTATAGTAATAGCAAGGGGAATTTTCATCTAAGAATTACTCTGTGCCCATTGATTTCAACTATTTTCATTTTTATATCGTAAACTTTCTCAAGAATTTCTTCGCTAAGAACCTCCTGGGTTCTTCCACTTCCTACAATATCCCCTTCCTTCATAAAAACAAGATTATCAGAATATTTTATAGCCAGATCAAGATTATGAAGGGTTAATATCACAGTCTTCCCCATTTTTGCGGAGAGACTCTTTATAAGTTCCATTATCTCAATTTCATGTTTCGGGTCGAGGAAGGATGTTGGTTCGTCCATTAGTAGAATCTCTGGCTCCTGAACAATTGTTCTTGCTATTAAGACAAGTCTTCTTTCTCCACTGCTTAATTCAAGAATACCTCTTCCTTTGTAGTCTTTTATTCCTACAAACTTTAGAGCCTCCTCAGCCATTTCTAAATCCTTTTTTGATGGTTTTGAGAGAAGGTTAAGATATGGTGTTCTCCCCATAAGAACAAAATCTATAATTGAAAAATTAAAGATTAAATTTTGCTCTTGGGGAACATATCCTATAATTTGAGCCCTCTTACTCCCCTTCATTCCATAAAGGTCTTCGCCGTTTATTAATACTGCCCCTTTCCATCCTGTGTTAATCATACATAGACATTTTAAAAATGTTGATTTTCCCGCACCATTCGGTCCAACTATAGAAGTTATTTTTGAGCTTTCAAAGTTCAAATCTTTTACTTTTAAAGTAAAATTTGGATAGGAGAAAAAGAGCTCTCTAACTTTAACCTTCATGCCCAGAGTTTTCCTGATTTTTTGAGAAAATATATAAAGAAAGGTATCCCTATTATACTTGTGAAAATTCCTACAGGTATTTCGAAACTTGTAATCCCTCTGGAGAAATCATCCGCGAGGAGAAGAAAGGTGGCACCAATAAATGCTGAGGCTGGGATCACTTTTCTATTATCAACACCAAAAATCATTCTTGAAATATGGGGTATTATAAGCCCTACCCATCCTATTATCCCTGTGGCGGATATGGCTGATGAGGTTGCTATTGTCGTAGCAATCATTATAAGAAGTTTCTCCAATTTCACATTTAAACCGAGAGCCTTTGCCTCTTCATCTCCGAGGGAAAGGACATTCATTTTCCATCTATAAAGAAAGAGAAAGGTCATTCCAATAAACATAAATGGTAGAGAATAAAGGACTTCTTTCCAGCCTGCAAGGGAGAAAGAACCCATAAGCCAGAAAAATAGGGACTGAAGGGAATAGGGATTTGCAAGAAACTCCACCATGGTAAGTAGAGAAGTGAAGAATGCTGTTACAATTACTCCAGTAAGCAAAAGAGATATGACATCTGAGCCAGTCCCTTTTGCTATGAAAAGGACTGAGTAAAAGGCAATAAAGGCAAAAATGAAAGATGCAAGCTCAACGGGAAAGCCTTTTCCAAAAAAGACAATTGAAAGGGATGCACCGAAAGCTGCACCTGAGGAAATGCCCAGAATATACTCATTCACAAGGGGATTCCTGAAAAGAGCTTGAAGGGAAGCTCCTGAAACTGAAAGGGAAGCTCCAACTGTTAGAGCAAGGATTATCCTTGGAAGCCTTATTTTTAAAATTATGTCCCTGTAAACCTCTGGAATTTCTTTTAAACCTGCTGACGAAAAAATAGAAAGGAAAGTTTTTAAAACATCTTTAAAACTTATTGGATAGGAGCCTATTAGAAGAGATATTATTGATACAAGAACGGGAAGGATAATAATCAAAAGAAATCCTATTTTTATCCTCTTATTTGATTTTCCATTCATTGCATTTCAGTCTTTTAAACAGAAGTTCAAATGTCCTACTTTCATTGTAAAATTTCTTAAAAATCTCCTTCCCCTCCTTCACTATATCAATATCAGAAAATCTTGATGGATGGAATAGTTTTGAAAGGTAAACTGTTTCAAAAAGAACCTCAGCGGGATCCCACCAGAACCAGAATCCAAATGTGTAATAAACTTTTTTCTTTTTGATTGCTCCAAGAGAGCCAAGTCTCTTATCAGAAAGAACACTCTCCACAGTAATTGTTCTTTCTTCAGGAGGGTAATTTCCATGAATCAAAATTATATCAGGATTCAACTTTATGATTTTTTCAATACTTACAACAGTTCCAACAGTCCCTTCGTAAGAAGGGGAAAGTCCCTCTGCAACATTAATTCCTCCCGCAATATTAACAGGCTCATAATGAACTGGAGTTCTTATAAGAGAAGACCAGAAGGAAAGATATACTCTTGGCTTCTTTTCTTCTACTGAAACTCTCCCTTCCAAAAATTTAATTTTTGACTCGAAATAATTGATGAGCTCTGAAACTCTTTCACTTTTTCTAGTAATTACACCCATAAGTTTCATTTCCTCTTTAAGTTTCTCAAAGCTTCCCATAGAAGAGAGGGCAAGAACAGGAATCTTTGAATATTTTTCGATCTTATCAACCATCCATGAGTCTGTGGGTGATACAAAAATTATGTCAGGGTTGAGTTTTATTATGAACTCAAGATTTATGTCTGCGCCAGATCGGGACACAAGGGGAAGGGTTTTCCCTTCAGGGAAAATTGAGTAAAAGATATGGTCATGTTTATGAACGAAATAGTCTTTCCCTACAAGTTTCCCACCACATCCAATTGCAACAATAATTCTTGTGATCTCAGGCTGTAAGGAAATTATCCTTTCTACATTCTCTTTAATTTTAACTACCCTTCCCAGCTCATCCTTTATTTCAATTTCATTTGAGAAAGTAATTGAGGAGAAAAGAAAAGAAAAGATTAAAAAAAGTTTCAAAAATCTCATTTTTAATTATAAACCTTGTGGGAAAATAGACAACCTATCCCTCCCATGACAAATTTTGTATATTTCTTCAAGGGCATCAACTATCCTTGGTCCTGGTCTTTCTACAAAATCAACATTTAGAGGGAATATCATCCTATTTCTGACAGAATTTAAAGCTGAAAAACCAGGAAGAGAGAGGAGAAATTTTCTTGTAGATTCAAAGTCTTCTATTTTACTGGAGAGAATGATTATAATATCAGGATTCTTACTTATTAGTGTCTCAATATTTATCTCAAACCAACCCTCTTTGAAATCTGCTACATTCTTACATCCTGATTTCAGGATTAAATCGTTAATGAATGTTTTCCTTCCGGCTGTCCAGAGCCCTTCACTTCCGAGTTTCAAGAAAACTCTCGGCTTTACCTTTGCTTTTTCTGCTTTCTTATAAACCCCTCTCACTCTATTTTCAAGGTCAGAAATTCTTCTTTCACATTTTTGAAAGTCTCCAGTTACTAAGGATATTTTCCTCATTGCCTCAAATATTTCTTCTATCCTTTCCCCTGTGTCAATGGCAAATACCTTTATCCCAAAACTCTTCATCCTCTTGATTATCTCAATAGGATTCCCTCTTGTTGCAAAAACCATATCAGGTTGAATTCTCAAAATTTTCTCCATATCAATATCGATTATCCCACCAATCTTTTCCTTTCTCCTCGCATCATCAGGAAAATCACAGTACCTTGTCACCCCAACAACTCTTTCTCCCGCTCCGATAAAATATAGTATTTCTGTTATCGCAGGAGAGAGGGAAACTATTCTTTGGGGAGGGGTTCTCAATTCAAATTTTGTTCCAAGAGAATCTTTAATAAATTTATCCTGAGCTATAACTGTTATATTAAAGACAAAAATTAGAATTATAAAAAGATGGAGGGAAGAGGGGCTCCTCATTATCTTACTTCCAGATTGAAAAGTATACTCCTGTCAGGAGATGGGTATCCGTAAACCTCTTGTATTTTTCTGTTTAATAGATTAAGAACCCCTAAAGAAAGGGAGAAATGATTGTTAAGCTTGAATCTTAGATTTAGATTTGTCCTGTCAAAAGATGGATTTTCAACATACTGATAAGTAATTTCGTCAATATCCCTTCTTGCGCCTCTAATCTCGTGGAAGATATAAATATTCAATTTATCAAATGGTTCCCAGTTCATGCGAGCAAAGAAAGAATTTTTGGGCCTTCTAAGAAGAGGTTCTCTATTCTGGTCTTCTGTTTTTAGATAAGTATAGGATGTTTCAAGGGATAAGTTCCTTAAGGGGAAAAGGGAAAAGGTTAGCTCTGCTCCCTTTGAGATTGCAGATTTCAGATTTGCCATTTTGAAAGAGGAGTAATCAAAGGAGATCAGGTCTGAGAATTTATTCTCGAAATATGATATGCTCCATAAAAATTTTCCATTAAAGAGAGATTGGTCGAATCCTGCTTCCCATCCGTCGCTTCTCTCAGGCTTCAAATTTCTATTTCCGAAAGGTCCTGCGAATTCAAGAGGGATTGGAGCTCTGAATCCCTTTCCCCATGACAATTTAAACCTCAGATTTTCAGGAAGAAGGATAGAACCTGCGATTCTTGGGCTGAAATGCCTTCCATACTGACTGTTCCACCCTGCCCTTAATCCAGCTTCAAGGATTAAATTTTTTATTGGTTTCCATGAATTGCTTACAAAAATAGATCTCTCTTCGACTTTTTCCCAGTTAATATTAATACCCCAGGGACCCTCATCAAATACCTTTGAGATTGTTTCCTCAAAACCCCAGAAAAGGGTATTTGTTTTGAAAATTGGAGTTCTTCCATATAAGCTCAATCTCCCAACCTTTGAATGGGTTGAAGATTTTGAATACCCCCATGGGTCTTCCGGATCGCTAAAATCATATTTTTTATCAAGAAAAGAAAAATCAAAGGAAAGCTCACTGGACTTAATCCTCCATTTTAAAGGAATTTGAAAAATATCCTGATAACTCTTCTCTCTTCTTTTTAAAGATGGGGCACCCATATTTAAAGGAATTCCAACTTCAGAATAAATTCTTCTCCAGAATATTGATATTTCTCCCTTTTGAAAATTTCTTCCTGCTCTAAGAGAGATATCCTTTGATTTAAAATCGTCATTTTCGAAATTCCCCTTTGTAGAAAAATAGTTAAAGGATGAACCAAAAATAAATTTGGAGATTTCAGAGCTTCCATAGAAG
>CAZFCI010000304.1:0-6163 GCA_964517525.1 uncultured Clostridia bacterium | reverse complement strand
TTATTTTTTATTTATTAGTTTAAACATTTCCATCACCAGTAATATTGGGACAGCCAAAGCTAAAATATACACCCATTCTTTAAAACCCACAGGTTCAATGCGTAATATACTTTGCATAAACGGAATGTGCATACTTAGTATATGAATACCTTGAGCTGTGATAACTCCGAATATGAGGATGAAGTTCCTTTTTATTGGAACTTTAAATGCCGAAACTCGTTCGGAACGACAGTTGAATACATGGAAGTTCTGCATAAATACCATAAGCAACAAGACAAGGTCACGGGCATGAAGCTCGTCCATCTGGGTATATGTATTTAGATAATACCACAATCCAAAAACGATTAAACCTATAGTTGCTCCGGAGAGTATGGTCTGGTTAATCATTAGAGAGTTGAATATTTTTTCTGAAGGTTTGCGTGGGGGGCGTTTCATAGCTCCTGGTTCGCCGCCTTCAAAGGCAAGGGCAACATCCTGAATGCCATTGGTAACTAAATTTAGCCATAGTAATTGAACAGCAAGAAGCGGCAACGGCAATCCGATTGCAATGGATGCAAGGAAAAGTATGATTTCAGCTGCCCCTGTTGAGATTAACAGATAAATTACCTTTCGCACATTATCGTATGCAAAGCGGCCTTCTTCAACACCAGCAACGATAGAGGAAAAATTATCGTCAACCACAATCATTGAGGCTACTTCTTTAGCCACATCGGTACCGGACCCCATTGCAACACCAATATTAGCACGTCTTAGTGCAGGGGCGTCGTTCACGCCATCACCGGTAACAGCAACAAATTCTCCATCGCGAATCAATACATCAACAATTTCAAGTTTTTGCGATGGAGAAATACGGGCAAAAACAGTAGTTGACGCTACTAATTTTTTAAAAGCAGGACTGTCGTGAGGGCCTGCTTCGGTAAGCATTTGACCTGTTACAACTGGCGTGTTTTCATCTGCTATCCCCAGCTCACGAGCAATTGTTCCTGCCGTCTCGGGATGATCACCGGTTATCATAATTACTTTTATTCCAGCTTCCCTGCACTGTTCAACGGATTTTTTGGCTTCAGGTCTCAGTGGGTCAATAAAGCCCACCAGTCCATAAAAAATAAGCTCCGGAATGTCTTCATTTTCATATACCTCTTTTTTCTGAAAATTTTTATATTCGCCAGCGGCAAAAGCAAGTACACGATATCCATTCTTTGCCATTTGTTCTGCATCGGCAAGTATTTTATTCTTGTCAACACTTTTTATTTCGCCATCAATAGACATATATGAACAAAAATCGAGGATGGTTTCCACAGCACCTTTCAAGCCTATGAATAATGAGCCGTTCACACCACAAAATGCTGCGGAGAATTTTCGTTCCGACTCGTAAGGGATTATTCCTATTGGCTGTTCCTTTTTTCTCCATTCTTCGGGATTAACACCGAGTTTGTAACTCATACCAAGTAAGGCAACATCGATGGCATCGCCATGATATGACCATCTATCATTTTCTTTTATCAAAGAGCCTTCGTTTGAAAAAACAGCAATACGGACTATTTTTGTTATTTCTTCGTTTTCCGAAAAATCAATTTTTTCCCCTTTTGAATCAACAACCTTACCTTCGCCATTATATCCCTGTCCTTCAATTTTGTATTGATTGCCGTTTGGGAGAATTATTATTTTAGCAGTTTGCTCATTTACGGTAAGTGTCCCGGTTTTATCACTGGCGATTACGGTACAACTTCCTAAACTCTCAACAGAAGTTAGTTTGCGGACAATTACATTTCTTTTCGCCATTCGCTTAGTGGCAATGGACAAGGCAACGGTTAAGGCTACCGGCAGACCTTCTGGAATTGCCGAAACTGCTAATGCTACCACAAAAAAGAAGATAGCGGTTAAATCCATACCCTGCATGCGAAGTACAACAGCCAAAATAATGCCTAAAGAAATGATAAAAATGCTAATTTGTTTAATGAATTTCTCCATACGGTGCACCAGTGGTGGTTTAGCGGAAGCGGACTCAGTCACTTCTTGGGAAATTTTACCTACCTGCGTATCTGGACCAGTGCAAACTACAACGCCCATGCCTCTTCCTTTTTGTACTGTAGAGCCTGCAAAAGCCATGTTCTTCCTTTCGGCAACTCCAAGATTTTCCTGCAATATGCCGGTTTGCTTTTTAACGGGAATTGATTCTCCTGTAAGAAGACTTTCGTCAATTTCCAAGCCCGATACCTCAAATAAACGCATATCGGCAGGAACTTTCATTCCTGATTCAAGCAGCACGATATCGCCAGGTACTATTTCTTCGGCAGGCACTTCAGTTTCTTTGCCTTCGCGCCTTACTCTGGCTTTGATTTTCATTAATTTCTGCAAGCTGATGGCACTTTTTTCAGCATTGTATTCCTGATAAGCACCAAGGACGCTATTAATAATAATAACAAGTAAAATAAAGATGGCGTCTTTCCATTCGCCAATAACTACTGAAGCTATTGCAGCAACCAGTAAGATGAAGATTAAAGGGTTTAAGAATTGATGCAGAATTATTTCTAACAACGTAATTTTTTTTGCTTCAGGAAGTTTATTTTCTCCGTAAAATTGAAGTCTTTTGTTTACTTCCTCCAAAGTCAATCCATTATCGGAAGTTCTTAATTCCGCATAAATTTCTTCTTTACTTAAAGCATGCCAATTTTCTCTGGCTAAAGAGTCCTGATGTTTTATCATATTACATTTCCTTTCACTTTTATGTCCCTTCTTAAAATTATGACTAAAGTAAAATTTTGTTGATCATTAGTTAATTATAATTTTAATCATTTTAATCAGATTTATCATTTTTACTCTTTTTTTGTGGACTCGAAAATAATTTATTTTCCTGATGGCTTATCAGACCTTTCTCTCCAGCTATCCTTATCTGAAATATTGAATCTACCTACATAAAATGTTTTTTCTTTAAAAGGATCAAGCTTAATTTCAACAATCTCTTTCCCTCCAAGCTCTCTATGCCCAACCCATTTCTTTGGAACTTTAAATAAAATTTTCATATTTCTTGTGCTGAAATATCTGGAGGAAGGAAGGTCATTGGGACCACCAGTGTTGGAAATGTCAACAGTGAAAGTCATTCCATAAAGCTCAGGACGAACAACTGCTTCGACCTCAGAAAGGAGATATCCCATTAGTTCACCAAATGTCATAAAATTCTTAACATCCATCTTTTCAAACTGTTCAAACCACATATCGAGCCAGTCAATCCCAAAATAAAGGAGTTCGTAATCGTGGGTATATACAATGAATGGGAATGATCTTGGAATCCAGATATTCACCATATATGGATTCCACTGGAGGAGTTTTGCTGATGTTGTTTCAATAAAAAATGGGACAATAAATTTACCATCTTTTAGTATAAAGAGGTCCTTGTCAATTCCATTAGCCATTCTATAACCAAAATTTTTAAGAACATCGAAGGTGTTCTTAGAGTAAGCATTGGCGGGGAAAGCAAAGAAAGCTGGCTCTACACCAAACCAGCTTTTTATATTATTGTATCCCTTTTCAATTGCATTCCACTGCTCAGAGTAAGAGGCGTCAGTCCCATTGTAATAATGATAAAACTCCCTTACCCATGAATCCGGGAAGTATTTGGAAGGGGATGCACACCACACCCATCTATGCAAATCGTAGTGAGTCCAACCATGTTGCTGAATATCTATCTTTTCATACTCCATTGCCTCTTTCACAGCTTTGTATTCTTCTTCAAAATCCATTATTTTACCTGCCCTTGTTCCAGAAAAAAATTGATATTTCAAATCCTTTGTATCGTAAACTGTTCCACATGTTCTGCTTGTTATTTCGACACCATTCTTGAAAAGTTTACCCCTTGAAGGTTCTGCATCATCTGGAAATCCTGTCACAACGAGAAGGCTCATTCCCGCATTGTGCTTTTTCAGAACCTCGACTGTTTGTCTCCAATCATTCCTGTCCATTTTTTTAGAAGATGGAAAGTATGGAATACCTGCAGGATCTGAAAGGGCAACAACAGGTCCCAGGGGGTCATCGAATCTCATAAGGAGTGTCCCCTCAAGGTCAAAATAGAGGAATCCGAATCCACTGTTCTGAAAAATAGCCCTTCTCAGAAGGAGATGTCTTCCATCATATATTCCCCAATCAGAAGGGAAAAAACCAAAGTAATAATTTGTCCCTTTGTTGTATTCGTAAGAAAAGAATACAGGATCGCCATTCCCGAGAACATATTTTTTAATGGATTGTTCTGTCACAACCCCAATGAAATGACCTCCATAAAGCCTCTCTCCTTCAAACCCTTTGGTAATAAAAGGGTCGGCATCTGTAAGGTCAAATCTATATGCAGACTTCAAACCTGAAAAGGATTTAATTCCGAAAAGGGATGAAATTCTATCATCGGGAAAATTGAAAAAGGACAAAACACTTAATCCTGATTCTCCTGAAAGTCCTTTTAGAATTTGGATTTCTTCATTGTTAAGATAAGAAGAGGATCTGGATAAAATAACTGTAGAGTAAAGAAGGGTAATCCCGTTTTTAAGAAGCTCTCTCGTAATTCTTTGATTTACTTTCAACTTGTCAAAGGGAATATTCCAGCTTATCAGCATTTTTTCCACAAAAAAGGAATTTAGATATTCATCATAGGTATTCGCTCCTTCAACAAGAAGAACCCTGTAACGCACAGGGTCTGAAAAGGAAATTGAACAGAAAAAGGAGAGAAATATGACATAAATAAAAATCTTTTTCATAGCTTTTTCTCCTCAAAATTTAAATTTTTAGTTCGAATCTCAACTGAAAAGAAGTGACAATCACTCTCAAACTTTAACTCTTTAACCATAGTTGACTCTGTCATTCAAAGGAAAAAAATTCATAAATTAGAATTTTATATGGTTTAAATACCATGTGTCAAGCAAAATTTTCCTTTTTCGGGAGAAGTTTATTATGACTGAGTTTACCAAAATTTTATCAAAAAGAAAGATGAGGTATTGACATGTAAAGATTGGTGTTATAAATTTTAAAATGGTGCTATGAAAGGAAAGATTGTTAGGTTTGGAGTCTCAATGGATGAGGAACTGATAAAGAAGTTTGACACTCTTTTATCAAGAAAAGGGTATTCTAACCGCTCAGAGGCAATAAGGGATTTGATAAGAAATAGTTTGATAGAGGAGGAGTGGGAAGAAGGGAAAGAGGTTGCAGGAGCGATTCTATTTGTTTACAATCATCATAAAAGGGAGCTTGCGGATAAGATTCTTGATATCCAGCACGATTACAACAAAATTATTCAGTCATCCCTTCATATCCATCTTGATCATTCCAATTGTCTTGAGGTGGTAGTTGTTAAGGGTGAGGCGAGGGAAGTAAAGGAGCTTTATGACAGATTGCATTCAGCAAAGGGAGTTAAGCATTGCTCCCTTGCAAGAACTTCTACAGGAAAAGAAATTGTTTGAAAAATTTTTTAAAAATATGGTAGCACGAAATTTTAAAAAATAACATAAGGAGGTTTTCATGAAAGGATCGATTTTCACTGCTTTAATCTTTTTACTTCTTTCCTTTCCAAGTTTTTCTGAAGAGAAGGATGTTTGGAGAGAATCCCATTCAATAATAGTTACAGCGACAAGGTCAGAGAAGGAAGTAAAGGATCTTTCCCTTTCAGTGAGCGTTTTAACAAGGGAAGAGATAGAATTTGCAGTTGCCAACTCAGCAACAGAGATTTTAAGTATTCTTCCTGGAATATTTGTTCAGAAAACCGGTCAGTTTGGAAGAAGTGATCTGATAATAAGAGGCTTGGGAGATAATGGAAGGAGAATACTGATTCTTGTTGATGGGAGACCTGAAAAAATGAGTCTTTACGGTTGCACAATCACCCATTCTCTCCCCTTAGACAATGTGGAAAAAATTGAGGTTATTAGAGGACCTTTATCAGTCCTATATGGAACTGATGCCCTTGGAGGTGTTGTAAATATAATAACAAGAAAGGTTGAAAAAGGTTTTGAATCTGACATTCTTGCATCTTATGGAAACTTTGACACAAAGATTTTTAGAATCAGAAATGGAGGGAATTTTAAAAATTTAGACTATTATTTGACCTTTGACAGAAGGAGTTCTGATGGACATCTTCCAAATTCATCCTACAATGGCAAAGATTTTTCAGCAAGAATTGGTTATAAAA
>CAZFCI010000303.1:0-16573 GCA_964517525.1 uncultured Clostridia bacterium | reverse complement strand
TCCCAAAGAAAAAAGGGAATAAATAAAAAAATACATTTTTTAAGATTCATTTTCCTCCTTCCTAAAACCATTTATTTTCAAGGACAAACTCAATAGTTTTCAGATATTTTTGAATCACCTTTTCCCATGTGTAATAATTATCCACAAATCTTTTCCCATTCTCTCCTAATTTTGATGAGACTTCCTCATTCTTTATTATAAAATGGACAACCTCTGCAAAATCCTCTTTATTGGCATAATAGAGACCTCCATTACTCCTCTCACACATACTTTTTACAACAAAGGAAAATTCATTTGTTATAACAGGTTTGCCCATAGCCCATCCTTCAAGGGCAATCATTGAGAGGCTTTCAAATCTTGATGGGACAACAACTGCACTGCATCCAGCAATAGCATCAAATTTTTCCTTTTCCTCCACAAAACCTCCATAAATAACCCCTTCCTCCTCTGGGATCTCCATCTCCGTCTTTCCGAGAAGGACAAGCCTCACATTCTCTTTGTATTTCTCTCTGTAGAACCTGAAAAAATTTATAAGTTCATCACAACCCTTGGAGCTCACAATCCTTCCCATATATAGCAAATATTTACCATCAATACCAAACTTTTCTCTGAATCTTAAAGGATCTGGGCTCTCTGGAGTGTCAACCCCAACCCCTACTATTTCGCTTGGTATGTAGGCATTTCCAAAAATTCTATTTATAAACTCCCTTTCTTCCTCTGTGTTGTAAAGAATTGCACGGGGAGAATGGAAGAGAGGTTTGAAAATATTGAAATAAATCGGAGATTCATCATGGGCAGTTGGAACAAAAATTGCTCTATCAGGAACAAGTCTTAATCCAAAAATTGTGGGATAGTAAAGGTATGTAAAAAATATGAAGACATCTCTTTTGTTTCTAATATTGGATATTTCCTCTAATATTCCTGGGACAACAGGTCCCTGGGCATAGATCCATTCCAATTCCTCCTTTAAAGATATAGATTTGCCGAAAAGCCTTTCAGAGAGTTGATTGAAATCCTCTCTCCTTCTTCCAATTACAGGGAATCTCCTTACCCTCACCCCATTTATCTCCTCTTCTCCTTCGGGATAATAATTTTCCCATGTTACATAGTCAAGAGCACAAGAGGTCAAGACCTCAATATCTCCGTATTGAGTAAGTCTTTCCGCAACCTCCCTTGCATGGGCTTCAGAACCTCCAACTATTTCCTTCCCATATCTCTGGACAACAAAAGTAACACGAAATCCTTTCATCTTCTCCAAAGATTCAATTTTATCCCTTGAGTTTAACAATGGCAAATTCAAAATTGGAAAATCTTATTCCCTTAAAGGCACCTTAAACTTTTCCACATTTTTAAGTAATTGTTGCGATAGGGCAAAGCTAAAGTCCATTTTGACCCCATTCTTTTATGTTGATAAAATAATAAATTTGGAGGATTTATGTGTGGTATATTTGGAATAATATTCAGAAGAGATAGAGAGGATCTTGGAGAGCTTCTAATTAGAGCGGGGAGAAGGCTTGTATACAGAGGATACGATTCGGTAGGTTTAGCAACTGTTGAAAGTAATGGAAAGATAGACTTGAGAAAGGATGTTGGAAAACTTGCGGAGGTTTCCAAAAGATTAAATTTTTCTGAAATGAAGGGGAAAAGGGGGATAGTCCAGTTGAGATGGGCTACCTTTGGAATGCCCAGAAAAGAGAATGCCCAACCTCACATAGATTGCACTGGGAAGCTTGTTGGGGCTCACAACGGCAACATTATTAATACTCTTTCCCTAATTGAAGAACTTAAAAGGTCCGGGCATTCCTTTAGGGGTGATAATGACGGAGAAGTTGTTGTCCATGCTGTTGAAGAGGGCTTGAGGAAAGGATTATCCCTTGAAAAAGCAATAATGAATGCAAAAAATTACCTTAAAGGAGATTATGCATGGGTTGGAGGCTTATCTGGAGAGGATAAGCTTGCTTGTGTTAAAATGGGTTCCTCTCTATACATTGGCAAGGGGGATGGTTTTACTGCTTGCTCTTCAGATCTTCCCTCCCTCATGGAGTTTACAAGGGAGACAATTCCTATAAATGATGGGGAGTTCGCTATTCTTGAGCCAGAAAAAATTACAATTTTCGATATAAATACTGGTGAAGAAATAAAGGGGAGAGAATTCGTCATTATTGACCAGGAGCTTGGATTTGCAGAGAAAGAGGGTTTCCCCCACTTTATGCTAAAGGAGATAAAGGAACAGGGAGAAAGGTCAAAAATTCTTCTTGATTTTCTTTTCCAACATCCTCTAATGGAGGAGCTGGTTTCTAAACTTTTGAGATCCAGGAACATTTTTATAGTGGGATCTGGCTCATCATACCATGCATCCCTTGCAGGCTCAAAATATATAACAAGGCTAACTGGTAGACATGCAATCGCAGCTGTTGCTGGTTCCTTCATAGAAGATTATGCTTCCTTTCTTGATAAGTTAGATTCCTTCATTCTTGTTTCCCAGAGTGGAGAGACTAAGGATGTTATGAGAGTTCAGAATTATCTAATAGAAAAAGGTTTCGAGAATATATTTTCCATTGTAAATGTTATAGGCTCAACAATACAGTTAAAATCAAGAATTAACATTCCTTTACTAACCCAGTTGGAAGTCTCTGTCCCTGCAACAAAAACTTTTTTGAATCAAATGATTATATTTCTATTTCTGGCAATGAAAATGGCTAAAATAAATGGTAAGGAGCTTAACCAACTCCCTGAAATAATAAAAAGAACCCTTCTTGATAAGGAAGAAGAGGCAAGGAAAATTTCCGAAATTCTGATCCCTTGCAAATCTATGCATGTTCTTGGTCATGGTCTGACTTACCCTTCAGCCCTTGAAGGAGCTTTAAAGATAAAGGAAACATCCTACACTCATGCAGAAGCCCTTCCTTCTTCAGAATTTAAACATGGTCCCCTTGCAGTTGTAGAAGATGGCTACAAAATTATTGTCATTTCAACCAAAGAAGACGCTCCACTTGTTGTTTCCCATATAAATGAGATAAGATGCAGAGGTGGGTATGTTATAACGATCTGCCCTGAGAATAAACTTTTAAAGGAAAATTCTGACATAATAATTGAAATACCCACAGAAAACGAGCTTTTTGTGCCAATTGTCTCCGTAATAGTTCTCCAATATATTGCCTACTACCTATCAGTAGGAAAGGGAGTAGACCCTGATTTTCCGAGAAATTTGAGCAAGACAGTTACTGTTGATTAGTCTGACTTCCAAGCCAAATCCTGTAAATTTCTGCAAAATAGTAGTTAGAGCCTATTATAGCCCAGAAATATGTGAAGATAACACCAATTATCAATAGGATCAAACCGAAACTTCCTATTATTCCTATGACTACTGAAAGAATTATGGCTACAATAAGATTTACAACCTGATTCCCAATGAAGTTGAACATCCTTTCAAAGTTGAAGACAGAGGAGAAGTTGTTGGTAACCGCATATTCGCATAGCAGAAATGGATATACGAAGTAAAAAAGAAAACCCACTATTATACCTGCAATCCACCCAAGGCAGGGGATTAAAAAGAGTATTCCAATAGCAACGCTGAAAATCAAAGAAAATATGATAAGAATTACAAAGAACACCAAGCCTTTTGTGAACTTTTCACCCATATTGTCCCATTCGGGAAGAACAGGCGATTTTCTCTCAATAACATTTCTTACAAACTCGAGAATGTAACCGAGGACAAAAGGAATTCCAATCAAGATAAGGCTAAGAAGGAGAAAAATTCCTCCAATCAATGTTTTTCCCACCCACTCCTTATCTTCAAATAAAATTGTGAATCCTTTACCCCAGTCAATTGTCTGACCATTTTCCATTCTATCCTCCTTCTATTGAAAATTATCATTATAATCGCTCTAAGTCAAGAACTTGGAAAAAGCCCTGGAAAGAAGTTATAATAAGTAATGAACTTATCTAAGGGGAAAAAAATGAAAAAAGAGATCATTGGAATAGATGGTATGCACTGTGCATCCTGTGTCTCCGCAATAGAAAACGCTCTTAGGAAAAGGGATGGGGTCTTAGAGGTAAAGGTAAACCTATCCACTGAAAGGGCATACATTGAATTTGATGAGAAAAGAGTAAATAGGGACGATCTTGAAAGAATAATAGAGGATACTGGGTATAAAGTAGTTAAAATAGAAGATTCAGAGCAGGATAAAAGAAAAGAGGAAATATCAATTTGGAGAAGGAGATTTTTAGTCTCAGCTATTTTTTCAATACCCCTTCTATACCTTTCAATGGGATTTCACTTAGGATTACCTATACCAGGATTTTTAATTGAAAACTCCCCATTCTTTCAATTTCTTTTGACAACCCCCATCATATTGGTAGGTTCTATATTCTTTAAGAGAGGGATACTTACACTCCCAAAAACAAAAAGGGCTAATATGGATACTCTTGTCTCTTTGGGGATTCTTTCAGCATATATCTATAGTCTTGTAATCTCCATTCTCGAATGGATTGGCAAAGCTCGCGCACAGAATCTTTACTACGAAATAGCTGGCCTCTTGACAACATTTATAATTCTTGGAAGATGGCTTGAATCCATGGCAAAGGGGAAAGCCTCTGAAGCAATAGGGAAATTAATGGAGTTGACCCCAAAAACTGTAAGGGTTATAAAAGAAGGAAATGAGATTGAGATACCATTGGAAGAGTTACAAATTGGAGATGTATTCTTTGTTCGTCCTGGAGAAAGGATTCCTACAGATGGGGAGGTTATTGATGGGTATTCCTCAGTAGATGAATCTATGATAACAGGAGAGAGTATCCCAAGAGAAAAGGGGAAAGGAGAAGAAGTGATAGGGGGAACCCTTAACAAAACTGGTTTTCTTAAAGTAGTTGCAAAAAGAGTTGGAAAGGAAACAGCCCTTTCCCAAATAATAAAGATTGTTGAGGAAACACAGGGGAAAAAGGCGCCAATAGAAAAGCTTGCAGATAAGGTATCTTCATACTTTGTTCCTTTTGTGCTTCTAATAGCCCTTTTCTCTCTTTCCCTATGGCTTTTTTTGGGTGAGAGTTTCCCCTTTTCTCTTAAGATTTGCATTTCTGTGCTAATGATAGCCTGTCCATGTGCTCTTGGACTTGCAACACCAACAGCGGTAATTGTTGGGACAGGGATTGGAGCGAAAAAAGGGATACTGATAAAAGATGTTACTGCAATAGAAATGATGGAAAGAATTGACACAGTCGTATTTGATAAGACTGGAACTCTTACAATGGGAAATCCTGAAGTTAAAGATATAATTCCTCTGAATTCAAAAAATGAAAAGGAAGTTCTAAGAATTGCCTCAATTGCGGAGAAAAGATCTGAGCATCCTCTTGGAGAATCTATTCTTAAGGAGGCTGAACGAAGGGGACTTGAAGTTCCAGAGCCTGAAGAATTTAAAGTGATTCCAGGCAAAGGAGTGCATGCAAAATATAAAGGGAGAAGAATCCTTTTAGGTAATCTGAATTTCATTAAGGAAAATGGGCTCTCCACTGAAATAGTGGAAAAAGAAATTAAAAACCTTGAAAGGGATGGGAAAACAGTTATTATTGTAGCGGAAGAAGATAAAATCACAGGCTTAATAAGTATTTTCGATGACATTAAACCTGAAGCAGAACCTGTGATCAGGAAACTCAGAAATTTGGGGAAGGAAGTTGTAATTATCACTGGAGATAGAGAATCTACTGCAAAAGCCATAGCATATAAACTTGGGGTTAATAGGGTCTTCTGCGAGGTTCTACCCCAAGATAAAGCTAAAGAAATAAAGAGATTGCAGAAAGAAGGAAAGATAGTTGCAATGGTGGGAGACGGCATAAATGATGCTCCAGCAATAACTCAGGCTGATGTAGGTATTGCAATGGGTTCGGGAACAGATATTGCTATGGAATCAGGAGATATTGTCTTGGTAAAGAATGACCTGAGGGATGTTCTGGTGGCTATGGAGCTTGGGAAATACACCATGAAAAAAATAAAACAAAATTTATTCTGGGCATTTGTATACAACATTATTGGTATACCAATAGCAGGAGGAGCTCTCTATCCTCTAACTGGTTTCCTTCTCAATCCAGTAATTGCTGGAATTGCCATGTCCCTTAGCTCTGTTTCGGTGGTTACAAATTCCCTTTCCATGAGATTTAAGAAATTTCAATAATTAGAATCCCTCAGCCCGTAGAGAAATATCCCCTATAAACTTTCCTAAGGCATTATACTTTTCCATCCTGAAGGTAATCTCTTGACTATATCATTGGCGACAACAAAGACCATTAGTAAAATTAAAATAAAGAAACCTACCTGAATGATTCTTTCTTTCAGTTTCAGGCTAAGGTCTTTTCTTATAATTGATTCTATTATAATAATGAATATGTGTCCTCCATCAAGCCCTGGTATTGGAAGTAAATTGATCAGCCCCAATTGGAGGGAAATAATTGCGAGAAAGGAAAGGAAACCTATAAATCCTGATTTTGCCGCTTGGTAGGAAAAGTCTGCAATATCAACAGGACCAGATAAGGTTCTTACTGAAATTTCCCCTCTTACCATCTTTCTCAAAACATCCACTACAAGGAAAGTGAGCCTTGCATTCTCCTTTAAAGAATTTGCAAAAGCTTTCAGGATCCCGTATTTCTTTTTTACAGTATCAATGTGGAATGTTATTCCTATTACTCCAACCCCCTTTTCGTTATTGGGAACAACTTTTATTTCCTTCCTTTCACCCCCCCTTTCAATCATTAGAGAAACTTCCTTCCCAGGGCTCTTCCTAATTACATCCCTGACTTCAAAATAGCTTCTGACTTTCTTTCCGTTCACTTCCAGTATTTTATCCATAGGTTTTAGACCAGCTTTTGAGGCAGGGAGCCCAGATGATACAAAACCAATTTTGGGAGGTATCATGAAAAATATTCCTGCATCTCCAATTCCATATTTTGTTTTTGATTTTGTCTTCAAATTCTTCTCTAAAACCTCTCCCTCCCTTTTTATTTTGATATTTAATGTTCTGTCAGGACTTGTAGAAATTATATTTTCAACCTCCTGAGCTTTTGAGATATTTCTTCCATCAATTGATAAAATTTCATCTCCAATCAAAAGACCCGCTTCTTTCGCTGGAGTATTATCCTCAACCCATCCTATTACTGGAGGTTTTTCAAGATATGCGGGAACAGAAACACCAATTATGTTTATAATAAAAACAAGAAGAATTGCAAGGATTATATTCATTGCTGATCCCATAAAGAGAATTATGAATCTTTTCCATTTTGGTTGAGAGAGGAACTCATAAGGTTCTCCCTTATAACCCTCTTCATATGTTTCACCAGCAAGTTTTACATAACCTCCAAGGGGGATCAGAGAGATTCGATAATCTGTATGTTTTCTTCTAAATCCTAAAATTCTTGGACCAAAACCGAACGAGAAAGTTTCTACCCTTACTCCTGATAGAATTGCGGATATAAAATGTCCAAACTCATGGATAAAAACCATTATCCCGAGCAGAACAAGAAACCAGAATATTCTTTCAATTAATGGAATCATTTTCCTCCTCCAACAATTTCAAGGGCTCTTTTCTCTGCCCATTCTTTAATCATAATAACATCATCTAATGAATTTAATTCAAGCTTTTTATGTTCATTTATAACCCTCTCAATAACTTTGGATATTTCAAAAAATCTAATTTTCCCTTTTAAAAATTTGCTAACTGCAACCTCATTGGCAACAGAAAGAACAGTGGGAAAACTCCCACCTTCTCTTAGGGCAAATATTGCAAGGGAAAGGCAGGGGAATTTCTCATAATCAACAGGATAAAACTCAAGATTCTTGAGCTTTTCAATTCCAAGGGGGGAAATAGGGTATTTTGGATTCTCAGGATATAATAAGGCATACTGGATAGGGATTCTCATATCAGGAGTGCTCAAAAATGCAACCATTGTTCCATCTTTTTTTTCTATTATAGCATGAACTATACTCTGGGGGTGGATAAAAACATCAAGATTTTCAGGAGGGACTGAGAATAACCAGTGAGCTTCAATAAGCTCAAAACCTTTATTCATCAATGTTGCAGAATCTATGGTAATTTTTTTCCCCATCTTCCAGACAGGATGATTCAAAGCCTCCTCCTTAGAAGCATTCCTTATCTCCTCTATCTCTTTTTTAAAGAAAGGTCCTCCTGAAGCAGTTATTATGTATTTTTTTATTTCCTCCCTATCTCTTTTCTCCATAAGTTGAAATAAGGCGTTATGTTCACTATCAACAGGAATAAGAACAGAGGATGATTTTTCCATTTCTTTTTTTATCAATGATCCTCCCATAACAAGGGATTCTTTGTTGGCAAAAAGAATTCTTTTCCCTGACTTGACTGCTGAATAAGTTGGAAGAAAACCATCTATTCCAGAAATTGCTGAAACTACAATATCTGCATCTTCAAGAGAGGCAATTTCACAAATACCTTCCATTCCATAAAGAATCTTAAAATTAAGTTTTTTTGAAATTTCTTTTAAAAAATCTGCCTTTTCCTCATTTTTTAGAGCTACATAAAGAGGCTTGAATTTTTCTATTTGCTCAATAAGCAATGAAACATTTTCTCCTGATGAAAGAGCCAAGATTTCAAATTTTTCAGGATAAAGTTCTAAAATCTCAAGGGTCATCCTACCTATTGAACCAGTTGAACCGAGAATGGAGACCTTCTTTTTCATATCAGATAGTACTTACAGATAAAGTAAAACAAAGGAGAGGAAAATATTAAAGCGTCAACTCTATCAAGAACACCTCCATGCTCACCAAGAATTCTGGATGAGTCTTTAACTCCAGCACTCCTTTTAAATAAAGATTCAACAGGGTCAGAAATTTGAGAGACAAGACTTAATATAAATAAAGTAAAGATAAGTTTTCCAATTGGCCTATATTTTAGAAAAAGGAGATTACCGAGCAACCCTCCAAGAATATAAAATGGTATCGCGCCTATAAAACCCTCCACAGTCTTTTTTGGGGAGGCAACAGGGAAAATTTTCCTCTTCCCTAAAGTTTTCCCAAAAATATAGGCTCCTGTATCCCCTATATAAACGGAGAAGAGAAGGACAAAAAGGTAAGAACTTCCAAGCTTTTTGAGATAAAAAATGTAGTTAAGGGTGAAGGAGATATATAAGATACCAAAAAGGGTTATTGATATTGATGGAACAAAATTTTCAAGATTTCTTGAGTTTGTGGAGAAGAGAAAGTAGGAGCCAATAGCAAAAATTGTCAAAAAAAGGGATTCATTGAAAAATTTAAATTCAAAAAGAAAGTTCAATCCTAACAAAAAAGATAAAATAACGCCAAAAATTTTTAAAGGATAATATCCTTTCTTTTCTGAAAGGAGGTAGAATTCAATAAGGGCAAAAATTATAACAATCTGAAGGGCAAAAAAGAAGGGTAAATCAGGGAGAAAAAAAATAGCTATAAAAACAATGGGTATGAGGAATAAAGCAACAAGAATCCTCTTACCCAAATCCTTAAACAACCCCTCTTTAGATTTTAAAGGGCTCTCCTCAATCATATTCTAAATTTCCTCTTTTAAAAAGAATCTGTCTCTCCAATCCCTCCAAACCTCCTTTCCCTTCTCTGATAATCTGTTATTGCAATTAAAAAATCCTTTCTCGAAAAATCGGGCCAGAGGACAGGAGTTATCCAGAGCTCGGTGTAAGCTATCTGCCATAGTAAGAAATTAGATATCCTTTGTTCTCCAGAGGTTCTTATAAGAAGATCTGGATCAGGTATTCCTGAGGTATAAAGAAAATTTTCAAGGGTTTTCTCCTCCATCTTTTTTATCCTTGGATTTTCCATCAGAATTCTATTTACCGCATCAATAATTTCAGTTCTTCCACCATAGTTCAACGCTATTATCAGGGTCATTCTATTCCTTTCTCTTGTGAGCTCCTCCAATCTCTTTAGCTTAATATTTATATGGGTTGGAAGCTCTTCAATCCTTCCAATGGCTTTAAACCTTATATCCTCTTTCAAGAATCTTTCCTCCTCCTTCTCAAGATACTCCTCAAGAAGGGACATCAGGGCATCAACTTCTGATTTAGGTCTTTTCCAATTTTCCTTTGAAAAGGCATAAAGGGTCAAATATTTAATTCCTAATTGGTATGCTGTCTCAACAACAATTCTGACGCTTTTAATTCCAGCTCTGTGCCCTTCAATCCTTGGAAGATTTCTAATTTTAGCCCATCTTCCGTTTCCATCCATTATTATTGCAACATGGGCAGGAAGCTTCGAAAAATCTATACTTTCAATTATTTTCTCCTCTTCTGAACCCTTTTCCACCAATTCCAATATTTCTTCTTTCATGACAATCTTTATTATAATTTATTTTTTAGGGAGTATCCAAGAATTTATGAGAGTGCTTGCAATAAGAGGAGGAGGGCTCGGAGATATAATCCTTACAGTTCCATCCTTCCTCGCCTTAAAAGAAATTTCAAAAGAGCTCTTTTTATCTGTTCCATCCCAATGGCTCCCCCTTTTTGAAGGCTTTTCTCAACTAATACCCCTTGAAGGAAACCTTATATCTTCAATCTGGAAGGGGGGAGATGAATTTGAGAAAGCTATCGGAAAATTCGACATAGTAATAACATGGCACTATGATAAGGAAGGATTTTTTGTAAGAAATTTAGAAAGGATAGCACGAAAGGTTATTGTAGGCGATATAAAACCAAAAAATGGTATACACCAATCCTTAAATCTTTTCTCCCCTATTCTTGAAATAAATAAGGGAATCAGATTCCCTCAAATTTTAAAACTTTCGAATCTTCCTTCCTGGAAGCCTGAAAAGAAGTCAGAAATAATAATTCATCCTGGTTCTGGTAGCATGAAAAAGGTTTGGGGAATTGAAAATTTCTTATTTCTTGCGAGAAAATTTCTTTCAGAAAATAAAAGGGTAAAAGTAATTCTTGGCGAGGCAGAATTAAGAGAGAAATTTTCAGTTTTCAATGAGTTGAAGGGAGCTGATATAAAAGTAAATCCCTCCATCAAGGAATTGGTAAAGGAGCTTTTAGATGGTATTGTATTCATAGGAAATGACTCAGGAGTATCCCATCTTTCCGCTCTACTTGGAATACCTACAGTTGTTATATTCAAAGAAACTGATCCAGAAATCTGGGCTCCAAAAGGAGAAAGAGTACATATCATTTCTACTTATCCAGGGAAGGAATGGGTTAAAAAGGAAGAGGTGCTGGAATTTGTTTTATCTAACCTTAGGTCTTATGTCTAAATTTGCTTTGAGCATGGCTACCTAAACTAGTATTTTTGTCTTCTTCACAATAATTAAATTTTGAATTCCTTTTCATATTTAAACCCCTTCCTTCAAAATTGAAAAGGGGTCAGGGATTAGAATTTTTATGTAACTTTTCGCCTTCAAGTCCTCAAAGAATTTTTTCAAAAGGGGTTCCCTCTTTTTCTCAATTATTTTATCAAAAATCTCATCCCTTGCCTCATCAAAACTTTTAAGTTTTGCTTCCTTTTTCTCCTCTAATTTTAAGATGTAATAGCCCTTTGATGTCTTAATCCATTGAGTCAATTCTCCAACCTTCAACGAAAAAACATGACTCTCAAGGTTTTTGTCCATCTCCCCCTTTTCAAAATGCCCTAAATCTCCGTTTTTCTCTTTTTCAGGACCCTCGGAGTAAAGGGATGCAACCTCTTCAAAACTCTTGTTTTTAAGCTCTTCCTCTATCTTTTTCATTTTTTCCTCAACCCCTTCCTTATCTTCAAGGAATATACCCTTAATTTTGACCTCCTCAGGCTCTGTAAACTCTTCTGGATGCTTTCTGTAATAGTCCAGCATTTCAGCATTGTCAACGGATATATTGGAATCAACATATTTTCTTATTACCTTCTGCTGAAGTAGATTGTTCTTTAGTTCTTCCTTCCACGCATTATAATTTATTCCCTCATTTCTCATTATCTCCTCAAGCTCTTTCTCCGATGATAGATTGTTCTCTTTCAATATATTCTCTATGACCATTTTTGCTTCGCTCTCAACATCCATTCCATCTTCCTTAGCCTTTGCAAGGAGCAATTTCCTCTCAATTAAGTCTTCAAGGAGGGTCTTTCTGGCTTCTTCAACCTTTTCCTCCAGCTCCTTCCCCTGATACCTTGATGAGAGGGCAATCCTCATGTTTAAATCAACTTTTTTAATATCCGATAAAGTTATTATATCCTCATTCACAATAGCAACTATTCTTTCGACAATCTCTGAGCCTAAAAGGCTGAGGAAGATTGAAAATAGAAAAATAAAAATTTTTTTATTCATTCTCTTCTCCTTTTATGTAATTAAAAGGAAGATTCTCGAAATAAATCTTCCATTTCAGACTATTCTTTGCGGTATTTATCAGTTCCTTCTCCAAAGCATCTCTCTTTTGATAGAGAAGATTTTCAGCAATACTCTTTTCAACATCTTTAAGCGGTAGAAGCCTTGCTCCTTTTTTCTCAACCACTTTAAATATGTGATAACCAAAAGATGATTTGACAACAGGACTTAGCTCCCCAACTTTTAATGAAAAAACAACATCTTCTATCTCTAATGGCAATTCACCTCTCTGAAAGTATCCCATATCCCCTCCCCTTGAACCTTCAGGGCTTATAGATTTTTCCTTGGCAATCTGCTCAAATTGCTGGGGAGGAGATTTTTTTAAAAGGGAAAGAATTTCAAGGGCTTCAGACTCAGAAGGGACAAGAATCTGATAAACTCTAACACTTTCGCCTCTTTTAAACTCTTCCTCGTGGGTTTTATAATATTCTTCTATCTCTTCCTTTGATATGGAAACCTTGCTCTTTGTCATTTCCATCAAAAAATTCTCATAAAGAATATCCATCTCCTTAATTCTTCTTATTTTTTCATTCTTTTCCTCTTCAACTTCTTTCAAACTTTCCCCTGAAATATTATATCCTTGGGACAAGGCATACTTACAAACAATTGCGGTTTCAAAAAATCTATCAAAAATCCTGCTCAAAATAAGAGGTTTTTGCTCGCTGAGTTCTAATCTCATCATATCAATATAAGATCTAAGATCCGACTGTCTGAAAATCTCATTCTCTATCTCAAAAATAGCTTTATCCTCTATTTTTTGGGGGGACTCCGTCTTTGAACATTGAAGAAATATGAAGAGAGTCAGAATTGACAATAAAATCTTTTTCATAAAAAGATTATATAGGAATGTTAGATAGCATTCAATAAATCCACAATCTCCTGAAGGATTGAGTTCTCATCCCTGCCCTGAAGGGAAACGAAAATAGAATTACCTTTCAGATTACCTTTGTATTTTTTGAAAAGGGAAACTATATTTTCTGGATTCACAGGTGGATTTTCTCCAAAGGTTATTGTCAATGAAGAGTCCTCCCTTTTTATAAAGATTATGCTTTTCTGCTTTGCAAGGAACTTTATCTTTCCATATTGAAGAATGTTCTGAAATTGTCTTGGCGGAGAACCAAATCTATCCCTTGCATCGGATTCTATAATTTCTATTTCTTTAGGGTCATTTATTGAAGATACTCTTTTATAGAAGGAAAGCCTTTCACTAAAATCAGATATGTAATCCTCAGGAATAACAATATCAAAGCCGAGTTGAATTTCTATAGGTCTTTCCTCCACATACTCTCCTTTCAACTCTCTCACGGTCTCCTCAAGGAGTTTTATGTAATAGTCAAAACCAACAGCTTGTATATGTCCATGTTGCTGGGGTCCAAGAAGATTTCCAGCACCCCTTATTTCAAGGTCCATTGCAGCAAGCCTGAAGGAAGAGCCGAGATCTGCAAACTCTCTCAATGCTTTTAATCTTTTCATTGCATTCTCAGAAAGGGATTTCTCTGGCGGAATAAGAAAATAGGCAAAGGCTTGTCGGTTTGACCTTCCAACTCTCCCCTTCAGCTGATAAAGCTGAGCAAGCCCAAAGGTATCAGCTCTGTTGACTATCAATGTATTCACAAGAGGGATATCTATACCATTTTCAATTATTGTTGTTGTTACAAGAACATCAAATTCTTTATTTATAAATTTTATCATCTTCTTTTCCATTTCTTCCCCTTTCATTCTCCCATGGATAACATCAACCCTCGCCTCTGGAACGATTTTCTTAACAAAATCTGCCAATCTGTATATATTTTCTATTCTATTGTGGACAAAATAAACCTGCCCATCTCTCTCAATTTCCTTCCTTATTGCATCCCCTATCAGGTCCTTTGAGAATTGTGCAACAAAACATTGAACTGAAAGTCTATCCTTAGGTGGAGTTTTTATAATGCTTAGGTCTCTTATTCCAGAAAGGGACATATAAAGGGTTCTTGGTATAGGAGTTGCAGTCATTGTTAGAACATCAACTGATGTTTTTAGCTTTTTCAATTTCTCCTTTTGAGCAACTCCAAATCTCTGTTCCTCATCAATTATTAGAAGCCCTAACCCTCTAAAACCTATATCTGAAGAAAGTAATCTGTGGGTTCCTATAATTATATCTATCAATCCTTTTTTCAAATCATCAATTATCTTTTTCGCTTCCTTTTTTGGAGTAAGTCTCGTCAATCCTTCGATTCTAACAGGATATCCTGAGAATCTATTCCTGAAAGTGTTAAGATGCTGGATTGCAAGAATTGTTGTTGGGCATAGAACAGCCACCTGTTTACCATCCATCACTGCTTTGAAAGAAGCCCTCATTGCAACCTCTGTCTTTCCATAACCAACATCTCCGCAAAGGAGACGATCCATTGGAGATTCTGACTCCATATCCCTTTTAACTTCCTCTGTAACTCTTCTCTGATCCTCTGTCTCTTCAAAGGGGAAGGCTTCTTCAAACTCCTTCTGCCACTCTGTATCAGGAGAAAAGGGATATCCTTTGACGCTTTTTCGAAGAGCATAAAGATTAAGAAGTTCCATAGCCATTTCCCTAAGAGCTTTCTTTATCCTTTTCTTTGTCTTTTCCCATGTTACACCACCCAGCTTGTCAAGATCTGGCTTTCCACCGCCTGAATATTTGTGAATTTCATTCATTCTTTCCGGAGTTATGTAGAGCCTGTCGCCATCTCTATATTCAATCTCTAAAAGTTCAATAATTTGATTTTGAACTTCCAATTTCTTTAATCCTCTGAAGATCCCAATTCCATGGATATCGTGAACAATGTAATCTGCGTCTTTTAAATCCCTGAATGTCGATGTAAAAGGCTGATATAACCGTCTCTTTTCAATTTTTCCTCTCTCACCGATAATTTCCTTTTCCGTGTAAAGGTATAGATTTTGCTCTGGTAGATAGAATCCTTCTTCAAGCTCCCCCTTTAAAATATTTAAATATTTTTTCCTTATCTGAGAGAAATCAGAAATTAGAAAGAAAGGTATTCTCTGCTCCTCCAGCTCCTCTGAAATCTTTTTTATTAAATAATCTGAGTTCAAGACCAAAATTACTGTCGCTCCCCTTTTAAGCTCGTTTTTTAAGTCTTCAAAGAATTGAAAGGTTCTGGAAACATAAGAAGCATTCCTTCTTACATCAATGAAAATTGAAGGTTTGCCAGTCATAAATTCACTAAGACTTACTCCTCTCTCCATGACTCCCTTCAATCTATCGAAGGAGAAAATTTTTAGTGTTGGAATGCTCTTCTCCTTCTTAGATTCTCTTTGGTAAATCTCATCCCATTCCTTTTCTATCTCTTCAATTTCCCCTTTAATTTTTTCATTTTCATCAAATATTAATAGATAATCTCTGAAGAATTCATCAAAAGGAACGAAATATTTAGAAGCCAAAATGGAGAGGAAATTCATTTCTTCAAAGGGGATACCTTTTTTCAAAGACTCTTCCATCTGCTGGTAATCAGGATGATCCTTAAAGTAATTTTTTGCCTTTTTCAACCAATCCTCAATGAATTCGGAAGATGGGGGATACTCAATCAAGGATAGGATTTCAGCTTCCTCTATCTGTCTAATTGATCTCTGAGTTGATGGGTCAAAATATCTCAAGGACTCAATTCTTTCATCCATTATTTCAACCCTAACAGGATAATCCTCTATAGGAGAATAATAATCAATTATCCCACCCCTTATAGCCATCTCTCCCTTAAAGCTTACATAATCAACATTCTTATATCCAAAAATTATCAATTTTTTTATAAGTTCATCCCTTTCTATCTCAGCATCAACCTTTAAATTCAAGAACAAATCATTAATAATTTCTTTTGAAATTAATGGTTTTAGCAATGACTTTGGAGTTGCAACCACTATAGGATTTCTCTCTTCAAAAATTTTTTTATAAAATTCAATCCTTTGTATTATATTTTCTCGGTAAATAGAATCTGTAGTGAATGGGTCATAAAAAGGCTCCGGCAAAACAAAAACCTTCCTATTTATCCTCTTAAACTTGAGAAAAAAGTCCATGCTTCTTTTTAATTTTTCAAGAAATGACTTCAATGGAGTAATTACCAAAATTCCAGATTCTATTTTTTCAGAAATATGGGCTAAAAAAGCGCCTTTTGAGGTATTTGTAAGTCCAGATATTCTTAATTTTTCAGAAAGTATTTCATCTCTGTCAATCGAAATTCCCTGAAAAAGCTCCATATATT
>CAZFCI010000302.1:0-3159 GCA_964517525.1 uncultured Clostridia bacterium | reverse complement strand
TTAATATTATTTTTCTTTCCATTGCTTTAAGTTGAAATTAGCAATTGAATCAGATAACATTAAATATGTTAAGGATTTTCAACACTCTTACGGGAAGGGTTGAAGAGTTTAAACCTCTTAAAGAAGGGATTGTGCACATGTATACATGCGGACCCACAGTTTATGATTATGCCCATATTGGAAATTTCAGAACCTATGTTTTTATAGATCTTCTAAAAAGATATTTGAAGTTTCTCGGTTACAAAGTTGTTCATGTAATGAATATTACAGATGTAGACGATAAGACTATAAAGGGAGCAAATCAAAAAGGGGTTTCCTTAAGGGAATACACAGATTTTTATCTCGAAAGGTTTATGGAAGATATAGAAACTCTTAGGATAGAAAAAGCTGATCATTTCCCGAGGGCAACTGAACATATTGATGAAATGGTAAAGATTGTGAAAGTTCTCCTTGAAAAGGGTCATGCTTATAAGAAGGGGGATTCTATTTATTACAGAATTTCAAGTTTTCCTGATTATGGGAAGCTTTCTAAGATCCAAATTTCCCAAGAGAAGAGCTATTCAAGAATAGACTCTGACGAATATGAGAAGGAATATATGTCAGATTTTGCCTTGTGGAAAGGGAAAAAAGAGGGAGAACCTTTCTGGCAGACAGAAATAGGAGAGGGTAGACCTGGATGGCATATTGAGTGTTCTGCAATGAGCATGAAATATCTCGGAGAAACCTTTGACATCCATGTTGGAGGGGTTGATCTGATTTTCCCCCATCACGAGAATGAAATTGCCCAGTCAGAGAGTTTCAGTGGAAAGAAATTCGTCAACTATTGGATTCATTGTAATCATTTGATTGTGGAAGGGGAGAAAATGTCCAAGTCAAAAGGAAATTTTTACACTCTGAGAGACCTTATATCAAAGGGCTGGAGACCAATGGCTATTCGTTACCTTCTCCTTTCAACCCATTACAGAAACCTTTTAAATTTCACCTTTAACGGTTTATCCCAGGCAGAGCAGACTCTACAGAGGATAGAGAATTTCCTTGTAGAACTTGAAAGTGCAAAAGGGGGAAATATTTCAAATCCTAAAATAAAGGAGCTTATTAGGGAAGCAGAGAGAAGTTTTAGAGAAGGGATGGATGATGACCTCAATATATCAATTGCTCTTTCAGCTATTTTCGAGCTTATTAAAGAATTAAATAATATAATAAGGGAGAAGCCAATTTCAGAAGGTGACAAGGAGCAAATAATGGATTTCTTCAAGAAAATAGATTCTGTTCTTGCAATACTTCCTCAAAGGAAAAAAGGACTTCCAGAGGAGATAATGAAAATGATTGAGGAAAGGGAAGAGGCAAGAAGAAAAAAGGATTTTGAAAAGGCAGACAGGATAAGAGAGGAACTAAGGAAAATAGGTATAATTCTTGAGGATACAAAAGAAGGGGTTAGATGGAAAGTTTTAAAAGATTTTTAGATTTTTCTAAGTTAGGAAGTATTTTGAAGAAGAAAGAGAATCTCGGGGAAAAGGGTGAAAAGGTTGCTGTCAAATATTTAAAAAAATCAGGATTTGAAATAATTGAGTGTGGATTTAAAGCAATGAGAGGGGAGATAGATATAATTGCAAGAGAAAAGGAAACAATTGTATTTGTAGAGGTTAAAACAAGGAAGAGTAATGAATTTGGTTCTCCAGCTGAAGCTGTTGATTCAAAAAAACAGGCTCAGATAAAGAAGCTTGCGTCAATTTACATTTCAAAGAAATATAAAAAATTTATCCCTTGCAGATTTGATATTATTGGAATAATTGTTAAAGAGAAGGGTAATTATGAAATTTCCCATATTAGAAATGCTTTTTAAGGAGATGAAAAATGCCAGAACTAAGAAAGGATCCTGTAACAGGCAGATGGGTAATTATTTCTACTGAAAGGGCATTAAGACCAAGCGATTATAAAGTAATAAATGAAGAGATCAGAAGGAATGGAGAATGTCCCTTCTGCCCAGGAAATGAGCATATGACTCCTCCTGAAGTTCTTTCCTACAGACCTAATGGAGGAGCTCCTAACACTCCTGGATGGAATATAAGAGTTGTTCCCAATAAATATCCTGCTCTTTGCTCAGAAGCTGGATTGGAAAGGCAGGGAGAGGGAATTTTTGATAAAATGAGTGGAGTAGGTGTGCATGAAGTTATCATAGAAACTCCTGATCACGATATTACACTCGATAGGATGCAAGTAAAGGGTGTTGAGGATGTTTTCTGGGCAATAAGAGACAGACTTGTTGATTTAAAAAGGGATAAAAGATTTAAATATGTAATGGTTTTCAAAAATCATGGTTCCCTTGCTGGAGCTTCCCTTTCTCACTCCCATTCCCAGCTTGTTGCTCTACCCATAGTTCCAAAAAGGGTTTCAGAGGAAATTTATGGAGCAAGACAGCATTATGAGCTGAAAGAGAGGTGCATATTTTGTGACATAATAAAACAGGAAATTAAGGATGGGGTTAGAAAGATAATTGAAAATAATGATTTTCTTGCAATTTCTCCCTATGCCCCAAGATTCCCCTTTGAGACATGGATTCTTCCTAAGAATCACTCTTCATCCTTTGAAGAGAATCAGGTTCATGAGATGGAAAATCTTGCAAGGATAATAAAGGATTTCCTGACAAGAGTGACAAAAATTTTAAATGATCCTCCCTATAACATAGTCTTACACAACTCCCCATTCATTGAGGGTGTAAAAGATATCTATCACTGGCATATTGAGTTTATGCCGTCCCTTACAAAGGTCGCTGGTTTTGAATGGGGAACAGGTTTTTATATAAATCCGACTCCACCAGAGGACTCTGCAAAATTTCTGAGGGAATTGGGGTTAAAAGTTTAAGTAGACCACCTTTATTTTTGATTTTTAATTGATTAATTCATATAATTAAATTGTAGGTTTTAAAATTTAAAAGAGGAGGTTTCCATGGGAAAAGGTAAGTTTATGAAATTTACCTTTCTTCTTTCTTTGGTGAGTTTATTTTTCTATCTATCCGTAGGATATGCCCAGAAGGACCAAGTAGAAGAATTGATTAAAAAATTGAAACACAAAGATTCGGATGTCCGAGGGAGAGCATCATGGGCACTTGGTGGATAAAGGATTCAAGAGCAGTAAAGCCTCTTATCTCTGCCCTTAAGG
>CAZFCI010000301.1:0-2483 GCA_964517525.1 uncultured Clostridia bacterium | reverse complement strand
TATCAAAAATATTTTGGAGTCTTTCTTTTATTTTCCTTCTTATTTCTTCTGTATACTCGGGAACCCATTTTATTTGAGTGACAAAGTCAAAAATTTTTTCTGCTTTTTGGAGGTCTTCTGATGAATCACTATCTAAAAATTTAGGTAATAGTCTTTCAATAATTTCGTGGGCTTGGAACATATTTTCAAACTTTGAATCGAGCCATACTGGAATAAGCTCAATAATATCATTGGAAATTCTGTCATTGGGAATATTACACAGGATTTTTAAAAAGTACCACCATGTCAAGTAATTATCTAAGATTTTGTCATGCTCTATGTGATAGCTTGTTACATCTTTTATGATTGTGAGTAAATCATCTATATATTCTTCATTTCCAGAAATGTTGACCTGTTGAGAAACTTTTTCTAAATACTCCAAGACATTCCAGAAAGGAACTATCCAACCTTCTTTCTCTTCCAAAAATTGAGGCCTGGGTGCCTTTTCCCATGAAAAATATCCTTCTTCTTTTAAAACATTAAACCATATAGGATTAAAAACCTTTCTGAAAAAGTAATTTTCGTATGCAGGATCTTGTTTGATTAGCCTTAGTACAAATTCAACTTCTTGTTTGGTAGGTTGGTCTTTCTTAATGATTATGTCTATATGTTCTACATTTTCTAAGAATACATCTTCAAATTTTAATTTCTTTGCTTTTAATTTGTCCTTTATTGGCTCAATTAGTTTCTTATAACTATCTTCATTAATGCCAATAGAAGAAAATTCCACTCCATAGATATCGCGAAATAAAGGAGGGACTTCTTCAGTCCTTATCTCAAGAAATATAGGTAAAATTTTTGCATCATTATCTTGTATTTGTCTCATTAGGGTAGCATTTAATTCTCTTTGCACCCAAGGACTTTGGAGAGAATGTTTAGAAAAAACAATTATAAGAAACCCACTCCTTTCTAATCCCTCATTTATTTTTGCAACAATCGAGTCTCCAACCTTAATCTCCCAGTCGTCAATCCAGACATCTATTCTGTCCTCTTGTAGTTTTTTTGCAAGTTTAAGAACAAACTGATGATCTTGAGAAGAGTGAGCAATAAAAACTTTCATTTTAAACAATTTTATTTATAATTCAAGTTCTTCTTTAAAGACAATGGCTTCAAATACTATTTTATCCATCCTTCTTTCTCAATGATCTCTTTAACCTTCTTTCGAAGCTCTGGTATTTCCTTGTTTATTGTTTCCCATACAATCTTATAATTTACACCAAAATATTCATGAATGAGTTTATCCCTCATCCCTGCAATTTCTTTCCAGGGTAAAGAAGGGTATTTTTCTTTGAAATCTTGAGGTAAATTTTTTACAGCTTCTCCTATGACTTCTATGCTTCTAACAGAAGCTCTTAAAAGAACAGGGTCACTAATAAATCTCTCGTAGTTCAAATCTTTAAACTTCTCGACAAGAAAATTGCATTCATCAAAAATATGTTCAAGATATGGTTTTGCAATCTTCATAATACACTAAACTCTTTTATATACGGTTTTACATAAGGACTTATACCTTCTTCTGTCAACAAGTCAACCTTTACATGGAGGAGTTGAGATAGTTCCTCTTCTATTCGAACAAGTTCTATGAGGGTTGGCGTGCTTTCAAATTCAACAATTAAATCAATGTCGCTCTTTTTTGTTTCTTTCCCCTCTACATATGAACCAAAAACCTTAATGTTTTTAATCTTGTATTCTCTTCTCAGTTTATCTCTATGTTCTTCCAGTATTTTTTTTATTTCCAGCAATCTTTTCATAATTTTACCATTTTCAGTTATATTCGCTATTTCCGCTATTAAATTATACAACTTAGATAACAGTTTATCAATCTTTCTAATTGTATCTAATCTACCCTGCACTTTACTTTAAAAACATCCTTTTCTATGTGTCTTTCTATTCTGAAGTCGTCGTCACCTATCGATTCTAACATTCCCTCCCTTGATGGAAGGGTAAGGGGAGAGGGTATATTTCTGAGAAAATTACCATTTACTAAATAACAAAATGGTAGCCCTGAATGTCAAGATTTGTAAGTCCGAGTTCTTTTGCCCAGTTTATCACATCATTGTATTCCTTTCGGGTTATTCTTCTTGAAATTTCTGGATAAGAGAATGCTTTGTAGGCTGGTCTGTACTGGGACATTATATTAACATAAGTATCCTTTGGAAGATTGTTTGCTATCCACTGGAGAATCTCTCTTGTCCCACTAACATTATTCGGCATCACTAAGTGACGAATCATCAGCCCTCTCTTCATTAATCCCTCTTTGTCAGGCTTTGCAACTCCTACCTGACGGTACATTTCTAAGACAGCCTTTTTTGTAAGTTCTGGATAACTATCTGCTCCTGATGAGTACTTTGAAGCCATTTTAGGGTCTGAGTATTTGATATCCGGAAGATATATATCAACAATCCCATCCAGAAACTTTAATATTTCCATTCTCTCCCAACCAG
>CAZFCI010000300.1:0-18336 GCA_964517525.1 uncultured Clostridia bacterium | reverse complement strand
CTCCATTAAAATAGAGATCTTCAATGATCTCAAAATCATCCCCGATTGAAATGATAAATGGAATTTTCTCTCTGAACTTCCTTTCTTCCTTTGCACTAATTTCTTCTATATCTTCCTTCATAGTGATTGAGCCCATGGTTTTTGTAAAGTATAATCCAAGATATGGAGTATGAAGGTCAAGTCCATTATAAAGAATTCTCGTTCCTGCGATTCCTTTGATCCAGTTTGTGCTACCCTTTGCTTTTCCATTTACTATAGGGAGGGTTATTCCCCACTCCTTTTCGAAGGAGCTACCATAGTAGAAAGAGAAAAAAGGAGAGAGACCAAAATCCTGGTACTCAAAAATGTTAGAATACTGAGCTTCGATACCAAAGAATATACCGCTAAAATTCAACTCCTCCTCAAGTTCAAGGGGTAATTTTTTGAAGGATGTTGTCCCTGAAAAAGATTTTAGAGAATATCCAAGCTTCCCTTCTACTGTTATGTCTTCGAGGAGAGTTATACCAACCCCCATTTCACCACCAAGTATTGAAAGGGTTGTTGTTCCTTCATCTTTAAATTTGCAAGGAGTTGCAATGTATTTAGCACCACCACTCACGAAAAAACTTATATCAGTAATTTCTTCTCCTTGGGAAAAGAAGGGAGATAAAATTAAAGATAAAACAAGCAAATAAACCCTTTTCATCTTTCCTCCTCAAGTTTAGACTTAATTTATAATTCATAAAAGTTGTTAAGTCAAATTTACTATTTCATCTAATTTCGAAAATCTTAATGTCCACGGATTTCCCATCCAGGAATATGACAACACTCCATTTTCCTATTTCTTTTTCTTCGTCCAGCTTTATTTTATCCCAGGCAATTACATTTTTTCTCTCTTCCCTGACCTCAATTTTTATTTCAGGGGATTCCCGATGGAGCTCACCTTTGCTGTTGAACCATTTCCAGGATAAGGAGTGTTCAGAATCAAGATTCCTGAGCTCAACCAAACAAAATACCCATTTATCATTATTTTTAACGAATGTATTTTTTTTGTTTGATGGATAAGCCCATTCATCTTTTATCTCAATTTCTGAGCTCAATGTGCTTTTCCAGTATATTGGGAGAACCTCAGAGAGATTCTGGATTTTTTTTGAGCAGGATAAAAATAATAAAATTAAAAGAAAAGTTCCAATTTTTTTCATTCTTTTAAATTATACAAGAAATTTAAAAAAATTGGGAGCCCGCCTCATGGCGGGCTCCCTTCTTCACCTCCCCTATCCCACTGTGATTAGATCTTTCAGTCTCAGAAATGTTTTCTCTCCAATACCCTTTACCTTCATAATATCCTCTATCCTCTGGAACTTCCCGTTCTTGTTCCTGTACTCAATAATGGCAGATGCTTTTTTGGGTCCAATCCTTGGGAGAGTCGTAAGTTCTTGAGCTGATGCAGTATTGATGTTGATCTTTTTGACAGTGCTCTGGGTTGATTTTCCCTGCTGTGAGTAAGCGGGAAGGGAGAAGATCACCAAAAGCCCCAAAACCAAACTTAATACTAATAAAGTTTTTAAATTTTTCATTTAACACCTCCACATTTTTTATCTCAATCAACATGCCAGATTTTCCCCTTCTCTTAAAATATTTATCAAAGCCAATTTATAAGGAATGCATGATTTTGAAGTAAACGATAATTTACATCTTCTCTTTAAATTGTCAGTAAACATAGGTTGACAGAAGAAATATGTTATTTTTGCTTACCCTCTTCTGTTTCAACTATATTTTTGACCTGCAAATAATTTTTTGTTATAAGTATCTCTTCATAAAAAATAGGAGGGCTTATGATAGGGATTTGTGGTTATGGCTCTTATCTTCCAAGGTTCAGGATTAAAGCTGATACCATTGCTAAACAATGGGGAATGGATCCTGAATCTATTAAAAAAGGGTTGCTCCTTTACGAAAAGACAGTCCCGAATCTTGATGAGGACACAATAACAATTGCTGTTGAATCAGCAAAGAATGCCTTGAAAAGGGCAGGGATTAATCCATCAGAGATTGGTTCAGTGTATGTTGGCTCAGAATCCCACCCATATGTTGTAAAACCCACTGGAACAGTCGTGGCAGAAGCTCTTGGGATTACCCCTGATGTTCACATAGCAGATTTTGAATTCGCATGTAAGGCTGGAACAGAAGCAATGTTTGTTGCCTACTCCCAGGTTAAAGCAGGGGTTTGCAAATATGCTCTTGCGATTGGAGCAGACACATCTCAGGGAGCACCTGGAGATCCCCTTGAGTATTCAGCCTCAGCAGGAGGAAGCGCTTTCATATTCGGGTTGGATAAAATTGTAGCAGAAGTTATCGAAACTTACTCCTTTTCAACCGATACTCCTGATTTCTGGCGAAGGGAACATGAGTTCTATCCAAAACATGGTGGAAGATTCACAGGAGAGCAGGCATACTTCAGGCACATAATATCAGCTGGAAAGGAAATTATGAAAAGGGCTGGGCTTACAGCCAAAGATATTGATTATGCTGTCTTCCACATGCCCAATGGTAAATTCCCCCAGCAGGCTGCAAAGTCTTTAGGCTTTGATTTGAAACAGATTGAGCCTGGATGGATTGTTCCTTGGATGGGTAACACCTATTCCGGTTCATCTCCAACTGGTCTTTCTGCAACCCTTGACATTGCAAAACCAGGGCAAAAGATCATGCTTGTTTCCTTTGGATCAGGAGCTGGTTCAGATGCTTTTATATTCAGGGTAACAGAAAGGATAGAAGAGGTAAGAGATCTCGCTCCAAAGGTAAGGGATATGCTCGATGGAAAGAAAATCTATGTTGATTATGGAACCTATGCAAAATTGAGAGGGAAAATAATTGTTTAGGAGGAAAAAATGAGAGAGGTAGCAATAATTGGTGCGGGAATAACAAAATTTGGTGAGCACTGGAAGAAATCTTTAAGGGACATTTTTGTTGAGTCTGCTTTAATGGCAATAAAAGATGCTGGTGTTGACCATATTGACTCCATGTATGTTGGTTGTATGTCTGGAGGATTATTTGTCGCTCAGGAGCATCTTGGAGCTTTTCTTGCTGATTATTTGGGTCAAAGTTCCATACCAGCGGTAAGGGTTGAATCAGCCTGCGCCTCAGGAGGTTCTGCCTTGAGAATGGGTTTCATAGAAGTGGCATCAGGTCTTTCAGATATAGTACTTGTTGGTGGAGTTGAGAAGATGACAGATGCAGAGGATGTTACCTTTGCCCTTGCAACAGCTGCTGAGCAGGAATATGAGGTCTTCCATGGGATAACCTTCCCAGGTCTTTATGCCCTTATTGCCAATGCCTATATGAAGAAATATGGTCTTACGAGGGAGCAACTTGCAATGGTGGCTGTAAAGAATCATAAGCATGGTTCCCTTAACCCCTATGCCCAGTTCCAATCAGAAATAACAATTGAAACTGTTTTAAACTCAACCCTTGTTGCAGATCCTCTTAGATTAATGGACTGTTCCCCTGTGACTGATGGTGCCGCTTGTGTGATTCTTTGCCCCCTTGAACTTGCTAAGAAGTATACTGATACACCAGTAAAAATAATAGGCTCTGGAATGGCAACAGATACAATTGCCCTCCACTCAAGAAAGGATATAACATCTTTAAAAGCTGTTTCCCTTTCTGCTGAAAGGGCATACAAAATGGCTGGGATAAAGCCTGAGGATATTGATCTTGCAGAGGTTCACGATTGCTTTACAATAGCGGAAATTATAATAACAGAGGAGCTTGGATTTGTCGAGAAAGGGAAAGGTGGAATACTTGTAGAGAAAGGAGAGACATCCCTTGGAGGAAGAATTCCTGTCAATACAAGTGGAGGTTTGAAGGCAAAGGGGCATCCAGTTGGAGCAACAGGAGTTGCTCAGGCAGTAGAAATTTTCTATCAACTCCAGGGGAGAGCTGATAAAAGGCAGGTAAAAAATGCAAGTATTGGGCTAACCCAGAATATGGGAGGCTCTGGAGCCTCTTCAGTTGTTCATATAATGGAGGTGGCATAATGTCAGTCCCAAAATACTGGAGAGAAATTCCACAAAGGTATAGATTGGAGGCAGGAAAATGTAAAAAATGCGGTTACATAGCCTTCCCCCCAAGACATATATGTCCTGAATGCAAAAGCGAAGAGTTTGAGACAATAAGGCTTTCTGATAAAGGGAAAATAATTTCCTACACCATAATTAGGGTTCCTCCGAAGAATTTCTCCTTTCAAGCTCCTTATCCAGTTGCAATAATTGAGTTGGACGGAGGTGGAAGAATTACAGCCCAAATTACTGATGCAAGTCCTGAGGAAGTTGAGATAGGTGCAAGGGTGAGGATAGTTCTAAGAAAGATTCAGGAAGAGGGGAAAGATGGTATTATTTGCTATGGTTATAAAGCTGTCCTTGAAGAATAATTAAAATGTTTAGAATAGAAAGCAAGATAGACACATCCTCTGCAGAGTTTAAAGAAAATTTCGAACATATGAAGAGAGCTGTGGAGGAGCTGAGGGAGAGGCTTGAACAGGTTAAGAAAGGTGGCCCACCAGAGGCGATAAAAAAACATAAGGAGAGAGGGAAACTCACTGTTAGAGAAAGACTTGATCTCCTTTTTGATCCAGGGACTCCATTCCTTGAGCTTTCACCCCTTGCAGCCTATGGGATGTATAACAATGAGGCTCCATGTGCAGGAATTGTAACAGGGATAGGAGTTGTTCACGGAAGGGAAGTTCTTGTTGTTGCCAATGACGCAACAGTAAAAGGTGGAACTTATTTTCCCGAGACAATAAAGAAACATGTTAGAGCTCAAGAAATTGCTATGGAAAATCGACTTCCTTGTATATATCTTGTTGACTCAGGAGGAATTTTTCTCCCTCTTCAATCTGGAACTTTCCCTGACAAGGAACATTTTGGAAGGATTTTCTACAATCAAGCAAGGATGTCTGCGATGGGAATTCCTCAGATCTCTGTTGTTATGGGTTCATGCACAGCAGGAGGAGCCTATGTCCCTGCTATGTCTGATGAAACAGTAATTGTAAGGCGTCAGGGAACGATTTTTATAGGAGGTCCCCCTCTTGTAAAGGCAGCAACTGGAGAGGAAGTTACTGCCGAAGAACTTGGTGGAGCAGATGTCCATTGTAGAATCTCAGGAGTATCAGACCACTATGCTCTAAATGACGAGCATGCTATAGAGATTACAAGAAATATTGTTGCAAATCTTCCAAGGAATAAGAAATTTGAGCTTGATGTGGAAGAACCAGAAGATCCTTACTATGACCCTCAAGAAATATATGGAATTGTTCCAAAGGATTTGAGAAAACCCTTTGACATGAAGGAAATTATTGCAAGGATTGTTGACAGAAGTGAGTTCCATGAGTTTAAAGAGCTTTACGGACCCACTTTAATATGTGGTTTTGCAAGAATAATGGGTTATCCTGTTGGAATTGTTGCAAATAATGGGGTTCTTTTTTCTGAAAGCGCCCTTAAAGGAGCTCATTTTATCTCAATGTGTGCTGTCAGGAAAATTCCTCTTATTTTCCTTCAAAACATAACAGGGTTTATTGTAGGTAAACAGTACGAGCATGGTGGAATTGCAAAGGATGGAGCAAAAATGGTTCATGCTGTTGCCAATGCTGATGTTCCAAAATTCACTGTAATTGTTGGAGGCTCCTATGGAGCTGGAAACTATGCAATGGCTGGAAGAGCATACGCTCCACGACTACTCTGGATGTTGCCCACAGCAAAGATAGCGGTCATGGGAGGAGAACAGGCTGCAAATACTCTCCTGACAGTAAAGCTTGAAGCCCTTGCAAGGGAAGGGAAAACAATGTCAGAGGAGGAGAAGGAAAAATTCAAAGAGCCTGTTCTAAAAAAATACGAGGAGGAATCTTCCGCATACTATTCAACTGCAAGGCTCTGGGATGATGGTATATTGGATCCCCTTGATACAAGGAAAGCCCTTGCCCTTGGTATTTCAATGAGTTTGAATGCACCAATCCCCGATCACAGATTTGGTGTTTTCAGAATGTAGAATTTCACTCTTTTAAAATTATTTTTCCAACCAAATAAAAATTGATTTCCTTTCTTCTTTTCCTTCAAAAGAAATTACTAAGTTTTCACCTTCCAATTTAGCACCTTCAACCCTTTTGATTCTTTCTGGATTTGTAACCCCTAATAAGTAATTCTTTCCACTAATTCCCTCAACATTGATCTCTATTTTATTTCCTTTCCAGTAAATACCGGTTATTTTAAGGGTATCGTCTGAATCTCCTACACTAACCATTCTTTCGGTTGAATAAAAGTAAACACCCTCATTCAGTCTTATTTCCAAATCAGTCTCTTCTTTTACATTCAATTTTGTCTCAAGAATATCTCTTCCATAAAGATTTTTTATTTTAAAGGGAATCCCTTTCCCATTACTCTCAACACTTTTTACCTTTGAATCAAAAGGAAGGGGGATAGAGAAGAAAAAATTAAATGGTTTCCCAGAACTTTTTATTTTTAGAGAAATAGCTTGCTTTCTCTTTTTTAGAAAAAGGGAGAGCTTATTTTCACCAAAAATGATATTTTCAACATTGACAAAATCCCATTGAGGAGGAATTTTTGGCTCAAAATATAAATAATTCTTCAAGGAATCCAACGAAATTCCAAGGAGACCATTTATTAGAGAAAGAATGAGAGCGTTGGATGAGAATCCTTGATGAGGGACAGATTCATCAAGGGGTATAAAGTTTTCTCCTGAAAAGACCTCATGGCATGATGAATATGAAAATTCAAGGTGATTTTTTGCAAGTCCATTTAGAAGGTAGAAAGCAGGAAGATCTTGGTAAATTTTATACATTGAAAGGGAAGCAAATCCTGTAATAAAGGGCCAAACTGCACCATAATTGTAATTAAGAGGGTCATAAATCTTATCTTTCCTACTGAGAATTCTACAACCCCATGGAGTTGAAATTTCAGTGGAAGAAATTCTTTCTATTGTCTTTATAGCTCTTTCACCATCAAAAAGACCAAAGGAAATTGGAAAGGAAGCCCAAGGAGTTATAGCATCAACTTTTTCTTCCCTTTCACCGATGGCGTATATGTAAGAGTTTTTCCCTTCATCCCAGAATTTATCTTTAAGAGTTTTAAGACCTTTTTGAAACAATTCTTCAGAAATTCTTTTTGAATCCTTATCTCCGATTATCTCAGCCATTTTTGAGAAGGACTCAGTAGCTTTAACCCAAATGCTTCCAAGATAAATATCTGTCCTTATATCTATCATCTGTCCAAATTCAAGGGCTCCAAGTCCAGCCTTTTTATTGTCCATTAGCCCATCTCCATTTTCATCTGTAGAAATGCACCACTTGAAAGCCTTTTTAAGTGAATCCCAGCTCTCCTTTAAGAAAGGAATATCTCCTGTTCTTTTTACATATTCGTAGCATGCAAGAATATAATAAGGAGTTGTATCTCCATGGATGAAGGCGAAGGGATAATCTTCAAACCAATTTATCATTCCTGCAGACTGGGATATCTCATGGGAGATTTTTCCATCCTCTCTCTGGAATTTTCTGAAAAATTCCAATGAACTTTTTACAGGTTTAAAATCTCCGCTTGCTAAAAGAGATAAAGAGTTTATAAAGGAATCACCACCAAAGAACCAACCAAAACCTGGTCTTCCGCTACTTCCCGATTTCCCAAAACCAGCAACAAGACAGGATCCAAGGTCAGGATTTTCAATAAAGAGACTGTCAAGGGCTAACTTGGCAAAGAGGAATGCTTTGTTAATTTCAGGATCAGGAGGCTCTATCCTTAAAGTATTATTCATAAGATCCTTGCGATAATTCAAATTTTCTTCATAGAATTTATAAGGATTTCCTAAAAGCTCCTGATATACTTTCTTCACATCCTCCCTCGGGTATTTACCCCCAGCAATTACAATAGGAATAAAATACTTTCTTTCATCCATTTTAGGGAGTTGGATCTTGAATTGATATGGACTATCTGAAAATTGATGAGCAGGAGGAGATGAGATTTTTTTTGAAAGTGGTGAGCCAATTATAGCATTTAACTTCCTTGAACTTTCAGAAATAACATAAGCATTCAAGCTTTCATCCCAGAAACAGTATTGACCTCCTATTCCAGCAGGCCACATTGGTTGAAGAGAGGGGATGAAATTTACAATGACTTCAACAGGTTTAACACAGGAAAAATCCAGAAGCAGAATTGCTCCAGGAAGGTTTCTTGGGACAATTATTATTTCTTTTAGGGTAAAATATTGATTAGAATAAGTAATGATCTTTGTCTCAGGAGTTGCTTCAAATCTCTTCAAAAATTTGTATCCTTTTTCAGGCTCAGCCCTGTCGGGAAAAATAAAGGAAAGTTCCAAGTTTTTCAAAATCTTAACAGGGAATCCCCAAACCTCAATATCTCCTGTTTCCTCTCCAAGAATTGCAAACTTCCTTCCTATCTGGTCGAAGTAGTTATTTGTTGGAAATCGTGAAAGATAAAGAAAATCTTTATATATGTCAAAGGGTTTCACAGAAACTTTTGTGGATGTGATTTCCTCACAAATGGAGAAAGATAAAGGAAATAAAACAATTAAAAAAATCGAGGATATTAAATCTTTCCTCATATCACCAAAATTTTAACATTTTTAATCGTTTTTAAAAAGTTAATAATAAACATGAAATTTTGAAGGAACCTTACCAGAAAGGTTCTTTGTTGACAATTGGGGCAAAACTATTTATTCTAATAGTATGTTGAGTTCTTTTAAGATCGAAACTTTCGATGATATTCTCAGAGCACTGAGAGAGCGTCCTGAATGGCTTGAAGAGCTCAGGAGGCTCATTCTTACCGGAGAGCTAATTGCTCTTCCTCAAAAATTTGAGAATTTTGTTCAGATGGAATTTAGACCTTTGAAGGAAAAAGTTGATAAAATTGAAGTTGATACTGAGGGTCTAAAGCAAGATGTCGCCGGTCTGAAGCAGGATGTCACAGTTCTGAAGCAAGATGTGGCAGTTCTGAAGCAAGATGTGGCGGAGCTGAAAGGTGACAATTTTGAAAGGAAGGTTAGGGAAAGAGCCCCCTCTTACTTTGGAAGGTTAGTGAGAAGATGCAAGGTCATAAGTTTTGAAGGGCTTGCTGAAGTTCTTGAGGATGCTTTTGAAAAGGGATTGATTAATGAAAAAGAGAGGGACGAAGCGCTTAATGTTGATATTGTAGCAAGTGGATTTCTAAAAACTGAGAAAGAGAAGAAGGTTTTAATAGTTGGAGAGATTTCAATAAAGGCAGATAGGGTTGATGTTGAGCGAGCTTATGAAAGGGCAAATGTAATAGGGAGAGCCTTTGGGCTTTCAACGATAGCTGTAGTAATTGGAAAGGAAAGTACTGAAGGGGGAATAGAAAGGGCAAAGGAGCTCGGAGTATTGTTTGTATAAAAGAAGATCAGGTGTTACCGAAATAAAAGTTAATCCAAAAGATAATTCCCATAATGAAGAGATTTGATGTAGTTTGTATTTATATTGATATAATTTTAGATTCAACTTTATTTCCAGATAATTTTCATTGATATTTGTTATAATAGGTCTTTTCTTTGTTATTATCGAAATCTCTTCTTGGTTCACTGTCTAATTTGAAATAGAAAGAGTTCAAGTTAATTTTACAGTTCTAAAGCTCAACCATTAAATGGAAGAACAACCCTAACAGTTGTCCCTTTTTCCGAAGGAATTATTTTTATCTCTCCTCCGTGATGGAGGATTATCTTCTTAGAAAGGGAGAGTCCCAATCCCGCTCCTCCTTCCTTTGTGCTGTAAAATGGTAGAAAGACCTTTTCAGACTTCCCTTCAGGAATTCCAGTTCCATCATCTATAAAATCAATTACAATATTTTTCTCACCTTTTTTCCAGTGACTCTTTATCTTTATATAGGTAGATTCAGCCTCCATACTATTCTTTATTAAATTGAAGAACACCATCTTTAATAAATTTTTGTCTCCCTCGAACAAAGGAAATTCTCCTTCAAGGATTAAATCAATGTCTCTAAAACTTTCTTTGATTTCCGAGATAGTCTCTTTTAGTTCTATTTTTTCCTTTCTTATTTCCATGGGTTTAGCAAAGTCGAGAAATCTTTCTATGTTGCTTGAAATTGTATTGAGTTCCTTCACAACCCTCTCTGCATAGTTCTCTTTTTCATTAGATAATTTTAGGTATCCAAGGGCTACACCAACAGAATTTTTTATTTCGTGGGCGAGATAAGATGCCATCTCTCCAAGAGAAGCCATTTTTTCCTTTTCCTTTAATATCTCCTCCTCCCTTTTCCTTTCAGTTATATCATTGACCATAAATATTGTAGCAAGTATTCCCTTTTCTCCTTTTATGGGAATAACCTGAATTTGGAACCATTTCCCATCTTCGTTAATTGTCCTTTCTTCCCTGAAACCTTTTTTCCCAGCATCTTCAATAATTTCAAGAAAATTGGGGGGTAGAATTGAAGATACGCTTAGAAAAAGGGAAGAGCTAAAAGATCTCCCAAAGAATTCCTCAGAGCTCCTGTTCATGTTTAATATTCTTTTATCAGGGCTTAGAAGAAGGATCGGAAAAGGAAGGGAGTTTAAAATTACATGACTTATTATTCTTAGCTCTTCTGCTTTCTCCCTCTCATCTTTTCTTTCTCTTGTTAATTCCTCTTCCCTCGTCCTAAGTTTTGAGATCATCTCTCCAAGAGTTAAAAGGACATTCCCTCCAACATCGTATAATTCTTTAGGGCTTCTCCCTTTAGGGAAAAGAAGAAAAGGAATTGAGATTATAAAAATCGCAAGTAGTGAAAATGAAGTAATTGCAATTCCTGAAATTGCTTTATTTATTCCTTTTACAAATTTTCCTCCCCCTTCTCTAAACTTTATTCCTAATCTTTTCCCATTGTATTTGAATATAAAATAACCATTCTCCCTTTGACCTTCTGAAAATTCTTTTATTTCTTCTACCCCAAGGGATTCTAGATTTTTACTTTTTATTGAAATTTCATAAATTTCCTTAAGAAAATCATTTCTAATGTTGAAAGTCCAGATATAGGAAATACCAGAAATCAGTAAGAGGGTAAAAATAATTAAGAGAAAGAGAGTTTTTCTCAGCCCAGCCTCCAGTAAAAGGATATAATATCATTACCCCATAAAAGGGATATAAAGGCGCCAATCGAGAGGAAGACTCCAAAAGGGAGAGCATATTTCATACCCTTCTTCATTATTATTGCAATTAAAAGTCCAACAATAGAACCAAGAAGAGAGGCAATTATGAGGGTAAGAAAGGTTTTCCCTGTTCCGAGAAAAGCTCCAATCATAAGCATCATTTTTATATCTCCAAATCCAAGCCCCTCCTCCTTTCTTATAAAGTAATAAAGGAGATATATAAGGAGAAGGGAGCCAGCTCCAATAAGAGCCCCTACAATGGAATCCAATATTTTCCTTGAGGGATTTGAAAGGGAGTAAAAGAGAAAGAAAATAAAGCCTGAGAGGGTTATTTTATCGGGAAGGATTTTGTGCTCCAGGTCAATAAAGGCAAGGGCAATTAGGGAAAGAGCAAAAATTAGGGAACCAAGAAATTGAAAGGAGAAGTAGAATTTTTTATAAACGAGAAGAAAAGCTATTGCAGTTAACATTTCAACAATTGGATACCTTAAAGAGATCGATTTTTTGCAATTTCTGCATTTCCCTCTGAGAATGACAAAACTCAGGACAGGAATGTTGTCATACCATTTAATCGGAGAATTACAGTTGGGGCAAAAAGAACCAGGCTTTAATATGCTTAATCCTCTCGGAATTCTATAGATTACAACATTTAGGAAACTTCCAAAAACCAAGCCAACTATTATTGATAAAATCTCTGGAATGTATACCATTTTATCTCCTTTTCCATCTCAATTTAAGGGAATAAATAGTCCTTTTCTCAGGATCAAAGATATAATCGTTACCATCAATGTCCTTTGGAATTTCTTTTAGAAGACCATCCCTGACAAGAAATCTTAAAGAAGGGAGTTTCATTCCTTTTCTCCTCTCCCACTCATCCCTTGCCTTTTCCAAAATTCTTCTATCTATTTCCATTTTCACTTCATAGAGATGATTGTATGCAACCCTTTTAACATAAGGGTCATCTGCTGTATTGAAAATCTCTTCCCAGGCTCTATAGGAGGCTAAAAGGTCTCCAGCCCTGAAAAGGGAGTTGGCATAAAGTCTTTTGACAAAGGGTGGTGATTTTGGATTTTCCATTGCTTTCTTGAAATAATAGGCTGAACACTTATAATCCCTTAAAAGGGAAAGGCAATAAAAACCAGCCTCCCATGGGAAAATCCAGTTCTGGGGGTTTTTCTCCATACCCCTATCAAGGAGCTTAATTGCAAGATCAACTCTTTTCCCTTCATAAGCCATTATGAGAGCACCGATTATATATGGATCCTGCCATGTAGGGTTGAGTTCAGTTATTACTCCAAAAATCTTCTCAAGATATTCAAATCTCTCCTCAATTGAATAATTGCTGTAATATTGAATTGCCCATATGTAAATCAAATCGGCAAGGAGGTTTGTATTTCCAAGGGAAAGAGCCCTCATAAATTTTCCAGAAGGAAGATAAATTACAGACCAACCTGGAACTCTCTTCCTTGGTATTTTTTCAATTTTGATCTGAAGAAAGAGGGCTGAAAAGAAGAAAAGTATAAAAAGTAGTAGAAAAATCTTCTTCCTTTTCCCCTTCATAAATCACGCTTCTGAAAAATGAAAAGGCTCAAAAAGAATATTGCTGAACCGTAAAGAATTCCATATAAAATAGCCCTAATTACAAACCCTTCAGGAATTGAGCCAATATTCACAATTTCATTTCTCAGATTGAAGTTTTCAAGATTTGGAAGAATGTAGTAAATAGCAAGGGTTAGATATTTTTCAAAGGGTCTTTTCAGCTTTTCTATCAATGTCCAAAGCCCAAAGGATACATGTCCTATAATGTAGATGAAAAAAGTGAATACAAAGCTAAGGATTGGAGTTGAAAATGTCGAAAACAAGATTGAAAAGGAGGAAATTATAAGGGATTCAATATATATAAGGAAAAGGGCGATGAGAAAGGGTATCTCAAATTTTCCTTTGTTTAACAAAAGATAAGTTATGAAGACAAAACCCATAAATAATATATTCACAAAAAGGGTTATGGCAACTCCGAGATATTTACCGAGAAGGAACTCACCCCTTCCAACAGGCTTTGACAGGATGTTATAAATGGTTTTCTTTTCCATCTCTTTAAATATTAAATCTGCTCCAATGAAGAGGGCAATAAGGGATTGAAAGAGGGAAAGGGTTGCAAGTCCGATATCCTTCATTACCTTTATCTCATCTCCTACAGTCAAAAGGCTTAAAATCCTTGAGGAAAAAAGAAAGAATAGGGCAAAAAATATAAATAGAAAATACAATCTGTTTCTTATTGCCTCCTTGAATGTGTTTAAAGCAATTTTTAAAATTTTCATTTCTTCTTAACCCTCTCCACAAAAATCTCTTCAAGGGTCCCCTTTCTTGGCACTAAAGAATGAATCTTTCCTCCATTTTCAATAATCTTTTTAACAATCTCCTCAGCTTCTTTCTCATCAGAAACCCTTATAAGGTTTAGCTCTCCAGAAGATATTATTTCACCTTTGAATGAATGAAAAGCATCAGGAACTGAGAATTCAATCTCTATGTAATGGATTCTTTCAGAAATTAAATCCTTTAGTTTACCCTCTTCAATTATTTTTCCATCGAGCATAATACCCACTCTATCGCATATCAACTCTGCATCCTGAAGAATGTGGGAAGAAAAAAAGATTGTCTTCCCTTTTCTCTTTAGCTCAAGAATTAAGTCTTTTACTTCCTTTCTTCCAATTGGGTCAAGCCCAGACATTGGCTCATCAAGAATTAGGAAAGGAGGATCATTAATCAGGGCTTGAGCAAGCCCAACCCTTTGAAGTTCACCCTTTGATAAGGTCTTAAGCCTTGAATCAATAAATTTATCCATGGAAAGAATCGATGAAAGTTCCTCAATTCTTTTTTCTTTCCCTTTTATCCTGAATATCTCTGCTGAAAGATTTAAATATTCTCTTGCGGTTAGATATTCGTAAAAATAGGGTTGCTCGGGAAGAAAGCCCATTCTTTTCTTTACAGATGAGTCTAAATTTGTGGAGCCAAAAATTTCCACATAACCTGAATCGGGGAATATTAAACCTATAAGGGATTTTATTGTTGTTGTTTTACCAGCTCCATTCGGTCCCAGAAGCCCATATATCTCACCTTCGTTAACCTGGAAGTTAACCCCTTTTAAAACTTTTTTCCTCTTTAAAAAGAACCCTCTTCTAAAGGATTTTTCAAGATTTTCCACCTTTGCTACTATCATTTCAGAATATGGCTCCTATAAAGATTATTAAAAAGAAGATTAAAGAGACAATGTGCCTTGAAATTTCAAAGGAAAGAAGCTTTATGGTTTCAGGAAGATAGAAACTAAGAAACCACCCACCAGCTATTCCTGAAATGAGAAAGGAAGCCCCAATTAGTGAGGGCTTCCTTTCTCCAATCTCCATTACCTCCTCCCAACGGAGCCCCCACTTTTCTACCCTTGGATAGAGAATTTCTATGAGAAAAGGAGTTATAATAATATTTGCAATAAAGTTATTGATTGCTATTATTGGAGCAAGAACCTTGTAGGGGAATAGACCGAGAATCATTCCTCCCTCACTAATAATGAAAGATACAGCAAGGGAAGAAAAAAGGGAGATAAAGAGAATCATTATAATTTTTTTCCTGTTCCTGAAAAATCCCTTCTTCTCTACAATCCCAACCTTAAAATGTCCCCACAATTTGTAAGCGACAAGAGCAAAGAAGAAATTTCCAATAAACCCAGGAATTGAAGCAAGGGATAACATTGCTATTAAATCGCCTATTAAATTTCCTATGGCTGAACCCCATGCACCAGCAGGTCCGAATAGAATTCCAAATGTTACAGGTATTGCTGCTCCTGGTCTGACTTCTGTGAAACCTGGAATTATCTGGAATCCTTTGAAGGGTATCATAATTGCTGCGTAAACAGCTGCTGTAATTGCAGTTAGGACAATCATGCGGGTATTACCCCACATGGTAACTGTCTCTTTCATCACTCCTCCTTGAAAAGGGGAGCTACCTTCTCTTCCTCCTCTTCCTTCTTTTCCTTAAAGAGATTGATGGTCTCTTTTAAAGCAGAAATCAAAGCTAAGATTTTCTCCTCAACTTCTTTTCTCTGAATTTTTAGATGGGTTATCTCATCGTGAATCTTTTTCAACTGTCTCTGGGCACTTCCTAAAATCTCTTCTGCCCTTAATTCAGCATCTTTAACTATTATTCTTGCTTCCCTCCTTGCGTTTTCTTTAAGGGATTCGACAAATTTCTGGGTCGAAAGCATTATCTCCTTTAACATTCTTTCCTTTTCCTGAACATCTGTTAGCTGGGCTTTAAGCTCCTGATTTTCAGACAGAAGCCTCGCATTCTCTTTTAAAATATTCTCCATCTCCTCTGAGACCATTGTCAGGAAAATCCTCACCTCTTCAGGGTCAAAACCCTTTACCTTCTTCTTGAAATTTGCGTTTCTTATGTCTGTTGGTGTTACTTTCATTTTCCACCTCATCTCATCTTGCTGGCAATCCCTATTAAACTGCCAACAAGAAAGTTATTCATAAAAATTATAACTAAAATCATTATAAAAGGCGAGATGTCAAGCCCTCCCAATTGAGATGGAGGAATAATTCTTCTAATTGGCTTTAAAACAGGCTCTGTTAGCCTATGGAGTATTATTACAAATCTGTTCCTTGGATCAGGGCTGAACCATGAAATTAGGGCTCTGACAATGATAATCCACATGTAAATGGTTAGAGATAAATTTATTATCCTTGCAGAGGCTAAAAGAATATTAAAAGCAACTATTTTGAGCATTTAACTCTCTCTCCAAATATTGCCGTCCCGATTCTTACAATTGTTGCACCCTCTTCAACAGCAACAGTGTAATCAGAACTCATGCCAATTGATAGCTCCTTTATAAAGATTCTTGTCTTCAAAGAATTTATTTTTTCTGCCAATTCTCTTACTTTTACAAAATATTTCCGTGAATCCTCCGGATTTGGTGAGTAAGGAGGGATTGTCATAAGACCGAATATTTCAAGATTGGGAAAATTTGAAAGCTCCTCAAGACCCTTCATAAGCTCTTCCTCTAAAAAACCCGATTTTGAAGTTTCTCCAGCAATATTGACTTCAATAAAGCCTTTTACAATTATATTCCTTTTTCCAGCCTCCTTGTTTATTTCCTCAGCAAGTTTCAATGAAGAGACCGACTCAATAAGATGGAAAATATCAAGGGCTTTTTTAACTTTGTTCCTCTGGAGATTCCCGATCATATGCCACTCAATATCGAGATCATTTAACTCAGATATCTTAGAGATTGCCTCCTGAACTCTATTTTCTCCAAAGATTCTCAATCCAAAGGAGAAAGCTTCCCGGATTTTTGATGGTGGAACATCCTTTGTGGCGCCAAGAATCTTTACAGATTCAGGCTTTCTCCCCGATTTTAAACAAGCCTTCTCAATATTTTCCCTTATTCTTTCAATATTTTCTTTGATACTCATCAAAAATATTTTACTTTATCCAGCATAAAAGGACAAATCAAGTGACTTCCAAAGCATCTTAAAAGAATTATACAAATTTTATTAAAAGACTACTTTAAATTTAATTAACTTAATTTATACTTCTCATATAAATTTCTTAAGAATTCAAAGCCTCCTTGCATAAATGTCATATATATCTTTTGCTTCATTCTTAATTTCTTCATCTCCGTTTTGAAAAAGAAAATCGACAATTGAAATAATTTCTTTTTCCGAGTGATATGGAGTAGAATTTCTTAAAATTTCTAAAAATATCTTTCCAACATACCTAATGCTTTCTCCTTTGTCTTTCAATTTATCAAGAAACTCTATAAAAAATATGGTATTAGAACCTACATGAACATAAGAAGCAGATAATTTTATCCATTCAGAATTTTCTTCATTTATTTCCTTAAGAAATGGAGTGAGTCTGGACAAATTCGAAATTATTGCTTTATCCTCTTTGCTTAATTCTTGTTTTCCTCTATATCTATTTTCATAAACCCATTGCCAAAAATCTATAATTTTCTTTATTCCATCTTCACCGTAACGATTTCCCTGGCTATATAAAAAGTTTATTATTTCCTTTATATGTGAGGGGTTCCATCTATCAAGGATTTTTCTGAATAAACTCTCAGGAGTATTTATATCTTCTTTGTTTTCTAAATAACCAAGACAAATATGATGAACCAAATGTCTTTTAACTTCTTCATTTTTAAAACCATAATCTATCCCCTTAAGATAATGCGGTCCCATTAGCCTATACAAATCCACATAAATTGCATTTCGGAACAAATACCCACTCATAAATGCTTCCCAAACTTGCTCTTTCTTATTGCCTATTTTTTTAATTTTCTCTTTAGCCCAATTTTTCTCCAAATAATAAAAATTAGGTAAGTAATATCCTAACCAAAAATACCCTTCTACAACATTGTTTTCTAAAATCTCTTCATATTTATTTTTTATATTTTTATTCCAGTTTACAACCTGTTCCTCCTTTGTTTTTTCTTCAACTCGCTTAATTCTTAGTGCCAGATGAAATAATGCATTGGTGATTTTTCCAAACGCTGTATTTAAAGCATCCATAAAAAAATCATCCCTAACAGAATATTCAATCGCTTTTTCTTTCAATAATTTATCCACTATTAAAGACAGAATCTCTTGAGCAACTTGGAAGTATTTTTTGGAAAAAGCCCATGTATCATCTCTTGTCCCCTCTAAAATAAGTTCTCCAATTTCCTCTATAACCCAAAGATGGTTTGCTTTTATATCGCTTCCTTTAATTATTAACTTATCTTCCCAAAAATCATCGGTTGAAATGTATTCTCTTATAAAATCGAAAAGTTTTCCCCAATCTATTATTTTTTTATTTTTCCAGGCATCTCTTACGCCAGAGAGCATATAGAATACATACAAATATCCTACTTTTAAAAATGGTTGTAAATCGCTAATGAACTTTTTTGGATTTTCCTGAACCACACTTTTGAGCACTTCTGCTAATCCATCAATGGTTGGACCTTTCCACCAATCAACAGTTTTGAATACTTTTAAGTATTCTGCTAATTCTCTATTTGGCATTTTTAAAATTTCCTCTTTGCTTAATGGAGATGTTCCGGGACCCCAACGTACTCTTGGTCCTCTATCAATACATTCAACATCTTTGCGGGTAATTTTCTTTTTTTCTTCATATAAATCTTTAAAA
>CAZFCI010000299.1:0-7590 GCA_964517525.1 uncultured Clostridia bacterium | reverse complement strand
ATTAAGTAGCATTAAAAAATATAAGTGTCACAATACAAAAAATGCGACAACTATCTATAAATAGTTTACCTGCGAAAGAAAAATTAAAAGTTGGCAGGATACTTTTTATTCATAATAAAAAAGATTTCAAATTTTTTGCCTTATCCCCTCCTTGGGAAGATGCTAAAGAAATTCCAAAGATAAGATGGCTCTGTTATACTTCCTTTTCTTTGCTCTTTATTGAAAAAGAAATTTCAGCTACTCTCTTTTTCAAAAAGGTAAGTTTACCGCTTATCTTTTCAAGATTCTTCTCTAACTCTTTGAATTTCTCCATCTCCATCATTGTGCTTGCAACAATGTTGTTGAGAGATAAAGAGAGGGAATCTATAAGATTTTGGAGGCCACCCTTAAATTCCTCCCCTTCTTTTAAGAAAGATTCCCTTAAAAAAGAATCTATCTTTTTCCTCATCTCCTCAAGTGAAGCAGTTATCCCTGAGTAGCCATCCTCGCTTTTCCTCAGAGAAAGTTTTATTGTTTTTGTGGAGATTTCCTCAATTTCATCAGCCAATTCTTCTACCTCTTTATTCAAATTCCCAAGAAGGCTTTTTACAGCTAATCTCTTTGCTTTCAAATCAGAAAATGCTATTCTCTGGAGAAATATGAAAAATAGAGGCAAGCTCAAGAGAACAAGCAAGTTAGTAGCCCCAAATATGATGACATTGAAATTTGCCTCTTCTCTGTATTGCTTTTCCAGGGACTCAAGACTTTCAATCATTGGAGGGATTGAACTATTGATATCGCTAAAGGCGGTAGAGAAATCCTTTGATTTCCTCTCATTTTTTGTGATAATGTCAATATTTCTGGCAGTATCTGCCCAAAGATAAGAAAAGGCTTCATGGTCAATTCCTTTTAGAATTCTTTTCCTGCCATTTAGAAAACTTTCAAATTTATATTTTTTTTCTTTGATTTCCATTATACCCTTTGAAACATCGATTCCGCTAAAAATTTTTATGGAATCAATTGAAATAATCTTTAGAGAAGACAACCCTTCTCTTATCCTATTTGCATCTTCAAGATTTTTGTGGAAAAGAAAAAAGAAGTAAATTTCAGCAAAAAAAGCGGTCAAGATTAAAAAGCCTGAAATATATAACAAAAATCTCCTCATAAGTCCAGATTATAAAAATATAAAGAGCAAATGTCAAAAAAGCTTTGAATCTGGAATTTGTTGACCACTTGACTTATTATAAACTTTAAAATAAAAATAGATAATGTGTATTGAAAGGAAGGAAGATGGAAGAAGATAAGAATTTTGAAGAAATAGGAATTGAAGGGATTGAAAGGCTTGTAAATCTTGTTATTGAGAAACAGATTGCAGAATTTGAGCTGGAAAAGGAAGGATTCCGGCTAAAAATCGTAAGAGGCTCCCAAGCTCCCCCTACTTCAAAAACCGAACCTCAGGTTCACATAGCTCAATCAAACCCGCCCACTGTAGTTAAAGAGGAAAGCATACCTTCTCAAAAGGAGGAACTTCACTATGTGACTTCTCCTATAGTTGGAACTTTTTACAGAGCTCCATCTCCAACCTCCCCTCCCTATGTTGAGGTGGGGGATAAGGTAGAAAAAGGTCAGGTTCTTTGTATTGTTGAGGCTATGAAGCTCATGAATGAAATTGAGTCTGATGTCTCTGGGATTGTGAAGGAGATTTTTGTTGAAAATGGTCAACCTGTAGAATGGGGGCAGAAGCTTTTTTCAATCCAAGTGATTGAATAATGTTTAAGAAGGTTCTGATTTCTAACAGGGGGGAGATCGCTCTTAGAATAATAAGGGCATTAAATGAATTGGGTGTGAAGAGTGTCTTGGTTTATTCTAAAGCTGATGAAAGGTCCCTTCCAGTAATGCTGGCTGATGAAAAAATATGCATAGGTCCTGCGAGAAGCAGCGAAAGTTATCTCAATATACCTGCAATAATTTCAGCAGCTGAGATTAGCAGAGCTGAAGCAATACATCCAGGGTATGGATTCCTTTCTGAAAACCCTTTATTTGCCGAAATTTGCGAGACATCGAGCATAGTTTTTATCGGTCCTCCATCCTCCATAATCCAACTAATGGGAGATAAATCCAATGCAAGACAGACAATGAAAAAAGCTGGGCTTCCAATCCTTGAAGGGAGTGAAGAACCTGTTTCTTCTATTTCTGAAGCAAGGAAAATTGCATCTAAAATTGGTTTTCCCTTAATTTTAAAGGCAGTGGCAGGAGGTGGAGGGAAAGGGATGAGGGTTGTAAGAAATAAAAGAGAGCTGGAGGAAGCATTCCCTGTTGCCCAGAGTGAGGCAGAATCAGCCTTCTCAAATCCAGCCCTCTACATAGAAAGATACCTTGAAGGAGCGAGGCATGTGGAGGTTCAAATAATGGCTGACAATTATGGGAATGTGGTTGCGGTTGGTGAAAGGGAATGCTCTGTTCAGAGAAAGCATCAGAAAATAATTGAAGAGACTCCTTCCCCTGCCCTCGATGAGAGAAAGAGAAGGAAGCTTTTAAGACTATCAGAGAAAGCAGCGAAGGAGATAGGATATAAGAGCCTCGGAACCTTTGAGTTTCTCGTTGACAAATATGGAGAATTTTATTTTATGGAGGCTAATACAAGAATTCAGGTGGAACACCCTATAACAGAAATGGTTACAGGCATAGACCTTGTCAAGGAACAGATTAAAATGTCTGCAGGAGAAAAACTGAATTTAAACCATGAGCCTGTCTCCAGTGGCCATAGCATTGAGTGCAGGATTTGTGCAGAAGACCCTGAGACTTTCACTCCATCTCCTGGAAGGATTGATTTTCTATACCTCCCTTCTGGATTTGGAATAAGGGTTGAATCTGCAATTTATACAGGATATGAAATTCCTCCATATTATGATTCTTTGATTGCAAAAATTATTGTCCACGCTCCCACCAGAATTGAAGCTATAAGGAAGATGAAATCAGCTCTCCGCTCAACAATTATAGTGGGTGTGAAAACTAATATCCCTCTCCATCTAAGAATTCTTGACCATCCATCATTTATTAAAGGTGATTACGACATTCACTTCCTCGAGAATTTATCCTCAGAAAAGGAGGAATAAATTTGAGGATTGATTCTTACTCCTTCGGCAAAATAGTAATGGGAGGGGTTACATACACAAAGGATTTAAAAGTCTTCCCTGACAGAGTTGTCCCTGATTGGTGGAGGAAGGAGGGACATCTTCTTGACTGTGATGATATGGAAGATGTATTCTCTTTTAAGCCAGAAGTTATAGTTGTCGGAACAGGAATGTTTGGGGCAATGAAAATTTCAAAAAGGGTAAAGGAAAGAGCTACGGAGATGGGAATTACTCTTTTAAGCGAAAAAACCGGAAAGGCTGTGGAGGTTTTCAATGAAATCTCCATATCCAGAAAGACAGCCGGACTTTTTCATTTGACTTGCTGAAGATGAAATTCGATATTGATAAAATTTTGAAACTATCCATGCTCGAGCTGGAAGAGGAAGAAAAGGAGTATCTTGAAAAGGAGATGGAAAAGATTATAGATTGGGTATCAAAGCTTGAGGAACTTGATATAGAGGGAGAAGAAGTTGTTTTTCTTACAAATACACCCTTAAGGGATGATGAGCCAGAGCAAACATTGAAGAGGAAGGATATTCTCCCCTCCCAAAACTATGATGGGATATTCTTTATTGTTCCTAAAGTAGTGGAGAAATGAGAATAGGCGAACTCAGTCTTAAGGAATTGAGAGATTCTATAAAAAAAGGAGAAATTAGATGCATTGATGTCATAGAGGATTACAAAAAGAGGATTGAAAAATTTGATAAAGAATTAAAAGCCTTTATTACCATTGACTGGGAAAGAGCTTATCAAAGAGCGAAAGCCCTTGACGAGGAAAAATCAAAGGAAGGATTAATTTTTGGATGTCCAATTGCAATAAAAGACAACATTTTAACAAAGGGAATAAGAACAACAGCTGGCTCAAAAATACTTGAAAATTATATCCCTCCTTATTCTGCAACTGTTGTGGAAAAAATAGAAAGAGAAGGTGGTATTATAATAGGAAAAACAAACCTTGACGAGTTTGCTATGGGCTCTTCAACGGAAAATTCTGCTTTCTTTCCTACCCTGAACCCATGGGATACGAAAAGGGTTCCTGGTGGCTCTTCAGGAGGTTCTGCTGTAGCAGTGGCTTCCTTTATGTCTCCAGCGTCTTTAGGTTCTGATACAGGAGGCTCCGTAAGACAACCTGCTTCCTTTTGCGGAGTTGTTGGTCTAAAACCAACCTATGGAAGAGTTTCAAGATATGGCTTAATTGCCTTCGCATCCTCCCTTGACCAGATTGGCCCAATGGCTCGGAATGTTGAGGATGTATCAACCATGTTGAGTATTATCTCAGGTTACGACCAAAAGGATTCAACGAGTTTTAAGAGCCCTGTCCCTCCTTATCATGAAAAATTAAATGAAAAGATTGGCTCATTTAAATTCGGGGTAGTCAAAGATGATGAACTGGAGGGAATAGACGAGGAAATCTTCAATGCCTATAAAGGAACATTGGATTTAATGGAAAAAATTGGAGGGAAAAAGGTTTACATTGAACTTCCCCATTTGAAATATTCAATTTATGTTTACTATATTTTAGCCACCTCAGAGGCAAGTTCAAATCTTGCAAGGTATGACGGAATAAGATATGGTTTTAGATTAGAAAAGGAAAGCCTTTTATCCCTTTATCAGGATTCAAGAAGTAAAGGATTTGGAAAGGAAGTGAAAAGAAGAATACTCCTTGGGACATTTTCCCTCTCAGCAGGTTATTATAGAGCTTTTTATGGAAAAGCTTCTATAGTAAGGCAATTAATAAAGAATGATTTTGAAAAAGCTTTTAAAGAAGTAGATTTTATTGTTCTTCCAACAACCCCAGAGCTTCCTTTTCATCTTGGAGAAAAGAGTGAAGATCCAATAAAAATGTATCTTTCCGATCTCTTCACAATCCCTCCAAATCTTGCAATGCTCCCAGCAATATCTATTCCAGTTTCTCTGGGTAAGGGTAATCTCCCTATAGGAATGCAAATTATAGGTAATCTTTTTGATGAAACAAATCTTTTGAAAGTTGCAAATTTACTGGAAAAAAATATATGCTTTTTATATAATGAATTAACAAGGAGGTATCTATGAAGAAGATATTTGTTATGGGAATTGTCGGGATTTTTCTGGTTTTAATTATCAGCTGTGGCTCTCCTGAAAAAAGCCTTTTCAGCAGATATTTCGAGGCTGTAAAGTTCAATGACAAAATGACCATGTCCACAATGGCTTACGAACCCATGGCTTTAGAATTTACTAAGTGGAGATTGGTTTCAATGACTCCTGTGGAGAAGAAGGGACTACCCTTGAACGACCTCTACAAACAGCAGGATGCTCTCAAAACAAAGAGGGATGAGATAATAACTCAAGTGGCAGATCTAAAAGATAAGCTTGACGAAGCAAGGGCAAAACTTGAGAAGGCAAGGGGCGGAGCCAAGAAAAAAGCTCAAGAAGAAGCTGACAAGGCTGAAAGTGATTATCAACAAGGAAGAGCTGAATACGAAAGGATTCAGAAGGAGTGGAATTCCCTAAAGGCTGAGATTGATAAGGAAAAAGCCCTCTTTAACCTTTCTGTTGGAATTGAATGGCCTGAGGGTGTAGAGCTTGAAGGAGAAATGAGCCTAAAGGAAGCAAGCCTCGAAATTACAACTCCTAAGGATGTAAAAAACTACAAAGCCATTTTAAGAAAATACGATGTAAAGAGCCCTGAGACAGGTAAGTTTCTTCCCAGCAGATGGATAATAGAAAAATTTGTTCATCAGTGAGGATTTTATAAGTTTAAGAATTAAATAAAGAAAGAATCTGGGTCCTTTCTAAATTTTGTGTTTTGCTGAAGCTTTCTTTAGTCTATCCATTATTGCTCTACCAAGTCCTTCTTCTACAACAGCTTCAGCAAATATAACTTCCACATCAGAGTTGTCAAGACGGTGAAGAGCAGAAAATAGATTGCTTGCAGCTTCTCTTAAATCTCCCTTTGCAGAGAGAATCTCAAATTTATCTATACCTTCAATTGGAAAAGCGGGTTTTTTGAAAAAAAGGACACCAATTTTTTTAAACCTTTTCCTTTCAATTTCTTCAAAATCTTCAAATATAATCAAAGGCTTTTTTGGAGCATAATGGGTCGGTAGAAAACCTGGAGAGAGAGGTTTTAAAGGAGAAGCGAGGGTTTCTACTTTCCCGACAATTTCTTCTATCTCTTCTACAGGCAATCCTCCGGGTCTTAAAAGGAAAAATTTATCTTCCCTAAAAAGGATTATGGTAGACTCAACACCAACTTTGCAGGGTCCTCCGTCAAGGATTATATCTATCTCATTCATAATTTGAGGGTCGATCTGGTGAACTGATGTTGGACTTAGATATCCAAAGGGATTAGCGCTGGGAGCGGATATGGGAAATGGAGCTCTCTTAAGAAGTTCAAGGGAAACAGGATGGGAAGGGATTCTTATACCCACAGTGGGAAGACCGGCAGTTACAATTTCCGGAATTTCATCTTTTTTTGGGAGAACAATCGTAAGAGGTCCAGGCCAGAACCTTTCTCCCAGCTTTCTTGCTAAGGGAGGGAATTCCTTGACAAGTCTTTCTACATATCCAATATCTCCAACATGAACTATTAGGGGATCAAACTTCGGTCTTTTTTTAACCTCAAATATTTTTGAAACAGCAATTGGATTAAAAACATTTGCACCTAAACCGTAAACCGTCTCTGTAGGAAATACTACAAGTCCTCCCTCTTCCAGAAGTTTTACAGCTCTTTCTATTGATTCCTTTTTGAACCCATCAAGGATTTTTTCCATTTTTTGGAGAATCTATCAGTGGAAATCTGGCAATCCTTTTATTGTTTTAATAGCATGAACAAGAACAGGTAAAATTGTGAGAAAACACTCTTTAACTCCATTCGGACTTCCAGGGAGATTTATTATGAGAGTTCCTTTTTTCAATCCACAAATCCCCCTGCTCAAAACTGAGAATGGGTTATTCTTAAATCCCTCAACCCTCATTATCTCAGAAATTCCAGGAACCTCCTTTTCTATTAAGGTTGCTGTTACCTCTGGAGTGATGTCCCTCCTCGACAGTCCTGTCCCTCCTGTTGTAAGAAGCAAATCAACGGAATATTCATCTATAGCTTGAAGAATAGCACTTTTTATAGGCTCCCACTCATCAGGAACAATTGTGTAAAAGTTTACCTGTCCTTTCAACTTTTCTTCAACAAGCTCTTTTAAAATAGCCCCACTTTCATCCCTCTTTTCTCTTCTGAAACACCTGTCTGAAACAGTGATTACTCCCACTTTTATCTTAAATTCCATAGCTTCGTAGAATTCTCTTCCCATTAAAGTTTTACTAAAAGGACTGTGTCATTCCTTTTTACAATCCCACCTTTCAAAACCTTCATAAACACACCCTCAACCGGCATAATACATTCTCCTGTCTCGTAATATATTATGCATCTATCATGGCATTCCTTTCCAATCATTACTATCTCAACCTCCACTTCATTACCTATTTTTAATTTATCTCCTAT
>CAZFCI010000298.1:0-1976 GCA_964517525.1 uncultured Clostridia bacterium | reverse complement strand
AAATGCCAGTAGGAGTAGTTTAAAAGCTTTGAGCCCTGTTTGAGGTTTATACTTTTGTTGTCAATCAAAGAGAATACCTTTGCTAAATTCAACAATTTATCCTCCAGTTTCCAAGACATTTGAACCTCCTCCTTTCTTCAGAAGGAGATTCTACTCTGAAAAGTTGCGATTTTAAAGTTGTAATAAAAGTTGCTATTTTAAAGTTGCAACCACAAGCCATCTTGACAAATTTATAAAAAATTCCTATATTTAAATTGAATGTAGCTTTTATTAAATGGACATTATCGAAAAAATAAAAGAGAGAGCAGATATAGTAGAGATAGCTTCAAATTACACAAGGCTTAAGAAAAGTGGGAGGAGATTTGTAGGCTTGTGCCCTTTTCATTCTGAGAAAACTCCATCATTTACTGTAGATCCTGAGAAAGGTTTGTATCATTGTTTCGGTTGCGGAGCAGGAGGAGATATTTTTACCCTTGTAATGGAAAAAGAAGGTCTCGACTTCCCATCAGCCCTTGAATTTCTTGCAAAGAAGTATAATATAGTTATTCCAAAGAGGGAATCTTCAACAAAGAAAATTGAGGATGAAATAATTGAGATAAACCAATCTGCTCAAATATTTTTTAGGAACTCCCTTATGGGAAGGGAAGGGGAGATAGCAAGGAAATACATTGAAAAGAGGGGGATAAACGGAGATTGGATAGACACTCTGGGAATTGGTTATTCTCCCAATCAATGGGACACCCTTTACAAATATCTTAAAAACAAAGGATTCAATGAAAATATTATTTCCCTATCCGGGCTATGCATAAAGACTGAAAGAGGATTTATTGATAGATTTCGTGGGAGGGTAATGTTTCCGATAAGGAATATTTCAGGAAGGATAATTGGTTTTGGAGGAAGGACAATATCAGATGAAAATCCAAAATATCTAAACTCTCCTGAAACTCCTGTTTACAAAAAAAGGATGGGACTATTTGGAATTGACCTTGCAAAGGAAGAGATTAAAGCTAAAGGTTTTGTCATCCTTGTTGAGGGGTATATGGACCAGATTTCTCTGTTTATGAATGGTTTTAAAAATACTGTTGCATCATTGGGAACAAGTCTTACAGAAGAGCAGGTATCCCTTTTGAAGAAATTTACTGATAAAATCTTTTTATTCTATGACCCTGATAGTGCAGGGATAACATCTACGATAAGAGCTATTCCAATTATACTTTCCCAGGATATTTCCCTAAGAATTGTATCTATTCCGCAAGGACTTGATCCCGACACATTTGTTCGGGAAAAAGGGAGAAATGGATTAGAAGAAGCTCTATCCCGAGCTCTTTCACCCGTTGAATTCCTGATTAAAAATTATAGGATAAATGAAAAAATCTCTTCTGAAGAGAGATCGAGGGGTATAAGGAGTATAATAGAAATTCTAAATGGAATAAGGGAGCCAATTCTTAAAAGAACATATGTTAAAGAACTCTCATCCCTCGCAGGGATTGAAGAAGATCTTATTTTCCGTGTATTAAGGAAGAAGGAGTCTCCAGAAACTTCCTCTTTCATAGAATCAATAACTCCTGCTGAGAAAAAGGTTATCTATGCAATTATAAAAGGTAAAGCCCTATCAAGGGAGATTGTTTCAGCCCTTCGTTCCCTCGATTTATCAGATCTTGGACAGAAAGATTTGATAGAAGGGCTGTTGGAAATCATTGAGGAGAAGGGCGAAATTAGCCCATCCTATATTCAGGAGAAATTTTCGAGGGAAAAACAGCGTATAATATATAAGACACTCCTTGAAGAAGGAGGAGAAATGACTGTTGAGGAAATCAGGGAATACATAAAAGCAATTAAGAGGTTAGTCCTTGAGAGGAAGCATAAAAAATTACAAGAAGAGATAAAAAAGGAAGAGAGAGCAGGGAACAGGGAAAGGTTAAAGGAGCTCCTCCTTCTGAAACAGAAAATAACTCAGGATATAATAACTTTAACAT
>CAZFCI010000297.1:0-4974 GCA_964517525.1 uncultured Clostridia bacterium | reverse complement strand
GGCATAATTTAATGATAGTAGATGATGAGCCAATCGTAAGGAAATCCCTTTCTGATTGGCTCAAGGAAGAGGGCTTTGATATCCTTTCTGCAGAGGATGGATACAAAGCCATTGAACTAATTGAGAAGGAAAAGGTCGATTGTGTAATTCTTGATCTTAAGATGCCCGGTATTGATGGAATTCAGGTTTTGAAAGAGATCAAAGCGAGGAGACCTGACACAAAAGTAATAATGATTACTGCCTACGGCACAATCCAGAATGCTGTTGAGGCAATGAAGATTGGAGCCACAGATTACATAACAAAACCCTTTGACCCTGAAGACATTGTTGAATCAATTAGAAGAGCTCTTTCCTTAACAGCTAAAAAGTTTGAGATAGTTCAAGAGGCTATTACAGAGGAAAGACCTGTTGATATAGAAGCTCTTAAAAAAGTGGCTGACACCCATGTAATGAAGGCTCTTAATTTTTACAGAGAGAGCATGTATGAGGAAGCCCTTATAGAACTTAGAAATGCTCTTAAAGTCTTTCCCGATTACGAAGAGGTAAAAAGGTACATAATAAAGATTGAGAGAGAAAGAGACTTCATGAAACCGACTTTAGTTGAAAGGAAAAAAGTCGTAAAAGAAGAAGTTGAGGCAGGAGAAAAGGAATGCATATGGTCAAAGATGGGAGTAATCTCTTACAGAATCTGCACGACTGGTCAAGACTGCTCAAGATGCGAGTTCGCTCAGAATCTTCAGGAAGCTGATAGCCAGTATCAGGATAGAATTGGTTTCTCTTCTATAAAGAATTCCTTGCTTGCTCTTCCTGCCCATGAGAGAAAGTGCAGATATATGCTTTCAGGAGATGTTGAATACAAAATATGCCCCAGGTTATATCAATGCGGAACATGCGTCTATGACCAGATGATGCAGGATATGATTCAAGATAAAGCAGAAAGAGCACTTCAGAAGTTAAAGGCTAAGGCAAGCAAATCCCAGAGTTAAAAACAGAGATAAGGAATCAAGAGAAGGGAGGCATTCTCGCCTCCCTTCTTTTTATCATATAATTTTTCAAAACAAAAGTTTCCAAAAAATTTATCATCTTTTGAATATCTAACTTTTAACCATGAATTTAATTTTTCAATTGATTTTTCATTATCGGAAAGTTAGAATTTCTTATATGGAGGTATTATGAAAAGGTTTTTGATTTTATTTATAATTTTGATTTTTCCTGTTTTTCTTTTCTCAGGGGTTCAGGGTGGTGTAAAAGGGAAGATAATTGATAAAACAACAAAAGCACCAATTGAGGGAGTAAAGGTTACAATAACTTCAATGGAATATTCAATAGTCAGGTTCACCCTTAGGACCAATAAAGATGGCTCCTTCATTCAGACCGGACTTCATCCTGGTTATTACCAGATAAAATTTGAAAAGGAAGGATACATTCCGGGGATTGCAGAGATAAAGGTTTCTATAGCAGAAATTTCAGAGTTTGTAGGAGAACTTGAATCAACCACATCTTTTATCGAGTCTAAAGCTTCTCCAGGGGATAAAGCCTTCAAAAAAGGTAATGATGAATTTCAGAAAGGGAATTTTTCCGAAGCTGAGAAGGCTTACAGAGAAGCAATTTCCCTTGAGCCCAAGGAGCCAATTTATCTTTACAACCTTTCTATTACATTAATAAGGCAGAACAAAGATGACGAGGCATTGACATATCTTCTGAAAATGCTCGAGATTCAACCTAATAGCTATAGCGCGAACAAAGCAATTGCCGAAATCTACTCGAGGAAGTCCAATTATGAGGAGGCTGGAAAGTATTATAAAAAGGCTGTTGAGATTAGTCCTAATGATCCTGATGCCTTTTATAACCTTGGAGCTTGTTTGAAAAACACAGGAGATTATAAAGGAGCCATGGAAGCCTTTGAAAAGGCTGCAGAGCTTAAACCTGATTTTGTTGATGCCTACTATGAGCTCAGCACAATGTATATCAACCAGAATATGACTGATAAAGCAGTTACAGCTCTGGAGAAATTTGTTTCCCTTGCAAAGGAAGACCACCCAAATCTTCCAATTGCAAAGCAGATGCTCGAGTTTTTAAAGAAGAAGTAAGTTGGAAAATCTTCTCAATGATTTTATCGAAAGTTTAAAGTCCTATGGCTATTCTAATCACACAATAAGAAATTACTCCATTGACCTAAGTCAGTTTATTTCTTTTCTAAAAAATAAAGGGAAAGGAATTGAGAATACAACCCACATTGATATTAGAGATTTCATAGGAGAAAGATTAAAAGAGAGAAATTCTAAGACATCAATTGCAAGGAAACTTTCATCGATTCGTTCTTTTTTTGGTTTTCTTGTTGAGAAGAAAGTCCTAGAAAGCAATCCTTCAGAGGTGATTTCAACTCCAAAACTTGATAAAAAACTTCCATCATTTCTTTCTGAAAAAGAGGCAATAAATCTTTTAGGTGAGGGAAAAAACCTTGCTGAGAAGAGAGATATTTGTATTATTGAACTTCTCTATTCCTCAGGTTTGAGAGTTTCTGAGCTTGTTTCCCTTAACTGGGAAGATGTAAATTTGAAAAATAGAGTGATAAAGGTAAAGGGTAAGGGAAAGAAAGAAAGAATAGTTCCTTTTGGCACCTATGCGGAAAGAAGGTTGAAGGAATGGTTCAGATTGAGGTTTGAGATAAATAAAGGGAATATTGATGAAGAGCCTCTTTTTATAAATATGAGAGGCAAAAGACTAACGGAAAGGTCTGTGGAGAGGATAGTTGGCAGATACGGGATAGAACTTATCGGAAAAAGAATAACTCCCCATTCCCTAAGGCATTCCTTTGCAACTCATCTCTTGATGAGAGGAGCTGATTTAAGGACAATTCAAGAACTTCTTGGGCATGAATCCCTGGAGACAACCCAGAGATACACCCATCTTAATATAAAAGAGTTGAAAGAGATTTACCAAAGGACTCATCCAAGGAGTAATCTTGATTTTGAAAGGAAGAGCAATAAGTAAAATCTTTAATCAATCTGAGAAATTGGAAAGGAAAATAGTAGAGACATTTAGGAATTGAGCAGTTAATCATATCAAATTTTGTCCTTTTCTCTCCAAATCTTCAATAAGATTGACCAAAATCTTTCTTTTTTGTTCGTTTCTTTCCCTTTGGACGCTGAGTTTCAGAAAAGAATAAAGGATGTTTATAACTTCTCTAAAATTTTTTGTGGAAAGAGAATTTACAAAATCTTTTGGAGAAATTGACGATTCAAAGGAAATAGAAGGGTTTAAAAGAGCAAATATGTGTTCATTCTGAGGCTTTGCAAATTTTACAATTGGGTAATCAAATTGGGGGTATCCCTTTATTGAAAGATTTTCCTTTTCAATCCTTTCAATAGGAATAATTCTGAATGATGGAGTGTAGGGATAGGGTATTAGAAATCTTGATGTTGGAATTATATCGAAATATTTATAACTTCTTTGAAGTTCACATATGAAAAGAATTTCTTCAATAAATTCAATCCAGTCTGTTTTGTGGTCAGAAAGGATGAGATAATGAAAATTTCTTGCAACCTTTCTCTCGAATATCTCTATTAGCTCCTCTATTAATTTTTTATTCAATGGTTTCCTTCCAAGTCTTTTCCTTCTTTCGGGTAAAAATGAATCCGTTCCAAGCCATAAGAGAGGTTCATTTCCAAAATAAAATTCTGGATTGAAAATGAAATTAAGAAAATCTCTTTTTTCTTCAATTGTTTCGAGAGAAGTCTGAATCCCCCATATTTTAAATCCTGATTCATAAATGATTTTTAAAATTTTTTCTGCTCTCTTTTCATTCAGGAGAATGTCATCATCGTTTATGTTTATCGTGAAGGCTTGGGAATTCCTTATGTTCTTGGATTCTACTTTTTCTTTGAACGAATTTATCCATTCTCTTATATTTTCCAGTGGTCCTTCTCTAACTCTTTTTCCGTGAACATGGCTGCAATATATGCAGGATCTTGGACAACCCCGGGATGTATTTATTTCAAGACCCTTTTCAAGCTCCTCATCAGGGATAGAGTCGATATCCATACTTGAAAATTTTAATTCTGGAACAGGAATTTCTGAAAACGAAGATGAGATAAGAATTTTATCATCTCTGTATAGGAAACTTTTAATTTTAAATAGTTCTCTAATATTGGAGAATGGATCGTGGATAAGGGATAGAATTCTTCCAAAGGTTTCTTCTGCCTCTCCTCTAACAATCAAATTTGCCTCAGGAAGATGGGCTGAGACTGCAAGGGGTGAAAGGGTAACCATTGGACCTCCAACTGCGATTTTTACCCTGAATCTTTCTTTTATTGAGCGGATAAATTTCCTAACAGGAATGAAAAGCTCATCGTAAAGGGGAATTCCAATCCAGGAGAAATTTTCAATATCTTCAGGTATTATTTCTGATTCAATTGGTATTTTTTTAATTTCTACTGAATGGGAGTTCGACTTCAATGAGCTTGAGAGAAAAAGTAAGGAAGGGGGGATTCCCATTTTAATCCATCTTTTATCTTTAAGGGAATAGGGAAAGATTAGGAGAACTGATGTTGGTTTCATAATAGGCTCTACACTATAAGCTTGGAATTGATAGCATTCCTCTACTTCTCTTTTAAATTTTTGCAAGTCAAGTTTTTCCTTATCAGGAATTACATGAATCAACGGAGTCCCATCTTTTATTTCAATAAAGTCCTTATCATCGATGAGAAATTCAATCCATGATTGAGATTTCAATTTTAACTTTTCTGCTTCCAATAAAAGATGTAAAGGAAAAGGATGGATTTTTTCAAGATTTTTTCCTCTTATTATCCATTTTCCGCTAAATGCCATAATCAATTTTAATATTTTCTCTGGAAAAGTGGCAATTCCCTAATTATATGGTAAAATTTTACATGATTTATATTTTATAAGGAGATGTAATAATGCATAAATTTGTTATTCAACTTGATCCTTTAACCAAAGAAAAGTTTATTG
>CAZFCI010000296.1:0-7927 GCA_964517525.1 uncultured Clostridia bacterium | reverse complement strand
ATATAGAATAAGGAGATTAAGGAATGAGAAATCTTGTTTTCATAATAACAGGACCCTCTGGGGTTGGAAAATCAACAATAATAAAATTACTTCTCAATTCATTACCTGATGTTCACTTTTCAGTTTCCTATACCACAAGACCACCAAGACCCAATGAGGAGAATGGAGTTGATTACTACTTTGTTAGCCAGGAAGAGTTCGAAAGTATGATAAAAAAAGACAGATTTTTGGAATGGGCTGAGGTTCATGGCTTTTTATATGGAACATCCTTCACAGAAGTAGAAAAGGCATTCGGTGAAGGGAAAGATTTAATCCTGGATGTTGATATTCAGGGAGCGAGTGCAATAAAGAGAAAAGTGACCGATGCAGTCACAGTATTTGTTTTGCCACCTTCATGGGAGGCTTTAAAGGAGAGACTCTCCTTCAGAGAAAAAAATGATGAGGTTGTTGAAAAAAGATTAAAGAAAGCCAAGGAAGAGTTAAAAGAGTGGAAGAACTTTGAATATGTGATAATAAATGACAATCTCAAAAGAGCAGTGACAGAGTTAAGCTCAATAATTTTAGCTGAGAGGGCAAAGAGGAAGAGAAGGGAAGATGCTGTAAGAGAGATTATTTCGGAGATTGAGGAATGAAGGTCTTACTTGGAATTTCCTCTTCAATTGCTGCTTTCAAATCTATAGATATTTTAAGATACCTTTTAAAGGAGGGAATAGAAGTTCAGTGCATAATGACAAGAAACTCTGTGAATCTTATTTCTCCGCTGACTCTTGAAATTCTTTCGGGGAAAAAGGTTATAATAGATTTATTTGAAAAAGGGGAGAGGGGTGAGATAGTCCACATTGAAATTACAAAGGAAGTAGATCTTCTCCTTGTAGCTCCTGCAACTGCAAATATAATTGCTAAATTTGCCAATGGTATAGCTGATGATGCCCTCTCAACAATATTTTTAGCCTCAAGATCTCCTGTTCTTATTGCTCCAGCAATGCATACCCAGATGTTTCTTCACCCAACAACTCAGAGAAATATTGAGAAATTAAAATCAATTGGAGTTGAATTTATCGGACCTTATGAAGGTGGGCTTGCTTCAGGAGAGAGAGGAATTGGAAGAATGGCTGAGCCAGAAGAGATAGTGGAAAAAGCTGTCAGAATGATAACGAAGAAAACTTTAAAGGGAAAGAGATTCCTTGTTACAGCTGGACCAACCTATGAAAAAATTGACCCAGTAAGAATTATTACAAATCCTTCTTCAGGAAAAATGGGATACGCCTTAGCAGAGGAGCTCTTGAGAAGAGGAGGAGAGGTAATTCTTGTTTCAGGTCCTACCCATCTTCAACCTCCCTTTGGAGTCGAAATTCTAAAAGTTGAAAGCACTGAGGAGATGAAAAATGAAGTGATGAAAAATCTTGAAAGGGTAGATGCTGTTATCATGGCAGGTGCTCCCGCTGATTTTAGACCAAAGATTTCTCTATCTCAGAAGGCAAAGAAGGAGAGTATTAAATACCTTGAACTTGAAAGAACTCCTGACATTCTTGAGGAAATTAAAGAAAGAAAAGGGAAAAGATTGGTAGTGGGTTTTTCAGCAGAAACATCGGATCTTGAGGAGAATGCAAAAAAAAAGATGATTTCCAAGGGTATGGACATTGTTGTTGCCAATGATGTCTCAAAAAGAGATATTGGTTTTGGGTCAGATTTCAATGAGGTGATTATAATGGACAGGAAAGGTAATAGGATTTTCACAGAAATGAAAAGTAAGAAGGAAATTGCAAAGATAATTGTTGATTTTATAGAAAGAAAGCTCTTCTCTTAAAATGAAAGAAGAACTTTTAGAATGGGTGAAATATCTCAAAGAACTTGGTTTTGAGTGGGTATTTGTAAGGGAAAAAAAGGAGAAATATAATATTTTAGAGTCTATTTCTAAAAAAAGGGAAGAGCTTGAAAGACTTCAGGAAATAGTTTTTCAGTGCAAAAATTGCAGGTTATGGGAAGGGAAGAGAAATTATGTTTTTGGTGAGGGGAATCCTGAGGCTGAAATTATTTTTGTGGGAGAGGCTCCAGGGAGTGAAGAGGACATTCAAGGAAGACCCTTTGTTGGAGAGGCAGGACAACTTCTAAATAGAATAATATCTGCAATGGGATTTAAAAGGGAAGATGTCTACATTGGAAATATTATCAAATGCAGACCTCCTCAAAATAGAACTCCTTTAAGAGATGAAATAGAAGCATGTAAAAATTATATTTTTCAGCAAATAGAAATTATAAAACCAAAAATAATTGTATCTCTCGGCTCAACGCCTCTGAATACTCTATATGGAAGAAATGTTCCAATAGGAAAATTCAGAGGTAAATGGTTTGAATGGAAGGGTATTCCTGTTATGCCGACCTTTCATCCAGCATATCTTGTAAGAAATCCCCAAAATAAAGAGCTCAAAAAACTTGTCTGGGATGATATAAAGGAGTGCCTTAAAAAATTAGGTAGGGAAATACCTAACTCTCGCAAGGATTAAAAATTCTCTCAATTTAAAATGGAACGCAATTTTAGAAAAGGCGTATTATAATTATGGATAATGAATGGAATTTATGATTGGGAAAGGATTGAAGGAATAATGATGGAAACAAAGGATTCCCTCTTCAATTTCATTTACAGAATGACCTTTGAAAAGGAAGTTGCCCAAGATATTTTTCAGGAGACATGGTTGAAGGTTATAAAAAATATAGAAAGATATAACCCTGAAATTCCTTTAAAAATTTGGCTCTTTCAAATAGCAAAAAATTTATGTAAAGATTACGCAAGAAGGTTAAAGGCAAGGAGGAAAAGTCTTGAATTGATAAGGAATGAAGAGATAGTTAAAGGTGAAAAATTTCTTCCTCAGGAGGAGGAAAGGTTAAGAGCCTGTCTTTCAAAACTTCCAGTGAAATATAGGGAAGTTATTCATTTGCGTTTTTTCGAAGAGCTTGAATATGAGGAAATTGGAAAAATTCTGAATATCCCATCAGGGACTGTGAAGAGCAGAGTAAACAGGGGACTTGAAAGGTTAAAGAAAATTTGGAGGGAAAGGAAATGAAGCATAAGAAAGCCAGAAGAATGATAATTAAATATTTAACTGATACTTTGAAAGGCGAAGAAAAAATTGAATTTGAGAATCATATTAACCAATGCAAGGATTGCAAGAAAGAGATTGGAGAATTGGAAGAGATAATATCAGTAATAAAAAGAGAGCCCACGGTCAAAATGGATGATGAGGTTTTCAAGAGAATAAAACACATGGGTTACAAAACACTAAGGGAAAATAATGTTGTCCCTAAAAAATTTAGTCCCTTATTTGTTCCTAATCTAATTTTATCTTTCTTTACTTTTATCCTCTCAAATCTTCTATTCTTCCAATTTCTTTCAAAGACCTTAGGTTCTTTCTCTATTTTTGTTTTCAGCCTATTTTTAACATATCAATTTTCAGGAATTTCATTATTTCTTTTTTCTCTAATTATCAAATTTAATGGAGGTTTTGAAAATGGGAAGAGTTAAAGAATTCTTTTCAAAGTTTAAAGAATGGCTGAAGATTAAACTTATGTTAGATATAAGTGAGTCAGAAGACCCATTGAATAGAAAATATCTTAGATTTCTTAGAAACAGAATTATATTCTGGATAGCTGGAATTGCCATTATTATTGTTGTGCCCACTGCAATACTAATGCTCACCAATGTCAGCCCCGACAGGGATTTTTTTATTTTTATTGGATCCTTTTCTGCCTTTTTCACTACAATCATGCTCCTTGATCTCTGGATTATTGCCCTTTACTATATTTCAGAAGATTCAAAAAGGAGGAATATGAGCCCAACTCTTTGGGTTATAGCATGCATTATTGTCCCTTATCTCCTTGGTTTTCTACTTTATTTTCTTGTTAGAAGACCCCTTCCATTGACCTGCCCTAATTGTAGAAAAATTATTCCAAATGGAAGCAAATTCTGCCCTGAATGTGGATTTAACATAACTAAAAACTGCCCTAAATGCGAAGCTTCTATTCCAGAAAAAGCAAATTACTGTCCTCAATGTGGAAGCCCCGTAAAGGCTTTAAAGTGAGATTTTTAAAAAATTTTTCAATTGGTAAATTTCATGATTGATTTATCTTTCAATAGGACTTGTAAAGAATTTTTAACCAGTGAAAGTTTAGTTTTGAATTTTTATTAATATTTGAAATTTAATTAAGTTGACTTATTATTTTCAAAAAAATAAATTATATCTATGAGAGCGATCTTTATATTCATTTTAATATTATCCATTATTTCCCCTCTAAATTCTGAGAAATTGGGGGAGAGATGGGATAAGTGGCTAAATGAAGAAGTGATTTACATAATTTCTAAGAAGGAGAGGGAGGTATTTCTTTCCCTTCAGACGGATAAGGAAAGAGAAAAGTTCGTAGAGAATTTTTGGTTGATTAGAGATCCGACTCCCGGGACTCCTGCCAATGAATTCAAGGAAGAACATTACAGAAGGCTCGAATATGCAAATAGAGTTTTAGGAAGAGGCTCTACAAAACCAGGATGGATGACAGATATGGGAAGGGTCTATATTATTCTTGGGGAACCCCTTGAAAGACATAGATTCGAAACCTATGAAGGTGTGAATCCTGTTGAGCTCTGGTACTATCATGGGGAGATAAAATACGGTTTCCCCCCATATTTTTACATTATGTTTTATAAAGAGCATGGAATCGGAGATTGGAAGATTTACAGCCCTGCTGGAGATGGTCCTGAGAGGCTTTTAAATCCATCTGCATGGAGGAGTGCAATTTCAAGGGAAGAAGCATACAAACTTCTTAAAAGAACAAATTCAGAACTTGCATCTGCCTCTCTTTCCCTCATACCTGGGGAAGCTATTGATCCAACAGGGAATATTGTTTCTCTTTCGTCAGATTTACTTGTAAACAATGTTTTTTCTCTTCCTTCTAAGAAGGTGGAGAGCGCCTGGGCAGAGGATTTTTTAAAAGTGAAGGATTTTGTTTTATCTGATTATTCTGTGAATTTTGTGAGAAGCGATTCAATGGTTTTTCTCCACAGAGATGGTTCGATAAATTTAATTCATTTTTCCATTGAGCCTGAAAAGATTCTTTTCAGCCAGTATCAGAAAAAGGTTTACGCTCCTCTGAAAATGAATATTAGAGTAACAGACTTAAAGGGGAATGGAATTTATCAGGAGGAAAAGGATGTGAGTATGGAAATGAGCGAAGAGAAGTTCGGAAGTTTAGAAGGGAGAATTTGTGCTATTCAGGGATTAATTCCAATAGCCCCTGGGGACTATGTTATAAATATTCTCCTTAGAAATGTCCAATCAAAGGATTTTTCTTCCCTTGAAAAAACTATCCATTCACCCTCTCCTTCAGACTCCCCATCCCTTTCCCCTATCCTTATTGGATTTGGGAAAAAATCAAGCGGGGAGAAATATTTTAGAGCTTTTAAATTTAAGGATTACCAGATATTTATTGACTTGAAAAAGAATTTCACTCCAAAGGACAATCTTTTATTCTTTTTTGAAATTTATAATTTTGAGAAGGTTGAGAAGGACTGGAAAATAATATGGAGTATTTCTGCAGGAGGGAATTTATTATTAAAGAAGGAAGAGAATTTGCAGGAAAATATTATTGGGAGCGTTCCTTTAAATAATTTTCCTCCTGATTATTACAAATTAAGGGTCTCAGTTTATGATGGGAATGGAAAGGAGATAATGTATTCTACAGAAGATTTCTCTGTTCTTCCTATTCCTAATGTTCCGAGACCATGGATTTATTCACAATCTTATACGAGCATAAGCCAGCTCATAGAAATTCTCATGGAACAACTTATTAATAAAGGTGACCCTGAATCAGCCCTAAAGCTTCTTGAGAATGTTGAGGCAAAGGGAAGAATTTTGTTTTATGCAGGGAAGGCTAAATTCCTTCTCAGAGATTATAAATCTGCCATAGATTATCTCTTAAATTTCAAAGATAGTAGAGAGCCTTCTGTCTTAGAACTTCTTGCTCGTTCCTATGAAGGAGCTGGCGGTTTGAATGAGGCTATTTTTTACTATGATTCTCTTCTTAAACTCACAGGAGGGAACATCGATGTTCTAAATTCAATAGCTAATTGTTACTACAGACTTGGAAAAAAGGAGGAGGCAAAGAAATATTTCGAAAGATCTCTCAAATTGAATCCAGAACAGAAAGAGATTATTGAAATACTTAAAAAACTCTAATTATATGAGAAGCTTTCCATAAAGAGAAAGAATTTTTTCAGAGATAGCCTCTATTGAGTAGAAATTTTCAACCCTTTGCCTCGCTCTCATCCCATATTCAATTCTTTCTTCGTTATTATCAAGGAGTCTTTTTATAGCTTCAGCCAGTGCAGAAGAATTTGCAGGTTGGACAGTCAAGCCTGTTTCACCGTGAACACTTACTTCAGGAACAGCAGTTGGAATATTTGTGTTTATTACCGGTTTTCCGCACGCCATTGCTTCAAGCTGGACATTTCCAAAGGATTCGTAAAGAGAAGGGAGAACAAAAATATCAGAGGCGTGATAAATGGAGACAAGCTCAGCATAGCTTTTCTTTCCTAAAAAATAAACCTTTTCCATCAAATTATTTTTATGAACCATTTTAATTAGCTCATCCCTTTGACTTCCATCACCAACTATTAGAAGTTTACCTTTAATGTCTTTCATTGCAGATATAAGATATTTCAGACCTTTGTAAGGGAGAAGATTTCCTACAAAGAGAATGATGGGAGACCCATATTTCTTTCTTATTTCTTCTTTCCTTTCTTTAATATCAGGAAGGAGTTCGAATTTTTTAATATCAATTCCAAAAGGGATTACTTCAGTTTTATTCTCAAATCCTGAAATCAGCTTTGAATTCAGGAAAGCCTTTGATGGTATAATTATTATGTCCATCCTTTTAAGAAATTCTCTCAAAAGAGGCTTATAGATAACCATTAGATAATTCCTTCTCAGCCTTTCGTAATGGATGGTTACAATTTTCTTCTTTCCTGGATTGAAGAGAATTTCCATACTTTCAGCAAGGGGGAATAAAGAGTGATAATGGATCAGATCAGCTTCCTTTGTGAGTTTTCTGAAATAGTAGGGAAAACAGGGAGAGATGGGCATGGATAGAATTAGACCTAAACTACATGATTTCAAAATCTCAACATTGTTAATTTTCTCTTGTTTTGTTTTCCCCAGCACCTCACAGCAAAGAACCTTTACTCCTGTTTTCTCATTTATTGATTCAACAAGCTCCTGCAAGTTCCTTTCGACACCTCCAGTCCATGGATAATATAATTTGCTAATGTGAAGTATTCTGAAAGATTTTAAAAGGTTTTTATTAACAATATTTTTATCCACTTTATTAAAAAAATTTTATTCTGTCTTCTTTGTTTTTATACCTAATTTTTTTACATAGTATCTGAGGGATCTATAACTCGTTTTGAGAAGTTTTGAAGCTTTTAAGAATTCATTGTCGGAAATTGCAAGGGCTTCTTCTATAATTTTTTTTCTTACAAGATTAATATAACCTTCGAAATCAAGACCATTCTCAGGAATAACGGGAGATGGAATAGACGGGAATGAGAATGTATTTGAGGAAACAGCAAGTTTTATTGGCTCATCTATTGAGTCAGGGGTTATCAAGTCTGATGTTTCAAAAACAACAGCTCTCTCTATGCAATTCTCAAGTTCCCTTACATTACCAGGCCAGTGGTAAGACTCGAGAATTTTCAAAGCATCTCCCCTTATCCCCTGAATATTTTTTCCTGTTTTTTGGTTATAAATCTTGATAAAATGTTCTACGAGAAGGGGTATATCTTCTTTCCTTTCTCTGAGGGGTGGAAGGTTAATTCTTATTACATTAAGTCTGTAGAAGAGGTCTTCCCTGAATTTTCCCTACTATTTCAGAAAACTCACAA
>CAZFCI010000295.1:0-2740 GCA_964517525.1 uncultured Clostridia bacterium | reverse complement strand
TGTTTGAATATTCAAATTTTGTAAATAATATAAATTGTAAAGATTTTCAAAATATTTTTAGTTTAAACAATAAAGTTATTGCAATAATAGAAAATAAAAAATAGGAGGATAAAAAATGAGGAGCAAAATAGCCGCCTTTTCTGTTTTCCTAATTTTAATGAGCTTATTAAACACAATCTTCGAAGCTAAAGAATTAAAAAGGTTCAGAGAGGGTGAGACTAAATCATATTCTATCAAAAAGGCAGGAGTGGAAGCAGGATACAGCAAATTTAAAGTTAACAAAGTCGAAAAAGGATTTTACCTGATTGAAGGTGAGACATACTTCGAATTATCAAAGGAAAGAGGGATAATTAAACACTTTAAAGAGAAACTGACACTATCTCGTGAGTTGAGACCTGTTAATTATTCCTTAGAAATTCTCTCGCACCCACAACCAATCAAATCTGTTGAAGCAAATGTGATGGGAGACTCAATTACCTTAACTTACTCAATTACTTCAGGTGAAGGTATAATAAAAGATGAAAAAAAGGTCTCTGTCCCTGCTGGCAATCTTGCGATATTAGATTCAGATGTGATAGAACATCTTATAATTTTATTTAAAAAATATGACTTTAGCGCTAAGAAAGAACAAGAAATAATCTCTTTTAATCCTCTGGCAGGAGGAGCTTCTGGGAAATTGCTATTAGTTTTCAGTGGTAGAGAGTCCATAAAAATAGGAGATAGAGATTATCAGTGTCATCGTGTTTCAGTCCAGTTAGAAGGAAAAAATTTTTTCAATGGATGGATAGAAGTCAAAAGCGGAGATGTTTTAAAGGTGGCAGACTCGAGTGGGATCTTAGAAATTGTAATTTCTAAATAGCTTTTAAGAAATGATATAATAAAAAACTATGAAAGAAGAGAAGGTTAAAATTTATAAACATATTTTCTTTTTCTACTGTATTCTAATATTTTCCCTTCCCCTTCTCTCCCAATCTGACAAGCTTCTTAAGCTTAAAAAGGCTGAGCTTACTCTGAAGGAGGCTAAAGGCGATTATGAGAGGGCTTTAAAGCTAAAAGAAATGGGTCTTATCTCAGAGGAAGAGTTTTCAAAAAAAGAGACATCATATCTTCGTGCTCAGGTCGAATATCATGAAGCGTATCTTTCTTTCTTTGGCTCTGAGGCAAAGGTGGTTGTTCAATCTGCTGTCAAATGGATGGATGAAAGGGGAAGACTCCATGTTAGAGTCTCTCTCCTTTATTCTGCCAGAGAACTTGAAGCCCTTTTCTCATCAGGGATAAAGGAGGAGCTATTTCCTATAAATCTTACCAGGGAGATAAAGGATATCCATGTATCCCTTCTCTCAGATGGTTTTATAGTCTCTGAGCCATATCAAAGGAGAGTTGAGAGTCTTTCCATTGGAGAGAGGAAAGATTTAGATTTTATCCTTTTAAAGGATGTTGAATCCCTTTATGTATCAATTTTCTATTTGGGAAGGGAGGAGAGGGTTGCAGTTTATCTTCTGAAAGAGGGCTCATCCAATTTAGTTACAATGAACTCTTCCCAGTTTTCTCAGGAAGCTGAGCTTGGTGGTGAAGCTGTCTATCAGCTTTCCTTAGAGAGATACACAAGGGAAGGTTCAAATTTCAGATTAGCTTTATATGGAGTTCCTGAAGAGATAGCCTATGAATTTTTCGACCCTGTTTCCCAAGCTCGTCTCTCCCAGATAAGGTTTCCTGAAGGAGTTACATCCATGAAGATGAATCTGAGGCTATTTCTTCCAAAGAATCCATCACCCAAAATTCAGATAGATAAACCGATAAAATTTTACGCTCTATGTTTGGGAGATGAGGAGTGGAAAAGATTTCTTTCCTCCCAAGATATTAACTCTATCAAAAGTGGGAAACTATCCCTTGAGATAATTCCGAAGGGTTTTGGAAGGATTGAAATCTCAGCAGAGAATCTATATCATGAGATAAAGGTAGGAGAGGATATCTCAATGGATATAAAAATTAAAAACTCAGGGACGAGGAGATTGGATGGGATAAGGGTATTAGTGGATCTACCATTGGGATGGAGGGGAGAAGTTGAGCCTGAGCTTATAGAAGTCTTAGAGCAGGAGAAGGAGAAGATTGCGAAGGTAAAGTTTATACCTCCTAAGGATGTATCTGTTGGAGATTACGAGCCAAAGATAAAGGCTGAATCCCTTCCTGGAGGAAAGAGGGTTGAATCTGATGAAAAGATTGTCAGGGTTCATATCTCATCAAGGACAAACATCTTAGGGATAACAGTTCTAATATTAATTCTAATAGGAATAATGGTGGGAATTGTATGGTTTGGGATAAAATTGACAAGGAGGTAGAAATGCTTAAAGCAGAAAATCTGACAAAGGTATATGAGGATGGGACAAGGGCTCTGACAAATCTAAATCTTGAGGTAAAGGAGGGTGAGATTTACTGTCTCCTTGGAGCAAATGGAGCAGGAAAGACAACAACAATAAATCTATTTTTAAACTTCATTACTCCAACATCAGGAAAGGCTTACATAAATGGGATAGATGTAACAGTTAATCCCCTTGAAGCAAAAAAGCATGTCTCTTATGTTCCAGAGGTATGCATGCTCTATGGGAATCTCAAAGCAACCCAGAATCTTGATTTTTTTGCGAAGCTTGGAGGGAAGGGGGATCTAAAGAGGGATGATTACTATGAGGTAATGAAGAGGGTTGGGCTTGAGGAGGGATGGTATGAAAAGAGGGTGAAGCAC
>CAZFCI010000294.1:0-6274 GCA_964517525.1 uncultured Clostridia bacterium | reverse complement strand
TTATCATATTTTCTTAATTGGGAGTAATTCCGCTCGCCAATTTAATTTTTGAATTTAGGAGGAAAGATGAGCGTTCCTGAGGCAAAAAATATTAGAAATATTGCCATAGTTGGTCATGGTCATACGGGGAAGACTTCCTTTGTCTCTGCTATTCTTTTTGATAGTGGAGCGGTAAATAGATTAGGAAAAGTTGACCAAGGAAACACTGTCACTGACTTTGACCCTGAGGAGATTGAAAGGAAAATAACCATAAGCTCCTCCCTTTGTTTCTGTGAATGGAAAGGTAATAAGTTTAATATCATTGACACTCCTGGATATGGAAATTTTATAATGGACACAAAAGCATGCTTAATGGGAGTTGACTCAGCAGTTATGCTTGTATGTGGTGTTTCAGGAGTTGAGGTTCAAACAGAAAAGATATGGGAGATCCTTGAAGAGCTTGGACTTCCTCGAATTTTTGTGATAAACAAGCTCGACAGAGAAAATTCTGATTTTGAAAGGACTTTTTCTTCTATCAAAGAGACATTTGGGAGAGGATGCGTCCCAGTCCAGATTCCCGTTGGTAAAGAAAGCGAGTTTAAAGGAATAATTGATCTTTTAAAAATGAAAGCATACATATTTGAAAAGGATGAGAGTGGTTCTTTTAAAGAGATGGAAATCCCGGAAGAATATCTGGAGGTTGCAAAGAAAAAAAAGGAAGAGCTTATGGAAATGGTTGCAGAAAATGACGAGACATTGATGGCAAATTTCTTCGAGAAAGGTGAGCTTGAGGAAAGTGAGTTAAAAGAAGGTCTAAGAAAAGCTATACTTAATAGACTTATTTATCCAGTTTTTGCTACTTCTTCCCTTTTAAATATTGGAATTCAGCCAATCCTTGATGCATTTATTGATTACCTCCCCTCCCCCCTTGATAGGAAACCACAAAGAGGAAAACAGAACGGAAATGAAGTTGAGGTTATTCCTTCGCCAGATCAACCCTTTTCTGCCTTTGTTTTTAAAACAATCTCTGACCCATATGCGGGAAGAATATCAATATTCAGAGTTTTTTCTGGGAAGGTAAGTCCTGATTCTATTGTTATTAATTCTTTAAAAGGAACCACAGAGAAATTGGGAAGTTTATTTTATCTTCAGGGGAAGCAGCAAATACCTGCTCCAATTGCGCAGGCTGGTGATATACTTGCAACAGCCAGATTAAAGGACACCCTCACAGGAGATACCCTTTCTTCCAGGGATAATCCTATTCTTTTTGAACCCATTAAATTTCCTCAAAGCTCAATTTCCTTTGCAATAGAACCAAAAACAAGGCAGGATGAGGAAAAAATATCCACTGCTCTCCAGAGGATTGCAGAAGAGGATCCCACAATAAGGTTTGAAAGGGATTCTCAAACAAAGGAGCTTTTAATATCGGGAAATGGACAGCTCCATGTTGAGATAATTGTTTCAAAACTTAAGAAGAAGTATAATGTTGATGTTGTCCTTAGAAAGCCAAAGATTCCCTACAAGGAGACCATTAAAGGGACATCTGATGTTCAGGGAAAGTATAAAAAACAAACAGGTGGAAGGGGTCAGTATGGAGATGTGAAAATTAAGATGGAACCTCTTCCAAGAGGAGCAGATTTTGAGTTTGTAGACCAGATTTTTGGTGGGGCAATACCCAAAAATTACATTCCCTCTGTTGAAAAAGGTATCCAGGAAGCAAGGCAGAAGGGAATTCTTGCAGGGTATCCAGCTGTTGACTTTCGTGTTATTCTTTACGATGGTTCTTATCATGAGGTTGACTCTTCAGATCTTGCCTTTAAAATTGCTGCATCAATGGCATTCAAGAAAGGAATGCTTGCTGCAAATCCAACATTGCTTGAGCCTATAATGAATGTGGAGATATATGCTCCTGAAGCATATCTCGGAGATGTTATGGGCAATTTGAATGGGAGGAGGGGAAGGATAATCGGAGTCGAGGAAAAGGGAGGTAAAAGTGTTATAAAGGCACAGGTCCCAATGGCAGAAATGCTTGATTTTGAGCCCTCCCTTACATCAATAACTGGAGGAAGAGGTTCATATTCCATGGAATTTTCCCATTATGAGGAGGTTCCTGCTCACCTTCAACAGAAAATAATTGCTCAGGCAAAAGAGGAAGGGAAGATTCCATCAGAGGAAGAAGAATAATTGCTGATTTTGACAGAGACAAAAGGGAAGAGCTAATTTTTTAAAATATTAGCTTTTTTGGAGCTCAGGTTGCATGGTGTTTCACCCTCTTCCGGTCTTTTTGTTACCAAACTTAGCAAAAAATTTAATATTTTTACATAGGAGGTTTATATGAATAGCTCTCGAAGGAAATTTTTCAAAAAGATTCTTGGATCTGCCTTTATTCTCTCAACACTCCCGAGAATCACATTTTCCCAGCAGAAAAGGGGTGGACCGATTGCCGTCTCCAGTGGAAATGGGTTAAGGGCAACGGAAAAGGCAATGGAACTCTTAAAAGCTGGAGCTGACCCCCTTGATGCTGCAATAGCGGGTGTGAACATTGTTGAGGATGATCCAAACGACATAACAGTTGGTCTTGGAGGGCTTCCCAATGAAGAAGGGATTGTAGAACTTGATGCTTCTGTTATGCATGGACCGACTCATGATGCCGGTGCGGTTGCTTCCTTAAGAGGGATAAAAAATCCTTCAAAAGTTGCCAAACTTGTAATGACAAGGTCTGATCATGTCCTTCTTGTAGGAGAGGGAGCTTTGAAATTTGCAAAAGCTCATGGATTTAAAGAGGAAGATCTCCTGACTGAGAAGGCAAGGAAGATATGGCTTTATTGGAAGGAGACCCTTTCTGATAAGGATGATTGGTTCCCACCCAAAGATGAGGAGATAGAGGAGGAAATAAGGAATTATTTTAGAACCCATGGAACAATCACCTGTCTTGCCCTTGATGCGAAAGGAGATCTTGGTGGAGTTACAACAACAAGCGGACTTGCCTTTAAAATTCCGGGAAGAGTAGGGGATTCTCCTATAATTGGGGCTGGTCTCTATGTTGATAATGATGTGGGTGCAGCCGGATCAACAGGAAGAGGGGAAGCAAATATTCTGAATGTTGGAGCCCATACTGTTGTTGAGCTCATGAGATTGGGGAAGACCCCAGAGGAAGCATGTTTGGAAACTCTTGAAAGGGTTGTTTACACCAACAAGAAGCAAGGTTATTTACACGATGAAAAGGGAAGACCGAAATTCAATTTGAATTTCTATGCAGTTAGAAAGGATGGTCTTTTTGGGGCTGCTTCGATATGGAGTGGGTCAAAATATGCAGTTAATGATGGAAACACAAATAAATTGCTTGATTGTGCCTATCTTTTTAAAAGAGAAAGATAATTAAAATTCCTGCTCTTCTCCGCAATAGGGACATTTTTTTACAACATTGGATATCAATCTTTTGCAATTCCAACATTTCTTTTCTCTCTTAGTCTCTCTTATCTTTATCCTCTCTTTCATATCTCGGATTGAATCTGAGTGGACATCCTTTCCGAGAAATCTATCTATTTCTTCTATAATCTCTGAAACACTCTGAAATCTTTCCTGTGGATTTGCTTTTAGAGCTTTCATACAAATATTTGAAATCTCCCTGGGAACAGAGGGGTTTGTCTTGTTCAGAGGTGTTATTTTTCCTTCCCTTGCAAGTTTTTCTATTACAAAAGGGTTTGCATCAAGAATTGGAGGGGATCCTGTAAGCATTTCATAAAGAATACATCCAAGAGAGTAAATATCAGAAATAAAGGTTGATTTTCCTGCGAACTGTTCTGGTGCCATGTAAGGAGGGGAGCCAATCTTTGTTGTTGCATACGGGACACCCTCAATCCAGGTTGATGTTCCAAAATCTCCTATCTTTGCAATTCCATCCTTTGTAATCATTATATTTGAAGGTCTTAGGTCTCTGTGTATTATATTGTGTTCATGGGCATGTTTAACACCAAGGCATATCTGTCTGAAATAGTTGAGAGAGGTTGATAAGGAAAGCTTCCCCTCCCTCTCTATTATTCTGTGGAGAGGTTCTCCGTCAACATATTCAAGAACAATAAAAAAGTAGGGGTCAATTTTCTCAGCTGTTATGACCTGGACAATGTTTGGATGGGCGAGAGCTGCTTGAACCTGCGGTTCTTTTAAAAGATTTATTAGGTCAGCTGATTGCCTGTGGGGTACTTTTAATGCAACTTTCTTTTTCAGCCATAAGTCCTGTGCAAGATAAACTGTTCCGAATCCTCCTGTTCCAAGAACCTCTAAAATTAAATATTTTCCTAATTTCTGACCTTTTAGAAACAAATTAACTCCTCCAGAAAATATTCAAAACTGTCATTGCTGAAATAACTGCTGTTTCACTCCTGAGGATATATTTTCCAAGGGATATTGATTTGAAGCCATGACTTAATACAAATTCCTCCTCTTCCTTTTCCCATCCTCCTTCTGGTCCCAAAAGTAAGATGGTTGGTTTTGGGTTATCTTTTAGAATCTCTTTTATGCTGAGGTTTCCATTCTCACTAAAAAGCAATTTTTCCCCCTCAAAAGGAATTTTAAAAAAATCTTCAAGTTTTTTTGGGGCTTCTATTTTTGGAAGATAAAGCCTTTTAGACTGTTTAAGGGCATTTATTGCTATTAAATTCCAGTGCCTCAACTTTGACTCTAAACTTTCTTTTTTTATAACTTTTGACCTTTTTGAGAGTATAGGGAATATTTGGTCTGCACCGAGCTCAGTGCCCTTTTGAATTACGAAATCCATTGTTTCATTTTTTAGAAGGGACTGGGCAATAATAATCGAAGGGGTATCCCTTTCCTCTTTTTTCCTCTCAAGAATTTTTACCTTTGTTCTTTTGCTCTCAATTGAAATTACCTCTCCCTTATATAAATTTCCTTCCCCGTCTGTAAGGAAAATTTCTTCACCTTTCCTCCCTCTCAAAACTTTTGAAAAATGAATATGTTCTTCTTCCGTAAGAAGGCATATATCATTTTCTATATTTTGAGGAGAAATGAAAAATCTATTTGCAGTCAATTTTCAATGATAAATATTTTTAATTTTTGACTTTATTTCATCATAGTGTTTTGAGCTTTCGTCTCCTCTAAGGGATGCAAGTTGTTGAAGGAGTTTCCTTTCTTCCTTTGTAAGATTCGTGGGAGTTACAACTTTAACTTTAACAAAGAGGTCTCCTCTCCGTGCACTTCCAAGAACCCTCATCCCTTTTCCCTTTAATCTGAAAACAGTTCCTGTTTGGGTTTCCTCAGGAATCTTTAAATGGTCATCTCCATCAAGGGTGGGGATTTTGAGCTCTGCTCCAAGAGCAGCTTGAGTGAAGGTTATGGGAATTTCCATGTGTAAATTATCACCTCTCCTTTCAAAAATGGGGTGAGGCGATATTCTGACCACCACATAAAGATCCCCTCTCCTTCCACCAAACTCTCCCATTTCTCCCTCTCCTTGAATCCTAAGCTTTGCTCCTGAATCAATTCCAGCGGGAATCTTAATTTTCAGTGTCCTTTTTTCTTTTTTCTTTCCAGTCCCTCTACATGCCTTACAAGGATTTTTTGCAATTTCTCCTGCGCCATTGCACTGGGGACATGTTCTTGAAATTGAAAAGAAACCCTGCTGGTATCTTATATGGCCAGTCCCACTACATGTTGGACATGGCTCCCTTTTTGTTCCCTTTTCAACTCCTTCACCTTCACAAGAGGAACAAACCTCGTCCCTGAAAACCTCTATCTCCTTTTCCACTCCCATAAAGGCATCTTCAAGAGGAATCTCAATTTCAAGCCAAATGTCAGCTCCAGGTTTGGGACCTCTTCTGCTTCTTCGAGGTGAGAAGAAATCGAAACCAAAGAAATTGCCAAGAATATCTTCAAATTCCTGAAAGATAGAGGATGAAAAAATATCAAAATCTGTAAATTGCTCACCCCTTAAACCAGAGTGACCGTATGTATCATATATTCTTCTTTTCTCAGGGTCACCGAGCACAGAATATGCTTCCGCTGCTTCTTTGAATTTCTCTTCAGCTTCTTTATTTCCAGGGTTTCTGTCGGGATGATATTTTAAAGCAAGATTCCTGTATGCTTTTTTAATCTCTTCCTGAGTTGCATCTCTCGAAACACCTAATATTTGATAATAATCCTTTTTTTTCATTTTTAAAATTTACCTGCAATAATTTTTGTCAATTTCTCTTTCACCTCATTTAGATCAGCTTGAAATCTTTTCATCTCACTAATATCATTCTTGTTTATTGCATTTTCAGCTTTGGAAATTATCAGC
>CAZFCI010000293.1:0-9839 GCA_964517525.1 uncultured Clostridia bacterium | reverse complement strand
GATTTTAACAGAATCTCCCAGAGCTTCTCCTCTTCTTCTTTAAATATTTCAAGAACCTTTAGTCTTTATTCCTTTCATCTAAGGGTGGATAGAAATGAGAGCTATCTTTCAGGTGTTTCCACAGTAACATCAAGAACTCCTCAGATCAAATTTTCTCGTATCAATACCAGGTTCTTCTCTCTACCCGTATTTTTCTCCTTTGATTCTTCCTTAGAGAACTTTTCTCAAAAAGACTCAAAAAGTTCAATTTCCTTCCCTTTCTTCTATTTCAACCCTTCTTTCTCCCTCAACCTTTCCCCCTTTCCCTGGCTTTCAGTAAGTAATAATACAACTTACAAATTTGACTATTACGGGAAATCCTTTGATATTGAAAAGAATAAATACTCAGATGAATCAATATCAAGAAATTTTTTAATATCAAGGTTTGTAATAGTTGGACCATCCTTTTATAGAATCTTTCAGTCAAAGGATTTAAAGATAAAGCATGTTATAGAGCCAAGAATTGTATATTCAATATCAACAAAATACAAAGAATCCTCTCTGAGCCCTCCCTTTGAAAGGAGATCCCCTTTACCAACCAACGAGTTATTTTTTAGCATCTCCAATAGATTACTGAAAAAATCAGGGAAACAAAGTCCTTCAGAGCTTCTTTCTTTTGAGCTTTCCCAGTCATTTTATTTCGATCCTTCTTCCGAAAATAAATATTCTGATGTCAATGGAATTCTTAGGCTTGTCCTAACACCCACTTCCTTTGCAGAGTTAAGGACATCCTATGATACGAAAAGAAAAGGATTTAAAAGCTCTCTCCTTTCTGTGAACTATTTATCTTCTGGTGGTAATCTCTTTAGGGTTTCGTGGAGTAGGGAAAGAATAGTTAAGGAGGGATTTCTCAAAACAACATCAAATCAGGCAAGATTCTTTACATCCCTGAAGATTCCCTACATTCCTGTTGACTTTGCAGGGGATACCAGTTATGATTTTTATTCAAAGAAAATGTTAAATTACTCTTTTCGTCTTGGATACAATTATCAATGTATAAATTTCTCCATTGAATATAGATATTTACTCCGCCTTGATGGGAAAAAAGATAATGATTTCAGGTTCAATGTTAGTTTTGCAAACATTGGGTTTGTTCAGGATATTTTTGGAGGTAGAGGGTTCTGATGAAGGGTTTGATTCTTAGTGGAGGGCATGGAACAAGGCTGAGACCAATAACCCATACCCAGGCAAAACAACTAATTTCTGTTGCAAACAAACCTGTCCTTTTCTATGGAATTGAGGCTCTTGCTGAAGCTGGAATAAAGGATATTGGAATTGTTGTGGGACATACTAAGGATGAAATCATGCAAGCTGTTGGAGATGGCTCTTCATGGAATGTTAAAGTTACTTACATTTATCAGCCTGAGCCCCTTGGACTTGCCCATGCTGTAATGATTTCTGAGGATTTTATAAAGGATGAGCCCTTTGTAATGTATCTTGGTGATAATATTTTAAAGAGCGGAATAAGAAAATTTGTTGAAGAGTTTAACTCTTTAAAACCGAATTCTTTAATTCTTCTTTCAGAGGTAAAAAACCCTGAGCAATTCGGGGTTGCTGAAATTGAAAATGGAAAGATAAAAAGACTTATTGAAAAACCAAAGGTTCCACCCAGCAACTTAGCTCTTGTGGGGGTTTACATATTTGACAGAAACATCTTTGATGCTGTGAAAAATATAAAGCCATCATGGAGGAATGAGCTTGAAATAACTGATGCAATCCAGTTTCTTGTGGATAAGGGTTTCAATGTTCTACCCCACATTGTAAAGGGATGGTGGAAGGATACAGGAAAACTTGACGATATACTTGAAGCTAACAGACTGATCCTTGAAGATATTGAAACTTCAATTGAATCTCCAGTAGAGGAAGGGAATAGAATAGAGGGAAGGGTTAGGATTGGGAAGAATTGTAAGATAAAGGACTCATACATTAGAGGTCCAGCAATAATTGGTGATGACTGCGAGCTAATCGATTCCTACATTGGTCCTTTTACATCCATTGAAAACAATTGTTTCATTCATAAAGTCGAAATAGAAAATAGCATTATCCTTTCTGGAACATTGATAGATCAGATAAATGGAAGGATAGAAAGGAGCCTTATAGGAAGAAACTGCAAAATAAGAAGGGATTTTTTAAAACCTAAGGGTTACAGATTAATGCTCGGTGAAAACTCGGAGATAGGCTTGGAATGATAGAAGGAGTTAAAGTTAAAAATTTAAGGGTAATACCTGATGAAAGAGGAAGGTTGATGGAGATCCTCCGTTCTGATGATGAGCTTTTTATCAAATTTGGTCAGGTTTATTTGTCAACAACATATCCTGGAGTTGTAAAGGGATGGCACATGCACAAAAAACAGTGGGACAATGTCTGTTGTGTCTCAGGAATGATAAAACTCGTTATTTATGATGGAAGGGAGGGCTCTCCCACTTACGGAGAAATAAATGAATTCTTTATTGGAGTTCACAATCCAAAACTTGTTCAGATTCCTCCTGGACTTTATCATGGTTGGAAATGCATATCGCAAGAAGAAGCTCTTGTTATAAATATTCCCACTGAACTTTACAATTACAAAGAGCCTGATGAGTATAGGCTACCTCCTGATACCCCTGAAATACCCTACAACTGGGCAAGAAAAGATGGTTGAGGTATGAGCAGAATATTAGTAACGGGAGGAGCGGGTTTTATTGGTTCTAATTTAGTTCATTATCTACTAAAAAATTACAAAGAGATCGAAATTACAAATCTGGATAAGCTTACATATGCTGGAAACCTCGAAAATCTTAAGGATTTGATGGATGATAAAAGGCATAGATTTGTTAAGGGTGATATTAGAGATAGAGAGCTTGTAAGGGAGCTCTTAAAGGAAAAAGATATTGTAATTCATCTTGCAGCGGAAACCCATGTTGACCGTTCAATACTTTACCCAGAAGACTTTATTTACACAGATATCGTTGGAACCTTTGTCCTCCTTGATGAGGCAAAAAATTCAAAAATCAAAATCTTTCTTCATGTCTCAACCGATGAGGTTTATGGAAGCATTGAGGAAGGCTCTTTCAATGAAGATTCGCCTCTAAATCCTTCCTCTCCTTATTCCGCATCAAAAGCTGGAGCAGATAGACTTGCTTACTCTTATTTCAAAACTTTCTCGGTTCCAGTAATAATTTTAAGACCTTGCAACAATTATGGTCCCTATCAGTTTCCTGAAAAATTTATCCCTCTTTTTATAACAAATGCCCTTGAAGAAAAGGAACTCCCCCTTTACGGAGATGGAAAGAATGTAAGGGATTGGCTCTTTGTTCTTGATTGCTGTAGGGCAATAGATTTTGTCTTGAACCATGGGAAAATTGGAGAGGTTTATAACATTGGAGCGAGTCAGGAGGTTGAAAATATTTATGTTGCGAAGAGGATTCTCCAGCTAACTGGAAAGCCTGAAAGCCTTTTAAAATTCGTTAAGGATAGACCAGCCCACGACAGAAGGTATTCCCTCGAGTGGTCAAAGATAAGAAATCTTGGTTGGTCTCCAAAGATTAGGATTGAGGAAGGATTGGAAATTACAGTGGATTGGTATAGGGAAAACTTTTCTTGGTGGAAGAAGATAAAAGAGGAATCTGAAGAGTTCAGAAAGTTTTACAAATCCTATTACGGATAAAGAAGTCAATTTTTAATTGGAGGAGATAGATGAGAGTACTTATAACAGGAATAACTGGATTTGCGGGTAGTCATCTCGCAGAATATATTTTAAAAGAGTTTCCTGATGTAGAGGTCTGGGGACTTGTAAGGTGGAGGAGCCCATTAAACAACATAATTCATATAAAAGATAAATTGAAGCTGGTCGAAGGGGATTTAAAGGATTATTTCTCTTTAAGGGAAGCCCTTAAGATTTCAAAACCTGATAGGATTTTCCATCTTGCAGCCCAGAGTTTTGTCCCAACATCATGGAAACTTCCGGCTGAAACTTTCTCCATAAATGCAATTGGAGAGATTAATCTTTTTGAAGCTATAAGAGAGCTAAAACTCGATCCTTTAATCCATATAGCTGGCTCCAGTGAAGAGTATGGCCTTGTCTATGAAAATGAGGTTCCAATAAAGGAGACAAATCCCTTAAGACCATTAAGTCCCTATGCAGTCTCAAAAGTCGCTCAGGATATGCTTGCTTACCAGTATTTCAAAAGTTATAACCTAAAAACTGTTAGGACAAGAGCTTTTAATCATTCAGGTCCTCGAAGAGGTCATGTATTCGTAACTTCCAACTTTGCAATGCAAATAGCAATGATAGAAAAAGGGAAGCAACCCCCTGAAATTCATGTTGGCGATCTAACTGCAAAGAGGGATTTTACTGATGTTAGAGATATTGTTCGTGGTTACTGGCTTTCCCTTGAAAAGGGTGAACCAGGAGAAGTTTACAATATTAGTTCAGGGAAAGCATATCAGATAAAGGAAGTTCTTGACATTCTCCTTTCTTATGCCAAGGTAAATGTAAAGATTGTTCAGGATCCTGAAAGGATGAGACCCTCTGATGTCCTTCTTCTCATTGGAGATTATTCAAAGTTCTCCAAAAAAACAGGCTGGAAACCATCAATACCCTTTGAACAAACCTTGAAAGACCTCCTCGATTGGTGGAGGGAGAGGGTTTATTGAAGTGAATAAGAGAGTCTTTATTACTGGATTGACTGGTTTTGCAGGAAAGCATTTGTCTCAATATCTTGAGAAGGAGGGTTTTGAAGTTTATGGAACTTCATGGCCCGAAAAAGTAGAAAAGAAAGGAATCTTCTGGCTTGATTTGAGGAATGGAAGAAAGCTCAAGAAGATCTTAAAAGATATTAATCCTGATTTTATATTTCATCTTGCAGCTTTATCCCATGTTGGTGAATCCTGGAGGAATGTTAAAAGGACAATCTCTACAAATTTTATCTCCACCCTTAACCTGTTTGAAAGTGCCTCCAATCTTTCAGGAAATCCAAAAATTCTATTTGTAAGCTCTGCTGAAGTTTATGGATATGTTAAAAAGGAGAATATGCCTGTTAAAGAAAATCATCCAACAAACCCTTTAAATCCCTATGCCTTCTCTAAACTTTTAGGAGAAATCCTTTCATCCCTTTACAACTCCCTTGGGATGGAGATTTATGTTGTTAGACCCTTCAATTACACAGGACCTGGGCAGAATCCAAAATTTGTATGTTCAGATTTTGCCTATCAGATTGCCATGATTGAAAAAGGAAAGGGAAAGCCTGAGATCAGAGTTGGGAATCTTTCTGTTAAGAGGGATTTTACTGATGTAAGGGATGTTGTAAAGGCTTTCAAGATAATAATTGAAAAAGGGGAAAAGGGTTCACCTTACAACATTTGCTCAGGAGAAAGCTATTCAATTGAAGAAATCCTTCAAACCCTTTTAAAGTTTTCAAAAGAAAGGATAGAAGTAATAAAAGATGAAAAAAGATTTAGAAAAGCGGATGTTCCTGAAATTTACGGAGATTATTCAAAGCTGAAAAAACTTGGCTGGAAACCATCAATTCCATTTGAAAAAACTTTAGAGGATATTATTAATTACTGGAGGGAAAGAGTATGAAGGTCCTTTCAACTGGAGGAACTGGTTTTTTGGGAAGAAATCTTCTGGATTCTTTATTAAATAAAGGTTTTAATGTAAAAGCTCTTGTAAGAGACGAGAGCAAACGGTCTCAACTACCAAAGGATGTTGAGGTTGTTTTAGGAGATATAAGGGATAGGGAAAAACTTTTTAAAATTTCAAAGGATGTTGAAGGGATATTTCATCTCTCTGCCCTTGTAAAGAGCTGGGTTAAAAGGATTCCTGATTACTATGAAATAAATGTAGATGGAACAAGAAATATAATGGAGATATCAAGGAAAAGGGATATAAAAACCCTTTATGTATCATCCTTTATAGTTTCAGGTCCTACAGGAGAAAGGGTTTTTGAGGAGAAGGATTTCAGAGAGAGAAAAAAATTCTTCAATCACTATGAAAGGTCAAAGTATTTTGCCTTCATGCTTGTAAAGGAATATATCAAATGGGGTACACCAGTAATAGTTGTATTTCCAGGAGTTATTTACGGAGAGGGTGAGCTAAGGGATTCAAACATAATAGTAAAGAATGTTGTTGACCATCTTAATGGTTCTTTACCGGGGATTCTTGGGAAAGGTGAGTCAATATGGAACTTCGTCCATGTAAAGGATTGTGTAGAGGGAATCCTTCTTGCATGGGAGAAGGGAAAAATTGGAGAATCATATATTCTTGGAGGGGAGAACGCTGAAAATAGAAAAGTTTTTGAAATTGCTCGCTCTTACGCAGGAATTAAATTCCCAATGTTTAAGATTCCTTACTGGATTGGTTATGGATTTGGATTAATTCAGTTTTTTATTGCTGAAATTTCAGGAAAACCTCCAAGATTTGTCCACAATGATGTAAGGATTTTCAAGAGAAACTGGGCATACAGTTCCAAGAAGGCTGAAGAAGAATTAGGATATAAATGGAGGGGTCTTGAGGAAGGAATAAAAATTACCCTTGATTGGTTGAGGGAAAAAGGTTATGGAAAAATTTTCAGAGGATAAAAGAAAGATTCTCCATATTTTAATGGGGCTTTTTGCACTTCTCTTGAGGTGGCTACCATGGCAGATTGCTTTACTCTGTGCCCTCGCTGCTCTTATAAATAATCTCACCCTTTTAAGATGGATTGGGGAGAAAACATTATTTAGAGAAAAGGAAAGAAAGGGTGTTGGTGGAATAATTTTTTATCCCATATCAGTTTTCCTCTTAATATTAATTTTTAGAAACTCCCTTCACATAGCTGGTGCAGGATGGGGTATGATGGCTTTTGGTGATGGAATCGCCACTTTAACAGGAGTTCATTTTGGAAGGAAAAAATTACCATGGAATAAAGAAAAGAGCTGGGTCGGTCTTTTCTCATCTTTAATTTTTGGTTATTTATCAATGGTTTTTCTAATATTGTGGATAGGAAGTAGATATGGCTCAATTAACATCTACCATCTCTTCATTGCTCCTGCAATAGTTGCAATATTTGCATCCTTCATTGAAACAATGAAAATAGGGATAGACGATAACCTTACAATACCTCTCTTCTCAGGAATCTTCCTTTACTACTTATATTTAATAGAGCCTGCGCTTCTCAAATCAAACCTTTCTGTAATCCTTTCCCGTCTCCCTTTTGCTCTTTTATTCACTCTAATTTTTGCAATACCTGGTTATTTGATAAAGGGTGTAAACCTATCAGGATTCTTCTCTGGAATTTTGATGGGAGCTGGAATATGGATATTCTCAGACTACAAAGGTTTCCTTTCCCTTCTTCTTTTCTTCCTTCTCGGAACTCTCTCAACAAAAATCGGTTATTCAAAGAAAAAAATGCTTGGTATTGAAGAAAGGGATGAAGGAGCAAGATCCTGGAAAAATGTTCTTGGAAAGGGTTTATCTCCTCTTCTCTTCTCAATTCTTTCCCTTCTTTCAAAAAATCCAATTCCTTTCTCAGTTGCCTTCTACTCCTCTTTATGCGCAGGAACCTTTGACACAGTCTCATCTGAGCTTGGCAAAACCTTTGGAAAGAGAACAATATCCCCGGTGAGTCTTAAGGAGGTAAGAAAGGGAGAGCCTGGAGGAATATCTATTGCAGGATTAGGATTTGGTATTCTCTCCGCCCTGATCTTCATAATTTTCTCCTTTATAATAAACCCATCATTTAAATTTTCAACATTTTTTGTTTCTCTCCTTCTTTCCTCGATAGTTTCGAACTTTGCTGAATCTTATATTTCAATCCTTTTCGAGGAAAAGGGTCTCATCTCAAACGAAATTACAAATTTCCTCAATACATTAATAGCAGGGATTCTTGGATGTTTGATTTATTCAGTTAATATTTGAATGAAGAGATGATTTCAAATAACGGAAATTAATCCCTAACTCTGCAAAAATTAAGTAATATCTCAGTTTAAGATTCTTCTATTACCACATAGAAAATGGATTCTCTTGACAAAATAAATGATTTATGATATTACTTAATAAGTAATATGAAAGGAGTTGAAAATGGTAGTAAAATATCCTGATTGGGTGCTAAAATGGAAAAGGAAAGGCACAGCAATACATAAAATAGGTAATAATTTTTATCTGTATGAGATAGGGAGCATTTGGGATAAGGAATTGAAAAGAGCCAGAAAGATTACAAAAGGATACTTAGGCAGGATAACCCAGGATGGATTGATAGAACCTGGCTATAAAAGGAATAAAGTAACAGGTATAAAAGAATATGGAGCAAGTAAATTTATAATTAAAGAGAACCAGGATGTAATGATTGGACTGAAGGAGTATTTTGAGGATTGGTGGAGGGAGATATTTGTTTTATCTGTATTGAGACTAATGTATAGATGTCCATTAAAGAACAGTTTTTTACAATATCAAGATAGTTGGTTATCAGAGGAGGTAAAGGGTTGTAGCTTTGATGAGCATTCGATACATCAGCTGTTAGAGGAAGTTGGGCGGAGGAGGGAAGATATAGTTAGGTTTTTAAAAAGATTGATGAAAAGCTCCAAAAAAGTAGTTTTAATTGATCTTACTCATATATTTTCTTTATCAGAGAATATAAATTTGACAGCTAAAGGGTATAATATTGACTTTGACTTTACACCACAGGTTAATTTACTTTTTATGTTTTCATTAGAAGAGAGACTTCCTATATTTTACAGGGTATTGCCTGGGAATGTAAGGGATGTAGCAAGTTTAAGAAGCACGATAGAAGAAAGTGAGATAAAAGATGCAATAATTATAGGGGATAAAGGATTCTATAGCAAAGAGAACAAGAGATTACTACAAGAGAATGGATTAAAATACATATTGCCTTTGAGAAGGGACAATAGGCTGATAGACTATAGCTTAATGAAACAAGGGGACAAGAGTAAATTTGAAGGATATTTTAAGTTTGGCGAGAGATTCATTTGGTATTATAAGAGCAGGGAAGAAGAGGATGGGGTAGTTTGGTTATATTTTGATGAGAGGGGAAAAGCGGAAGAGAGCCAGGATTATCTTGGGAGGATAGAGACGCATCCAGAATTTGGTTATAGCATAAAGAGGTATCATGAGAACGAGATAAGATTTGGCACAATAGCCCTTTTGACAAACAAAAAGGAATTGGAAGGCAAGCAAGTTTATCAGTATTTCAAGAGCAGGATAGAGATAGAGATATTATTTGATACATTTAAGAATGTTTTACAGGCAGATAGAAGTTATATGAGATCAAACGCAGGATTAGAAAGTTGGATATTTATAAACTATCTTTCCCTTATTTATTACTACAGGATATATCAAAAATTAACTGCAGAAGATCTTCTGGATAAATACAGTGTAAATGATGTAATATTATACTTAAGTAAAATTCGTAAAGTAAAGATAGCAAATCATTGGATAGATTTAGAAATACCGAAGCCCACACGAAAACTTATTGATAAACTGAAAATACATATTACTTAAAAACTTCAGAGTTAGGGCTTAAACTTTAAAAACTGTAGAGATATAACGAAAAGATGGCAAAAAGGCTCTTAAATAAAGGCTTTTAAATAAAGGCTCTTAAAGAACCAAAAAATCGGATTTATCTTCAACACCTATTCCCTAAAATGAGTAAATTTACGGTTTAAATGTTCTACCAAACTTTCTATGAGATGCTATTAGTAAGATCTTTCTATTATTTTTAAGATAGTCAAAAGGGAAAAATGCATTCAATTTAAAAAATCTTCTTAGAGATCATGAATATCTCTATGTAAACATCACCCTCCTCTTCTGAAGAGAATGGAGC
>CAZFCI010000292.1:0-6093 GCA_964517525.1 uncultured Clostridia bacterium | reverse complement strand
GAGGAATAGGATTAAGAGAGGGAGGTTTTGTTTTCCTATTTTCAAGGTTTGGTGTTCTTCCAGAGGAAGCTCTAACCCTTTCAATTCTTGGATATTTCATTTCCCTTGTCTTTGCTGGATTTGGGGGATTGGTTTATATTTTTGAGGGTAAAAAATGAAAAAGATTACTCTTATTTCGATTTTTTTAATTTTCCTTATAACTGCTCTAAGATTTATCCATCTCGACGCAGACCCTCCTCCTTTTATGTCTGTTGCTGAGTATGGAGATCCTGCCCAGTATGCGTATAATGCAAGAAATAAAGTCCTTTTTGGTGAATGGGAAATAGATGAAAAATGGAATTTGATGTGGTTGACCATTATTCCCCATTCCTTCACCTACCTTTCCTTTTCTATTTTCGGTGTTAGCTACAAAAGTATGAATCTTGTGCCTCTTCTTTTCAGCTTTTTAATTTTGATTATATGCTATTTAATTTTAAAAGAGAGCTTCAACGAAAAAATTGCTTTATTCGGGACTTTATTTTTTGGAACAAATTTTCTCTTTTTCCTTTACAGCAGAATCGCAGATAGAGTGCCAGAAATGCTATTCTTTGCATTGCTTTCTATCTATTTTTGGCTCAAGGGTATTAAAGGTTCAAAACTATCTATGTTCCTTGCTGGCTTTTCCCTCTGGCTCTCATATAACTCAAAGCCCAAAATCCTCTACTTTATTCCCATCTTCTTTATTGCCCATTTCCTTGAACTAATAAGAAGGAGGGAAGGTTTAAGAGAAGCCTTTTCAAAGACCCTAATTCTCTTCTCAGGACTTTTTTCAGCAATTCTTATATGGCTTCCCTTTATCTATTTACCTCATCATGAAATCTATCAGAGATTCGGCTCTTATAATCAGAGAATTCTATTTGCTGGCTTTCCAGATCTTTCAAAGATTCTTTTTTACTGGTTTTCAAGAGCTCTTTTCTCAATCCATTCCACTATATCCCTATTCGGAGTTTTTATCACCTTTATTCTATTCTATCTTGTAAGGAACTATTTCCAAAGGAAAGATGAGATTTCGTCCCTCGAGGTAATGTCCATATCCTGGGTTGGAATTGGTTATTCAGCCCATTCAATTTTATTCTGGAGACCCTTGAGATACTATTTCGACTTTCTTTTTCCCATGGGATTTTTATTCTTCGGATTTATATTTAGGATGCTCAAAAAGAGAGATAATTTCAGCTCAAAAAGAATCAATATTTTTGAAGTTCTCCTTTACTTTTACATATCTCTATTTATTTTCAGCCATATTTTGAGAAGGCTTTACACCCCTCGAATCTATCAGAATCTTCCAAAATACCTGCTCATTGACATAATTCTTTCTATTATCTTTGTTCTTCTAATTTTTGTTGCAATAAAATATGCAACTTTTCTGAGAAAGATTCCGAGAATTCTCTTTAGTTATTTAGCTATTTTTGTTGCAGGAATTACAATTTTTATAAACTCCAGGGAAATTTTCAATTATCTTAAAAATCCAAAGTTTCAATTCAAAATAATTTCAGAGGATTTTGGTAAGGCATTTGACGGAAGTTCTATGGCAGGGGTATGGGGTGTTTCAGCATCCATGAACAACAAAATAAAAGCCTATCACTGTTGGCCAAGACTAACAAATACTGACCCGGATTTTCTAAAAAAGAAAAATGTAAAATATGCATTTTTGTGGGATGATATAGAGACACCCTTCTATATGGCAAACTTTCCAGATATGAAAAATGCTGTCCTGAGAGCCCGTTATCATATCTATCACTCAATAACAGAGGAACCTTACAATCACAGAAGAAAGTTCTGGAATTTGTTCGAGATTGGAGGGAAACCAATAGGTGGGAAGAACCTTTTTGAGGCTGAGCTCCTGACAGGACCCTTTGGTTTTCCAAGATACGATAAGAGTGCCTCCAATGAATTTGTCCTATCTTCCCAGAAAAAATTTGCATCCTATCCAGTTCTTTCCTCTCCGCCCTTTGAGCTTAAAAATGGACTAAATGAGATTTTTATTAAAATAAAAATTGAGAAAAAAGTTGGAGGAAAGGTTCCTGTCTGTCTTATGGTTCTTGAAAGGAATGATGAAAAAGTAAAAAGAAGAAGGCTTGTTTACTCCGATGAATTCGAAGGGGATAATTTTAAAGAATTAAACTGGAGAGTAGAAGTTCAGAGAGATTCTCAATGGAAACTAAAAATTTATAATTATTCCCACATTGATTTCTTCATTGATTATGTAAAGATTAATAGATAAAATAGAGAATGCGGGAAATTTTCAAGACAATCTATTACATTCTCAAATCCCTCAGACCGAGACACTGGACAAAAAACCTATTTATTTTTGCAGGAATTATATTTTCAAAGCATCTACTTGATTTTAATTATCTAAAAAAAGTAATTTTTGCCTTTCTTGTCTTCTCAATCGTCTCTGGTTGCGGTTATATAATAAATGATTTAAAAGACAGAGAAAGGGATAAGCTTCATCCTAAAAAGGCGAAAAGACCAATTGCTTCAGGAAAACTTTCTTCAACTTCCGCTATTATTTCAGTTTTTATTATCCTTCCAGCCTCTCTTTTCCTATCCTTTCTCCTTGAGAAAAAATTCTTTATTGCAACCTCTTCCTATATTTTGCTTGACATAATTTACACCTTTTATCTTAAAGACATTGTTATTTTAGATGTTCTCTCCCTTTCATTTTTCTTTCTCATCAGGGTTCTTGCAGGAACATGGGTCATAAAGGTCGAGACCTCTCCATGGCTTCTAATTTGTACTGTCCTAATATCTCTATTTTTAGGGCTTGGGAAAAGGAGGCACGAGGTTCTTACAATCGAAAGAGCTGACGAACATAGAGCTTCTCTGAAAATTTATTCGATTCCCTTCATTGACCAGATGATTGCAATAACAACATCTTCAACACTTATTGCCTATATAATATATACCCTTTCTGAGGAGACAGCGAGAAAATTCGGGACAAGGAATCTATTTCTGACTCTTCCCTTTGTGATGTATGGAATTTTCAGGTATCTTCACTTAATATATTCAAAAAATTTAGGAGGAAATCCTGAAGAGGCTCTTCTAAGTGATATTCCCTTCTTTCTCTCTATCCTTCTATGGGGCATAACAGCAATAATAATAATTTACGGAGGGAAATTATGAGAGGCAAGGTTGTTGTTCTCAAAACTTCTCCTGAAAATGTTTTGACTGATATTAAAAGAGCAATGGAACTTGCTGATTATAGGAAAGTAATATCAAAAGATATAGAAACAATAATTAAACTAAATCTCTCCTGGACAAAGTTCTTCCCTGCCTGTTCCTCTTCTCCATGGCAGTTAGAAGGAGTCATTGGAAAGTTGATAGAGGACGGTTTCAAAAGGGAGAAAATTTTTCCCGTTGAAAATAAAACTGTTGTAACAAATCCAGTTAAGGGAGCAAGAAATAACCGATGGGTTCCTGTTCTCGAAAAATACGGCTTGAAATTTATCCCCCTTCCTGAGGTTGAGTGGATAAAATATGAATTTAAAGAGAAACTTCTGATACTTGACAAAATTTTCCCAAAGGGGATTGAGATTCCAAAGATTTTTGTGGGGAAAAATGTCATCCATCTTCCCACAGTTAAAACCCATGGCCACTCAATAACAACAGGAGCAATAAAGAATGCTTTTGGAGGTCTTCTAAAAGAAGTAAGGCATTTTGCCCACAAATACATCCATGAAGCTCTTGTTGATCTTTTAATAATGCAGAAAGAGATTCATCCTGGAATCTTTGCTGTTATGGATGGGACTGTTTGTGGTGATGGAGCAGGTCCAAGGACAATGATTCCAAGAATAAAAGGTTATATTCTTGCCAGCTCTGACTCTGTAGCAATTGATGCTGTATCTGCGAAGATGATGGGCTTTGACCCCCTTTCAATTCCTTACATAAGAATGGCTCATGAAAAGGGTTTGGGAGTTGGGGATTTAAAGGAAATTGAGATCATAGGAGAGGATATTGAAGGCATAAACTGGGGATTCAAAACAAAGAGAAGCTTTGTAATATGGGGAGATCAGATGCTGAGGAAAGGTTTTTTGAAATTTTTGGAATGGCTTGCCCTTAGATCCCCTTTATCCTTCTGGGCACCCCTTGCCTCAAACATTTACCACGATATCTTCTGGTATCCATTGATTGGTAAAAAAAGGATAAGGGAATTTATGAAGACTGAATGGGGAAAGGTTTTTGAGAAATACAAATAATCCTTTCAGTGCAAATTTTCAAAATTTAGCTTTTGAATTCAAAATTGGCAAAAAACTATTTTCTTATTTCAATTCTTTTAAAAATATAAATTCCAGATTAGTTAAAGACGATAAGGTAGGCTATAAATTCAATGAAATTTAAATGTAAATGAAAGATTATCAACAGCTTTATTTAAATCCTTTCTTACTTTTGTAAATTTTTGTTAAATTACTGATCTTAATTGCTTCCACCGCCATAAGTTAAACTATATTACAATTGTAATGTCGAATCAAGCTGATTTTGGATTAAAATATAATTGATATGGGTTCAAAAAATATTGGACTATATGAGCTTGTGAAATTTTCTGAGGAGATCTCTTCTATTTCCTCAAACAATGAGAAGATAAAGAGGATAAAGGATTTTCTTGGAACTTGCAGAAGAGAGGAAATCCCCCTTGTCTCAAGTATAATTAGTGGTGAGAAGATAAGCTCTATTTTTATAGGCTATTCAACAATTTCTCAAGCCCTTGAATCTTTAAAAGATGAGGGTTATGGGATTGCAGTAAAAGAACTATTCGACTTTGTTGAAAGAGTTAAAAATTTGAAAGGAGAGGGGACAAAGAAGGAGAGAATAACTGAACTTTCCAATCTATTCTCCCGCTGTAAAATGGAGGAAAGAATCTTTCTTACAAAATATCTTATAGGGGAATTGAAGCATGGAGCAGGAAGAGGGATTGTTCTTAAAGCTCTATCCTCTTTATTTAGAATTGATGAAGAAAAGATAAAAGTTGAGTATGCAAAGGCAGGAAGTGTTTTTGAACTTTCAAGGAGGATGATTGAAGGGATTGAACCTGAAGAATCCCTTCCTTATCTTACTCCAATTCATCCAATGCTTGCTTATCAGGAGGAGAGCATTTCTTCTGCTTTAAAGAGAACAGGATTCCCTGTTATTTGCGATTTTAAAATTGATGGGGTGAGGATAATTGTAAGTAAAAAGGGTGAAGATTTGAGAATATTTTCGAGAAAACTTAGGGATTTGAGTGAAGATTTGAAGGAGCTTACTTGGGAGATAAGAAAGATTCCTTCCAAAGATTTTATCATTGATGGAGAACTTATTGCTGAAGATGAATCAGGGAAACCTTATCCCTTTCAGGACATAATAAGCTATATTTCAAAAACCCCTTCCCTCTTTTCAACATGGAGAATAAAGCCTTACTTTTTTGATGTTTTGAAGTTGGGAAATGAAGAGGTCTGGAAGAGAACTGCAATTGAAAGAAGAGAAATCCTGAAAGGATTTGTCCCTTCTGATTGGATTGTTCCCTATATAATTGCAGAAAATGAAAAGGATGTTTCTGAATGGATGGAGGAGAGCATCAAAAGAGGGCATGAGGGTCTTGTATTGAAGAAGATTGATTCCTCTTATTATCCTGGAAAGAGAACCTTTGACTGGATAAAATTGAAAAAATTTTTCACCCTTGACCTTGTAATAATTGGAGCTGAGTGGGGGCATGGAAGAAGGAAGGGATGGCTTTCTGACTATCACCTTGGAATTAGGAAGGGGGATAAATTCTTAATGGTAGGGAAGACCTTCAAGGGTCTCACTGATGAGGAATTTAAAGATATGACATCAGCTCTTTTAAATTTAAAGAAAGAAGAGCTGGAATGGGGTCTGATTGTTGAGCCAAAAATTGTTGTAGAGGTTGCCTTTGATGAGATTCAGAAGAGCAACCGTTATGAATCAGGCTTTTCTTTGAGGTTTGCAAGAATTAAAAGAATTAGATGGGATAAAAATCCCGAAGAGAGTGACACTCAATCAACTCTTTTAAAGATTTTTGAGATTTTTAGAAAATGGAAAGGATGATAATGAGCAGAATCAATC
>CAZFCI010000291.1:0-15988 GCA_964517525.1 uncultured Clostridia bacterium | reverse complement strand
TTCATATCCAATATATCCGACCCATCCCCCTGTAAAAACTATATTATTTAAATCGAAGTCGATTTTTTCATTCAAAAGTTCATCGATAATAGATTTTGTCCCTTCTTTACTAAATTTTATTTTCCTTCCGTTAAATTCGATTTCATCCTTGCAAAGAATGATTTCCTCCTCAGGTTCAAGTCCAATAAACGAATACCTCCCCATCCTTTCCCCTTTCTCTACGCTTTCAAGAAGAAATTTTGCACCAATATCTCTAAGTTTGATAAAAGCTGAAACTGGAGTGTCAATGTCGAGAGGTATCTCCTCCCAGCAAATTACCCTTTCTTTTAATTTTTTAATCTCCATAACTCCTCCTAAAATAAAAAGACCCACCCATCTTTAATGGGTGGGTCTTTGATTTCCTTTATTGGAGGGTGTTTGGGCTTAAGGAAACCTCAGAGACCCACCCTCTGGGTAAACCAGTACCAAAAGTAGTGGGTCTCTATGTGTTTGATTTCCTTAAGCAATTCTTGCATAAGAAATAAATATATTAAAAAAAATTTTTAATGTCAAGTCCACAAAAAACTTTGACACTAATCTTGAATTGTCTTTCGCTAATCTGATTTAGAGATATACTTTCTCGGAAGAAGAGGATTTAAACCAATAAGAATTTTATAAACAGACAAACCACAAAGTTCAGAAAGTTCATCAGCTCCAAGTTCTCCTTTCTTGTTATTTATCAAAATAACTTCATCCCCTATTTTTATACTCTTATCATTTTCCAAATTGACCATTATATGATTGGCAGTAACAGTTGCAATCACAGGGAATCTTTTGTTCTGGATCAAGACATGGGCTCTTCCTGAAAGTTTTGGAGGATATCCGTCCGAATAGCCTGCTCCGATTGTTGCTACCAATTCCTTTTTCTGAGCAACAAAAGTTCGGTGATAAGATAAAGAGTCTCCTGGAAGTAATTCTTTCACATATATGACCTTTGCTTTCAGGGAAAGAGCAGGCTTTAAGTTAAGTTTATCCTCTTTCTGAGTTTGGGGAGATGGATAATATCCATAGATTGTTATTCCAGGTCTTACCATATCAAGATGAGACTCTTTCAGATTTAGAATCCCATCACTACTTCCTGCATGCCTCATCCCAATTGATATTCCTTTTTTCTTTGCGGAATAGCATATTTCTTGAAATCTTTTTAGTTGCTCAAGGTCGAATTCCCTGTCTTCACTAAGATCTGTTGATATTCCTTCTATTTTCAGATTCGAAAGTTTAGAAACTCTTTCAATAAAGGAAATAGCTTGGCGATATGATATTCCTGTTCTTCCTAATCCTGTATCTATGTGGATATGAATTTTCCCTATTCTTTTCAATTTTAATGCTCTTTCATTGAGGTAAAAAACATTCTCAGTGAAGACGGATTGACTGAAATTTTCTGATAGTATAATTTCACAATCTTCCTTTGAAAATGGTCCAAAGTTCAAAATAGGACATCTAATTCCACTTCTTCTCAGATTTACTGCTTCCTCAATTTTTCCAACCATTAGCCATTCGACACCTTCTTTTTCAAGGAATCTCGCTATTTCAAAAAGCCCGTGACCATAAGCATTTGCTTTTATTACAGCCATAATTGGAACTTTCACGAGTTCTCTAATTTTTTTAAGGTTCCAGGAAATATTGTCAAGATTGATCTCAATCCATGGATCCATGAAACTCTTATAGCTTGTTTTTTCTGATGTTGTTTGGGATACTTCTTTGGAATCAAACCATGGAGCTAAGGAACCAATTCCTAAAAAATCAAGAAAATCTCTTCTTTTCATGGTTTATTTAACAATTAAATTTCAATGCTCCTCAAGAATTCAGCATCTTTTTCAGGAAGGGAAGTATTTATGAACATCCCAGAGCCAAGTTCAAATCCTGCTGATTTCGTAAGCCTGAGAACAATACTAACATACCAGTGAAAGAATTTTTCTACTCCTTTTCCTGCTGGATATGATCTGATAAGGATATTGTAGTCAGGATCATTCAGTCCTTTATAAAACTTTAAAAGAACACTCTTTAAAACCTTTGCAAATTCTTTCATTTCCTCGTCTTTAGCATCTGAGAAAGAACAGTTGTGATTTTTTGGAAAAATCCATGTATGAAATGGGGAACAAGCTGCGTAAGGAATGAATACCACAAAATTTTTAGTCTCTAAAACAACCCTTTCACCGTCCCTAATTTCTTCCTCAAGATTTCTGCAATAAATGCACTCTCCATTCTCGTCATAATACCTCATTGCATCCCATAGCCTCTGCCTTATGTCTGTAGGAATTATAGGTAGACCTATCAACTGAGAGTGGGGGTGTTCAAGGGAGGTTCCCGCACCTTCCCCATGATTTTTAAATATAAGAACCATTTCTACCTTTGGATTTTTCCATGCCTCAAGATATCGAACCTTATATGTCTCGAGAACAGTTAAAATCTGTTTTTCATCCATAAAGGGAATAAATAGATTATGAATTGGAGTCTCTATTAAAACCTCGTGAATTCCAACTCCTGTTATGCTCCTTTTTATTCCTTTCAAACTCCTTACCTTTTCTCCCTCCATCTCAAGGGCTGGGAACTTATTGGGAACAACCCTGACAATCCAATTCCCATCTTTTTTTATTGAGAAGAGCTCAGGTGGTGTTAGATGCTCATTCCCTTTACAGAAGGGGCATGTTGAAGAATAGGAAGGGATTTCCCTCCTTTCCTTCTTCGTCTTGAATTCCTCTGGTCTTTTAGACCTTTCAGGAGCAAATATAACCCATTCCTTTGTAATAAAATTCTGTCTTATCTCAGGCATAAAAATTTCCCAAAACTATTTTATTCTAAAAAGGATTTCATTTCAAAATTAATCCGATCACCAAAGATTTGATTAAGGCTGAATTATTCTTTACTTTTAGGGAAAGTTATAAATTTCAGTAAATTATGGCATTGAAAAGAAGTCGGAATGCTCCGTAAGCTTGGGCTCTGTGGATGACATCAAAGCCAAACATGACAATCTTTCCTTTCCCATAGGGAACTTCTAAGAGGGGGCTTTTCCCTTTAATTAGGGATTCTCCCCTTAAAATTCCACTTAGGAGAGGGTTAAAATCAGGGAATTTAAGGACAGCATTCCCTTCTTTACTTTCAAAAACAGGCTCTTCATTGTAAAAGATTGGTATTTCATCAGGTAATCCATAGGAAATTATACTCCCTGTTGAATCTGTTAGAAGAATGGAGCCAGGAGCAAAGAATTCTCTTTTCTCAGGTGGTTTTTCTCTATCTTCTTTTAAAACATTTGTAACTTTAATGCCAAAATATTCAATTGGAAATTCTGCAGAGGAGCCCATTGTTATCAGGGTTCCACCATTTCTTACAAATTCTTTGAGATTGGAGACCCCCTCCATTCCAATTCCTCCGGAATATTCAGGAGGGACATCCTGAGAGGATCTACCTTCAATTATTGATTTTGCACTCATAGGAGGTAGAATTATTGAAGTAAGATTTTTGAAATCTCCAGCCTTTATTTTTGAGTTGTTAAGAGATTCGTATGGAATCTCAAAATTTTCAAAGACAAGCCTTGTCCAACCCTCATCCATATTCGGGATGAAAGGTTTGTAAAGTCCGGGCTTTCCTTTTACAGGAATTAAATCTTTTGGATTTTTCTCAGCCCAGCAGACTGAGATTCCGAGTTCCTCTACCCATTTTGTAAGAGGCTTTGAGTCCTTAACTTCAATAAAAATTGTTCCTTTTTTGTAGGGTGGTTGATTATCTTTCATGTAGTAAGCTTTGAGATTGTTTTTGATACTTCTCATCAATAGAATTATCTCATTGTTAGACTTTCCGCTTAGAGTTAAATAAGATGATGGCTTTCCTGTAATCTTACCTTTTATCTTAAATCCGTGAGGAACAATCTCCATTTCTACATTAATTGGTTGATTCGATTCAAAAACTTTTACACCCATCTGCAAAGGAAGTGTCCATGTCGCCTCATCGTAGGGATATTCAAGTGTTCCTCCAACTCTCCTTTCAGGATAAACCTTAACTTCAAGAAGATCCTTGATAAATGCTCTATATGGCTGGGAGAGGGGAATTATGAATGTCCCTTCAGGAAAATTTATCCCTTCAGCTTTAAAGGATTTTTTTGCTCTCCAAACCTCTCCACCCCCCTTATGGATTACCTCAATTAGTTTAAGAGTTGTTGGTATATCCCTCTGATCAAGGGAAATTAAATATGCGAAGGGTGGTTCATTTTTCCCTTTTTCTATCTGTCTTTTTGAAAACTCATAGTAGTTCAGCATATACCTTTCTTTTTCCCTTGCAATTCTTTTGAGAAAAGTTTTTGCAACAATCTCTTCATACTCAATTATGTCACCAATTCTCCACCATCCACCCTGCCATGGTTCAAGGTAAGAGGACTGGGTTAGATTCATATCATAAATACCTCTTCCCCTTGAGCTCAGATTTTGGGGTCTTAAAAATACAGGGGATGCAAGATTAGCAGATGCAGCTTCTGAAAGAATTCCAATGGCATTATGCCTTAATGGGGCTGAGCGATTGGCTGAATTATACCAGCCATCAAATATTGCATTTGTTGCTACCCCCTTCTTTCCAGCCTTTGTAAGTTCAAGAACAGCCTCAGAACATAAAAGATTCAGCTCCCTCCAGAGAAGAGAATCTATGTTGGGATTGATAGGATCATAATAAGGGGGGAGAAATAATCTTGGTCCATTCTGCCCCATCTGATGGATGTCCCAGATCAAAAGGGGGAACCATTCGTGATAGTAAACTTTTGTCATTATTTCTGTTTCTTTCAGAGCTATCATGAACCAGTCCCTGTTGTTGTCATGCCCTGCATAATAATGATAAAGCCATGGCATCTGAGATGCTTCGTAGGGCGTGTTCAAATATTTCCTATACCAGTCAACAATCATGTCTATCCCATCAGGGTTTAAAGAAGGAACAAGAATTAAAACAATATTTTCAAGAATTTCCTTTACTTCAGGAGAATTAGAGGATGCAAGCCAGTAGGCGAGTCTCATAGAAAAAAGGGATGAGGCAATTTCTGTTGAATGGATTGAGCATGTAAAGGCAATTATTGCCTTTCCTTTTTTAACAAGTTCCTTAGCTTCTTCTGGAGATGTTGTCCTTGGATCATGGAGCCTCTGATGAATTTTCTTAATCTGTTCTATATCTCTGATATTTTCTTTTGATGATATTAAAACCATTATAAATTTTCTGCCAAGAGTGGATTTCCCGAGTTCAATCACCTTTACATTTTCAGAGGAGCTCTGGAGAGCATCAAAATATTTAAGAATCTCAATCCAGCTTGCTAATTTAAAATCCTCTCCTAGCTCAAATCCAAGGACCTGTTTTGGAGATGGAATTGCTCCAAATGTCAAAATAGGTAACAGAAGAATTAATGATAAAAGGATTGAAATTTTCAGTGTTTTTTTCATTATTTACCTCACACAAGAAATTTGCCATCCTTAACAATATACGAATCCTTAACCTTAATGGTTACCTTCTCGACAAGGGAGTCGTAATGAAATTTGCTTTTGTTAGCTCCGAGACCATAGGAATCTCCGATTGCAACATGGCATGTTCCCCATGCCTTTTCAGCTTCAAGCATGTTGGGACATATTTTTGCAAATCTGTTTGTTCCAATTCCAAATTCACCAACAATAAAACCAGTTTGGTCATCACCAATAGCTTTAACAACCTCACTTATCCCCTTTCCACTCCATTTGATTAGTTTACCATTTTTGAATTCCATTATTCCCAATCCCATTTTGTCGTCAATTAGACTTATTACAAGTTTTCCGTTAAAGGTCTCTTCCACTGGTGCGGTATAAATCTCTCCGCAAGGAAGGTTTCCGTGCTTTCCCTTCTGAGATATGTCTCCATTATCGTTTTCCCATTTTCTTCCCTTTACACTAAAAGAGATTTTTGTCCCGAGTCTGTTTTCAACAATTATCTCCTCTGCATCAGTAAGAATTTCAATTAGTTTTTTCCCAAGTTTGTCAAGTTCGAAATAGTCAATATTTACAAGTCTCTCCATCATTTCCCTTGTTATTCCAGGCATCATACAAATTCTTCCATGGGTTGAACCTTCCTTTACCATATAGCCTCTGAAAGGTTTCTCTTCTATTCTTCCTTCGAGAAGATAAAGGGTTACATCCGCTGATTTGATTAAGTTTTCGAAAAGCTTAGTTGGTTTTGTTATTGGTCTTAGAGTTTCTGTCATAAGATATGTTGTAACTTCAGCTCCCACTTCCTTAGCCCAAAAAGCTAAAGCTTCTGCAATTTCCATTTTTTGCTTATCAGTCACAAGGAGAAAATTTTCTCCTTCTTTCAGTTTAAGGGCATACTTGATAGCTTTTTCTGCTGCTGACAAAAGTTTTGTTTTTCTCATTATTTCCTCCTTTTATTGCATTAAAAATAGATTTCCAAGGAATACAGAAGAAAGACCTGCAGATAAGGCTGATTCCATACATTTAATACCCAATGATCTTGAAGAGTAGGGGAGATCTGAGAAGAAGAAATGGGGGGCAAAACCAAGGAGAACATAGGGAATATCGGGATCGAGGGAAGATATAAAGGATGCAATATTGTAAACTTCCTTTTCATCTATATATCCTGGGACTAAAAGAGTGCTTGCAATCAAACCTTTTTTAACTCCCATATCTTTCATTACCCTGTAAAGATAGGAGAAGTTTTCAATTGTCCATTTATTGGAAACACCGCAAAGGGCAATGTGAAGTCTTTCATCCCATGCCTTTATATCAAATTTTATCCATCCATTTGTTGAAAAGGCAAGTTCTGCCATTTCCTTTAAGACATTTCTGTTCATTGAACCATTTGTTTCCCAGCATATTGTTTTCCCTTTTTTTGCCATTATCCTTGAAGCTTTTATTGAGTGAGCAATCTGAGGGGTTGGATCTCCTCCAAAGTAACATACACAATAGGTAGATTCATCGGCAATTTCTGCAAGCTCTTCAGCTTTTAATATGTTTTTGCTTTTCTCTTTAAAATGCCAGTTCTGACAAAATAGACAGTTGAAGGAGCAACTTCTGTAGAAAACTGCGAGATTTTTCATTCCAATTTTTTTAGAGCCATCGCATACTTTATCCGCAACACAGTTTGTTGGGAGGGGGTCATAGTACCAGTCGAGGGAGCCAGAAGGAAGGGAACCGCAGAATCCAACAGAATTTTCCGAAATAATACATTGGTTTATGCAAACTTTACATTTCTTCCCTTTCTCATCCTTTGGTGGTGAAGGAGGTAAGCCAAACTTTAATCGGGAAATTTTATGGGCTCTCTCTATGTAAGGTAAAGCTTTTTCAAATTTCTCCTTTATACAATTGGAGCAGAGACTTAAAAAATTTGATACATACGAAGAATTTAATCCACAGATTTTACAAATACCCATTAACTCTATTTTACTAAAAATATTTCCTCCTGAGGAGTTGATAGAAATCTACTCCCATCTTTTTCTACAACCACAATCTCCTCAATGGAAACAACGCCAAATTCTGGAAGATTAATTCTTGGTTCAAGGGTAAAGACATTTCCTTCTTCAACTTCCTTAAAGGGAAGCTCTCCATATCTTTCCCATTTTGGTGCGAGGAGAGTTCCACCATCGTGAACAGACCTTCCAACCGGGTGGCCAAGGGCATGGGGGTACTCTTCATATCCCTTTGACTTTATAAATTCCCTTGCAACATTGTCTACTTCCCAACCTTTTACCCCTGGTCTGAGGAATTTCTTAGCAAGCCTTATTGCTTCTTTTACTATCTCAAAAGCATCCCTTACCTTCTCAGGTATATCTATGCCTTCTTTTGGAACATACCATACCCTCTGGAGGTCAGATACATAATCCTTCCATTTAACCCCAAAATCAATGTTTATAACATGCTCCCTCTCAACCCTCTTTTCAGTTGGTCCTGAATGAGCACCTACTTCCTGGGGTCCAGAAAAAACTGCTGGATCTGTCTCTTCTTCCCATGCAAGCTCTGCTCCTTCCCTTCTCACCTCTTCCTTCATAAATTCTGCTATATCCTTCTCTTTTAAACCAGGTTTTATAAATTCAGTTACTCTTTTGAAAATTTTCTCAGTTATTTTTATTGCTTCTTCAATCCTCTTTATCTCTTCAGGAGTCTTTCTCCCTCTTAAAGCAGAAATTATATCTTCAGAAGAGACTATCCTTTCCCTCCATTCTGTTCCTTCGAGATACTCCATCAATTTAAGGAACATTCCATAGGTGAGACCATCAGAGGCAGGTGAATCTTTGGAAAAGTTTAGAGCTATTTTCTTTGGTTTCTCTTCCTCAAGAACTTTCAAAAGAGATTCTTTAATTGAGCCAACATAAGGGATTATTTCTTGGTAGATTGATGTTCTTGAAATCTTTTCCCTGTCAAGGCTACCTACAATTGCTACTCTCCTTCCCTTTGATGTAATTATAAATGCACTCTGCCATGTGCATCCAGCACCAAGGATGTAGGAAAGAACAGGGTCCACTGTCAACTCTGTCTCCCTTACAAAGGTTAACCATAAATCAATACCCTTTTCTTGGAGAATATTTACCGCTTGCTCTACTTTCTCTTTCAAAAGATTATCACTCATTCTTTCTTACCTTTCCTTGCCTCATAATAGACCCATGCTGAGAGAAGAATAAAGAGGAGAAGGCTAATAATTTCACCATAGTCAAGATACCACTGGGAAGGACTCCCTTCAACCCATTTACCATTCTGGAATATAAATGGAATACCAATTGATATTACCCTATCAGCATTGAATATTTTAAGAATTGCTCCAAATACACCCATTAAAGCACCACCTGCAATAAAACCAGAAGCAATAAGTGTCCCTCTATCAACCCTTGCATTGGCAATAGCTTCATCCTTGGAGGATTTTTTAAGGAGATAAGAGACAAGACCACCTATAAATAATGGAGTATTAAGTTCCATTGGAATATACATTCCAAGAGCAAAGGCAAGGGTTGGAACCTTTGCCATTTCAACCATTATAGCTATAATAGCTCCTATTCCGTAAAGGAACCATGGAATTGGCTCCTTGGACATCAAAGAGGATATAATTGCTGCCATAAGATTTGCCTGGGGAGCAGGGAGAGCTCCTGTCTTAAAGGGATATGCTCTGTCCAGAAGGAATATAACAATTCCAACAATTAAAGCTGATACAAGGATTCCGAGGAATTTGAATCTCTCCTGATTTCTGGGAGTTGCACCAAGCCAGTATCCTATTTTTAAATCGGTTATAAAACCTCCTGAAACTGAAAGGGCAGTACATACAGCACTTCCCATTAATAGGGCTATTGCCATTCCAGCTCTTCCTGAAAGTCCTGCACTTATCAAAACAATTGAGCTTATTATAAGAGTCACAAGGGTCATTCCTGAAACAGGGTTTGTTCCGACAATTGCAATTGCATAGGCAGCAACTGTTGTGAAAAGGAAACTAAGAAGAACAACAATAAGAACTCCTATAATAGCAATCTTGGGTCCTGAAATATATGTGAAGAATATGAAAAGAGCAATCAGAGTTAGAAGAAGTCCAACAATAATTGTTGACATCTTTAGATCTCTCTGGGTTCTTTCAATGTTCAGGCTTGAGCCTTTTCCTCTAAATATTTCTTTGAATCCAATAGAAAAGGCTCTCATCATAATTGGGAGATATTTTATTATTCCAATAAACCCAGCAGTTGCTATTGCTCCAATTCCAATCTTTTGGGCATAGTTTCTGAATAGGGCAATTTCGCTCATTTCTTTTATGGGAATTGTGCCAGGAGGAACTATTTCCTGAAGATTCTGACCAAATTTCCAGATTATGGGGATTATTATTAGGTTTGATAAGAAGGAGCCAGCTACAATGACAGAGGAGTATCTAAGTCCAACAATATAGCCCAAACCAAAAAGAGCTGAAAGGGCATCAATCCTCAAAACCATCCTTGCCTTATCCTTTAGTTTTGAGGCAAATCCAAGCCACTGGAAGGTTATTAATTCGTTCCAGAGTTTCATAGAGGTTGTCAGAAAATCGTATATTCCACCAATAATCATACTAATAACAAGAACCTTTGCCTGAGCTCCTCCAGCCTCTCCAGAAACAAGAATCTCTGTGGTTGCGGTTGCTTCAGGAAATGGAAGCTTTCCGTGCTGTTCTACGCAGAAGTATTTTCTTAGAGGAATTAAAAAGAATATTCCAAGGCAACCACCAAGAAAAGCAGAAATAAAAATGTAGAGAAATTTTGGATTAAGGTCGAGAATGAATAGGGCTGGGGTTGTAAAAATTGCTCCAGCAACAACAACTCCTGATGCAGCACCAATTGACTGGATTATGACATTCTCTAAGATTGTGCTCCTTCTCCTGTAAAGGAATTTTATACCTACAGCGAGAATAGCTATTGGAATTGCAGCTTCAAAGACCTGCCCAACTTTTAGACCAAGATATGCAGCTGCGAAGGTGAAGATAAATGCCATAAAAGCTCCGATGAATATTGACCTTACTGTTACCTCAGGGATGGATTCTTCAGGGAGAACAAAGGGAATATACTTTTCCCCTGGTTTTAATTCCCTGTAAGCTTCTGGAGATAAAGATTTTTTTGTTGGTTCCATAATCTATCTCCTTCTTAAAAATATTGGCTTTTTAAAAGATAAGAATTCTAAAGTTTTTAACCAGAGGTAAGTTGGGCAAAGGAAATAGATAAGCTTTAGCTTCCAATGATAAAGAGAGCACCCTTTTTGAACTCTGGGTCATTTAAAATCTTCCAAGGATTTCATCAACTACTTTCTGATAGGCTTCCTGGTTGAATTTTACCTTTAGTTCCTCCTTATACCTTTCAAAGAAAGCCTGAATGAATTTGTTCTTTTCCCTCTGTTCAAGAGAATTCCTTATTCTTTCCTTTTCCTTCTCCCACTCGCTCATATCAGGAGGAATATACTTTATTAACCTGAATACTGCATAACCATTTTCAAAGGGTAGGGGCTCTGAAACCTCACCCTCTTTTAGGCTAAATATTACCTCCTCAATGTAAGGATTAAAACCAACCCCTTCTATTGAATCCAATCTACCAATTTCCTTTGAATAATATTTTAAATTTGCCTCCTTTGATGCATTTTCAAGGGTTTTAAAAGAAATTGAACTCTTTAATGCAGATGCAATCTCCTTTGCCTTCTCTTTTTTAAGATATTTGGTATAAGATTCTCTAACTTTACTTTCAACCTCTTCAAATTTTGCATCCCTGCTTTTCTGGATATCTGTCAGCTGAAGCACACATATTCCTTTAAAGGTCATAAAGGGATCGGAGACTTTTTTAACTTCAAGCTGAAAAAGATTTGCATTTATTGAACCTGATGGATCATCAGGCAGAGGTTCACCTTCCTTTTCAAGATAGGGTGTTGTCTTTACCTCAAAACCCCTGATTTTAGCAATTTTAGAAAAATTCTTGCTCTTTTTTGCCTCCTTTGCAAGATCCTCACCCCTTTTCTGGGCGAGTTTTTGTGCCTTATCGTAAAGGAGAACATCTTTTATCTGATTGGAAACCTCCTCAAGGGGTCTTACACTTGCAGGAATGATCTCAGTGAGTTTTAATATTGAAAAGGCATCCTTTAACTCAATAGGATCTGAAATATCATTCAAATTCATCTCTTGAATCTTTTTGAGTTCCTGTTCAGAGAATAAAGCTGTGTAGTCAAAACCCCAATCACCTCCATCCTTTGCCTTTTCATCCTGGGAAAATTTCTTTGCAAGCTCCTCAAAATTTTTTCCTTCCTTGAGTTTTGAAACTATTTCTTTAGCTTCTTGAGAAACCTTCTCTTTATCCTTTTCGCTGAATTTCAAATAGATTCTGCTCACCCTTCTTTTTTCAGGAATCTGGAAGAGGAACTGATTCTCACTCCAGTAATCTCTTATTTCCGACTCTGTAACTTCTACTTCGCCCTTTGTTTTTTCAATATCAATAATTACATACTCACCCTTTCTTTTTTCAGTGATTTTGAAAGATTCTTTATTCTTCCCAAACCAATTTTTCAGCTCATCCTTTGTAGGCTCCTTATCTAACTTAAGATCGGAAATATCAATAATTGCATATTCAACATTTAACTTTTCCTTCTCCCTTTTGTAATAATCCATCACATCCTTTTCAGAAACTGTAATTGATGAGGTAAGAACATTTATGAACTTTTCTTTTAAGACTTCTATCCTTTTTGAATCCTCAAAGTCCTTTAAATCTATTCTATTGTAAGCAAGGACTTGTCTGTATTCATCGAATCCAATAAATTTCCCATCCCTCTGGAACTCAGGACTATTTATTATTTTTTCCCTTACCTCTTCATCTGTTGCAACAAGATTAAGTTTATCCGCAAGGAAAAAGATTATTTTATCAGATATTAGACCCTGAAGGACCTGTTCAGGAATGCCCATTCCCTTTATCATCTCCCTCGAAACTCTACCACTTTGCATTCTTGAGAGTCTCTCAATTGTCTGTAGAAGATTTGATTTATATTCTTCAGTTGTTATCTCCTGTTTTCCTACTGTTGCAATAACATTTATATTTTCCCTCAGTATTCTCCCTCCTGTTCCCCAGCTGTAGAAAATGAAGAAGATAAAGGATGCAACAACTATCCAGAGGGATACTGAAAGAGCCTTAACATTTCTTCTCATCGCCTTAAGCATCTCAAAAACCTCCTATAGCTTCAAAAGAAATTTATAATCCAAATTAAAGGAATAATCAAGAAGGAGAGGAAAAATTAAAAAGTTCAAAGGGAAAGGTTATAGGGGAGACAATTTCAGTTTTGGAAAAATAAAAATTTAAAGTAAAATTTTAAATTAAGATGGCTTTTGATGTTTTCCAAATAATATTTCTCTCCCTTTTTGTCTCTCTTTTCGCAACTTTTCTTTCTCTTGTTTTTGGAATCCCCCTTGGAACTTTAATCGCCCTTAAAGATTTCCCTGGTAAAAAATTTATAATAGTAATATTCCATACCCTTATGGGTTCCCCTCCAGTTGTTGTCGGACTCTTCCTCACAATTCTTTTCTGGAGAAATGGACCCCTTGGTCTCCTTCACCTTTTATACACTCCCTTTGCAATTGTTATTGCTCAAGCAATCCTTGCTTTCCCAATAATTGTAGGCTTTACAATAAGTTCAATCCAGAGCCTTGACCCAATGATGCTTTTACAGCTGAGAACTCTCGGGTTTTCACCTTTAAAAAGGGTCTTTTTAATATGGAAAGAGGCAAAGATTCCAATATTTTCAGCAATTATGGCTGGTTTTGGTGCAGCTATTTCAGAGGTGGGTGCATCTTTGATGGTTGGTGGGAACATTTCTGGAAGGACAAGAATTATGACAACTGCTATTGTTCTCGAGAGTAGCAGAGGAAATTTTGAAAAGGCAGTCTTCCTTGCAATTGTTCTTTTTTTAATTGCATTCACTGTAAATCTTTTCCTTACAATCCTTCAGCAAAAAAGGTGAGGAATGGAAGAGATATTGAGATTAAAGGGTATAAAGTTTACCAGAGGTAATTTTGGTCTGGATATTAATGATTTTTCAGTTAAAAAAGGAGAGATTTTTTGCCTCCTTGGAGAAAATGGTTCTGGAAAGACAACTTTCCTCTTTATCCTTTCTCTTCTGATTAAACCCAATTCAGGAGATATTTGGATTATGGGAAAGAAGGTCGAGAGCATAGAGGATGCAGGAAAGGAAGTTACAATGGTCTTTCAAAAACCAGTTTTATTCAGCGGTTCAGTTTATGATAATATACTCCTTCCAATAAAAGGGCAGAAAAGTAAGTTTGAAAAAGATAGACTTGAATTATTGATGAAAAAGTTTGGAATATCAAAGATAAAAGAGAAAAAGGCAAAGGAGATTTCAGGGGGTGAAGCCCAGAGGGTTTGTCTTGTCCGAGCTCTTCTTTTGAATCCAAAAATTTTAGTTCTTGACGAACCCTTCTCTTCAATAGATCCAATTTCCTCCCACCAAATTATTTCTGAGGTTATAAAAATTGCAAGGGAAGAAGGAATGACGATAATTTTTTCAACCCACGATCCAGAAGAATCTGTCCATGCTGAAAGGATTGGGATAATGGATAATGGAAGGATTGTACAGATTGGTAGTTTTAAGGATATTTTCTACAAGCCACTTAATGATAGAGTTGCAAAAATTCTCGGCTCAGTAAATGTTATTTTTGGAAAGATAGTAGAATGGAGGGATGGGGTAGCTAAGGTTGAGAGTAATGGGGGGATTATAGAAGTTGTAACAGATATAAAAGATGGGGATGTTGCAATCTATCTCAGACCTGAGAATGTGATAATATCAAGGGAAATTCCCTTTTCCTCTGCGAGGAACAATTTTAGGGGTGAGGTCAGAGAAATTTTTGATAAAGGTTTAATTATTGAAATTTTTCTCGATTGCGGATTCCCTCTTATTTCTCATGTTACAAGACCTTCCTTTGAAAATTTGGATTTAAAAGTCGGAGATATGGTTTGCGCTTCTTTTAAAGCCTCTTCAGTGCATTTGGTTAGAAGATAAAAAAGTTTTTTATAGACCGTTGATCTTTTTAACTCAAGCTACCCTGAGCAATTTCGATTCCCTTTGCCTTTTCAGTTATTTTCTGAATATTCAAAAGCACAATCAAAAGAAATACAAGGAATAATGGTATTGAAATATAGAATTTATCCTTCAAAATAAAAGCTATTGAAAGGAGAAGACCTGTGAATAAATGGGACTGGATTGTCATTGCATTGGCAGGGACAAGTCTTATGGGATTGGAGTGGTATTTCTTTGCGAAATCAATAGCTTTTAAACCAAGAGGAATTGTTGCAAAGGAAATTAGAGTTGAAAGGGGTAGCTTCCCCAATAAGGAAGATAAAAGAACAACTATGTAGCCAAGAAGCATTATAAAAATATAAGGAACAACAGCCTTCTCCCTTCCTAATCTTACAACAATTGTTCTCTTTCCAACTTCTCTATCTGCATTGTAATCTGGAAATTCATTTATATAAAGAACTCCCGCAATGAGGAGAGCAACGGGAATAGAAGCAAGAGTTGCTTCAAGGGAGAATTTTTGAGTCTGGACAAAATATGCTCCAAGAGTCATTAAGGTTCCAAAATTAAGTCCAACCAGGAATTCGCCAATCCCTCTTGAGGCAAAGTAGAGGGGAGGAGCGGTATAGAAAAAGCTTGATACAACACCAATAATACCGAGCGCTAAAATTTCCCAACCCCTTTCAATTGCAAGATAAATTCCGATTCCTGAGCCAATAGCAAAGAAGAGGAGTCCTCCTGAAAGAACCTCAGAAGGTTTTAGAAGACCGAGCTGAATCATTCTTGAGCCACCACTAAAGGGTCTTACAAATTCTCTGTTTATATCATCATTTCTTGAAATATGATCGTAATAATCATTTACAACATTACAACCCATGTGCAGAAAGATTCCAGAGATTAGGGTAAGGGCAAAAAGAAGCCAGTTAACTCTTCCTGTGTAATACCAGGCAATTGATGTGCCAAGAACTATTGGAACTATTGTTGCAGTTAAAAATGGAGCTCTAACCTCAGCCAGCCAGATTTTAAGTTTTTCTTTAATTATTTTCCAATCAAAATACATTTCTTCTCCTCCCAAGATATTAAAATTAAAGTGTATAAAAATTTTTTTAAAAAATCAATATTAAACTCGGCTCTATAATAAAAAGTGTGCAAAAAATGTAAAATGTATAGCAAAAATTTTTAATTTCGGATTGTGAGAGCCAGGAGATTCAGATGCAAGTGTGGAAGAACCTACAGAGAGAGGTTCCATGGTATTGTCAAATGGAAGAGGCAGAGTGAATCAGAGATGAAAAAAATTTTTTGTATTCTTTCAAAAGGTGGAGGACATACATTCTCAATCACTTCAAAAGTGAGACAACCAATGCATACACAGAAGGGGTTCATACAAAGATAAAGCTTTTGAAGAGGACAAGTTATAGATTTAGGAATGTTGAGGTATGAGT
>CAZFCI010000290.1:0-9386 GCA_964517525.1 uncultured Clostridia bacterium | reverse complement strand
TTCTACAACATCTTTTACATAAATAGGCTGTATTAGCCCATTCCCATTCCCAATCATAAAAAATAGACCTGAGTTTATCTGTTTGAACAATTTGAGCAATGATAAATCTCTTGGACCGTAAACTCTCGAAATTCTCAGATTTACAAAATTTAGCTCAGTATTCTCGCAAAAATTTTTTATAATCCTTTCAGCCTCAAACTTCGTCTTCCCTAAAATCTCATCAGGAGCGCAAGGGCTATCCTCATTCAATTCTTTTTTAGAAATAGGTGGATAAACATTAACAGAGCTGGAGAAAATAAATTTCTTGACTCCCTCTCTCAAACTTGCTTTCAGCAAATTTTTAGTCCCTTCAACATTTACTTTAAAATAATAATCATCGGAAACATTACCCACATTTATAACACTGGCGAGATGAAAAACTATATCAACACCTTTAACTCCCTTTTCTATTGAAGCTAAATCAAAAAGATCCCCTACTATAATTTCTGCATCTTCTCTAAATAATTCCATTGATTTCTTCCTATCTCTTGCAAGAACTCTCACTTCCATCCCTTTTTTAATAAGAGTCTCTACGAGATGACTACCTATAAACCCAGTTCCTCCTGTTACAAAAACTTTTAAACCTCGTCTAATTTCCATTTTCAGATTATATCAATTAAATCAGCGAAATTTCAAGGATGTTTTATTAATAATAATAATTTTATACTTTATTCCTACTTTCAAATTTCCCATATCTTGAATTCTCTTGACATTAAATATGCAAAGTTCTATAACTTTGATTTGAATCCAATCGTAAAAGAAATGGAGGAAAAGATGAATAGATATTTAAAAATTCGTTATTTAATGGAAGAAATTCTATTTTTCACTGTCTTTTTTATTTTTTCTTTTTATCTTTTGTCTGCAACTCTTCCAAAGCCGAAGGATATCCTTGGGCACGAGATTGGTGAGGACTATTTTCTTGCTTCTTATGAGGAAGCAATAAAGTATTTAAAAGTTCTTGATGAATCCACCGATAGAATGGTTCTTCTAAATATGGGAAAATCCACCCTTGGAAAGGATATGCTCTATGCAGTTGTCTCCTCAGAGGAGAATATTAAAAAAATTGAAAGGTTCAAAGAGATTGCAAGAAAGCTCTCCCTGGGCGAGGTCTCACCTGAGGAAGCAAAAAAGCTTGCAAAGGAAGGGAAGGCGATTGTTTACATAGATGGTGGTCTTCATGCCACTGAATGTGCTCCTGCTCAGCACAATATAGAACTTATTTATCAGCTTGTAAGTTCTGAGGATCCTGAAATTTCATCAATAAGGGAAAATGTTATTACCCTTGTTGTATTTCCAAATCCTGATGGTATGACAATGGTTTCGGATTGGTATAGGAGAAATCTTGGTACTCCCTATGAGGTATCTCCTCTTCCATGGCTTTATCATAAATATGTTGGGCATGACAACAATCGTGACTCCTTTATGGCAAATACTGTGGAAATCCAGAATCTAAGCAAACTCATCCATCATGAATGGTTCCCCCAAATTCTTGTAAACCATCACCAAACCGCTCCCTTTCCAGCAAGAATTTGGATTCCACCCAACTCTGAGCCTACAAATCCCAATGTTCATCCCTTAATAATTAGATGGCAGAATCTTATTGGTTCAAGGATGGGCGCAGAATTTGATAAGGAGGGTAAAGATGGGGCAATCTCAAGGGTTTATTTTGACACATGGTATCCAGGTTATGTCACCCAGGTTGTTGACTCTCATAACATCATATCAATATTGACTGAGACAGCTCTTTATAGATATGCAACTCCCCACTTTTATACTCTCCGTGATTTCCCTGAAGAATATAAGGATCTTACAATATCTGCCTTCTACCCATCTCCTTGGAAGGGTGGTTGGTGGAGGCTTAGAGATGCTGTTGAATATGTTCTAATTGCTTCCAAAGCTGTCCTAAAAACAGCAAGGGATAATAAAGAGGAGCTACTTTTGAACATTTATAAAATGGGAAGGGATGTAATGGAGAGATTCAAAAAGGAACCACCTTACGGATGGATTGTCCCTGAGGAACAAAGGGATTACCCCACAGCGATTTTAATGCTTCAGAGGTTGAATCTTCTTGGAGTTAAGATCTACAGAGCAAATGAACCCTTTATCTCAGATGGCATAAAATATCCTGCTGGAACCTTCATAATTCCAACATCACAACCCTATGGTCTATATGTAAAAAATATTCTGGAGGTTCAGAAATATCCTGATCTCAGGAAATATCCTTCTCTCTGGCAGGGAATTGTAGAACCAAAAAAGTTTGAGGGAGCACCTTTGGGAAGTTATGATGTTACAGGATGGACCCTAAGCTATAATATGGGAGTAAAAGCGATTCCTGCAAACACTCCTTTGAAAGTCAATATGTCTCCTGTAAAGGAGATTAGTTTAAAACCTGGTAAAGTATCAGGAACAGGAAGTTTTTACATTTTAAATCATTCTGTTAACAATTCCTTTAAGGCAATGAACAGAATCCTTAGTAAAGGTGGTGAAGTTCTGTGGACAAAGAAAGAGATTCAGTTGAACGGTAAGAAATACCCTGAAGGAACAATTCTTATTCCGGTTTCATCTGTAAAAAGAAATTTAATTGAAGATATAGCAAAGGAGCTATCTTTAAACATTGAAACAACAAAGGAAAAGTTGAATGGAAATTCAACAATAATGATAAGAAGGGCAAGAATTGGTATTTACCAATCATGGGTAGCAAATATTGATGAAGGATGGACCCGCTGGATTCTTGAGCAGTTTGAATTTCCTTACGAGAGTATCCATGATAGTGATATAAGAGCTGGAAGTCTCAATGATAGATTTGATATTATAATCATTCCTTCTCAGGAACCCAAATCTATAATTGAAGGGCATAAGCCAGGAACAATGCCTCCAGAATTTGTTGGAGGGATTGGAGAAATAGGGGTTCTAAATTTTAAGGATTTTGTAGAGAATGGAGGAAAACTTTTGGCAATTGGGGACTCTTGTGATTTTACGATAGATATTTTGAAACTTCCTGTTGTAAATGTTTTAAGGGATGTGAAACCTGATGATTTTTACTGTTCAGGCTCTATATTAAGAGTTGAATGCGATAAAAGTAATCCAATAGCTTATGGAATGGAAAGAGAAAGTTCTTCATTCTTTGAGTATTCTCCAGCCTTTACAGTTATACCTTCCTATGGAAAGGAGGGTTCTGCAAAGTCTGTAGTGAAATACCCTGAAGATTCAATTCTGATGAGCGGTTATATCCATGGAGAAAAGATGATTTTCAATAAATCAGCCCTTGTCGAAGCCGAATACGGAAAAGGGAAAGCTGTTCTTTACGGATTGAGTGTAATACATAGAGGTCAGACCCATAAGACTTTCAAGTTATTGTTCAATTCCCTTTATTTATATTAGTAAAATAAGCTTAATTTAAATTGCTTGAAATACATTTAGCGGTATTTTTATTTGGTCTTTCAGGACTATTTGGAAAGTTACTCCACCTTTCTCCATTTTTAATTGTTTTTGGAAGGGTTTTATTAGCGAGTCTTACGCTATTTCTAACTTTGAAAATACTGAAAATTCCATTTCTGCCAGAGAAAATTCCTGTTCCATCACTATTTTTTCTTGGTCTTATTCTTTCCATTCACTGGGTTACATTCTTCCATTCAATACAGATTTCAACAGTGGCGATAGGTCTTCTTTCTTACTCATCTTTTCCTATGTTTACTGTTTTTCTCGAACCCTTGTTTTTCAAGGAGAAGTTCATTAAAACAAATTTTTTACTTTCAATTATTGCTTTTTCAGGGATTGTAGTTCTAATTCCAGAGATAGAGATAAAAAATAAAGTGACTCAGGGGATTCTTTTCGGCCTTCTTTCAGGATTTACATTCTCTGTACTGTCCATTCTAAATAGAAAATTTTCCCAGAAATATCCAAGTTTACTTATAACATTTTATGAGTTTATTTCTGCCACTTTATTCCTTTCCCCATTTCTTTTCCTTAAAAAATTGGAATTTTCAGGTTTCAAGGATTTGATCTTTCTTGTTTTTCTCGGGGTTTTTTGCACAGCACTGGCTCACACCCTTTTTGTAAAGGGAATGAGGCAAGTAAAAGCCCAGACAGCAAGCATTATTGCTACCCTTGAACCTGTTTATGGTATTATTCTCGCCCTTTTATTTTTAAAGGAAATTCCATCTGTAAGAACAATTTTTGGAGGGATTCTTATAATTGGAGCAACTGTTGCAGTTAGTGCGAAGAAGACTTAGAAGTAGATAAATATTGGGCAAGTATTTATAATTAAATATGGAGGTTAAAAATGGCAATTGCTCTTGTTAGCATCTTTCCAATTGGTGAAGGGACAAGCCTTAGTTCCTATGTGGCTGAGAGCATAAAAGCAATAAAGGAAATGAAGGGAATAAGCTTTGAAATAACTGGGATGGGAACAATCATTGAGGGAGAGATTGAAAACATTTTTGAAGCATTGAAGACAATGCATGATGCTCAAATAAAAGTAGGAGCTAAAAGGGTATATATGTCTATTACAATTGATGATAGAAGGGATAAACCTTCAACTGCAAAGAGAAAAGTAGAATCAGTAAAAGAAAAAATTTGAAATGAAGTATATCTTTGGTCCTGTTTTCTCAAGAAGATTGGGCTTATCTCTTGGAATAGATCTTCTCCCAGAAAAGGTTTGCACCTTTGACTGTGTTTACTGTGAATGTGGAAGAACTGTAGTGAAGACCGATGAAATTAAAGAGTGGGTTCCTGCTGACGAAGTAATAAAGGAGGTTAAGGAGTATCTTGAAGGGAATTCATCCATTGATTTTATAACAATAACTGGGTCGGGAGAGCCAGCCCTTCACAGCAAAATAGGGTATATAATTGATGAGATTAAAAAGATAACATCAATACCTGTAGCAGTTTTGACGAATGGCTCCCTTCTCTGGAAAAAAGATGTCAGGGATTCTTTAAAAAAAGCAGATGTTATTTTGCCATCCTTAAATGCTATTTCTGAAAAATCCTTTAGAGCTGTGAATAGACCCTTTCCCGCTCTTATTCCTCCTAAGATTATTGAGGGACTAATTGCTCTAAGAAGGGAATATAGTGGAAAAATATGGCTTGAGATAGTTTTTGTTAAGGGGATTAACGATTCAGAGGAGGAGATTTTTAAGCTAAAAGAAGTTATTGAGAAAATTAATCCTGACAAAATTCATCTAAATACAGTTGTAAGACCCCCTTCGGAAAATTGGGCTAAGCCCTTAACCTTTGAGGAGATGGAGAAAATAAAAGAGATATTAGGAGAAAAGGCAGAGATAGTTATGCCTCGAGAAAAAAAGGGAAAGAAAATAGAAGATACAGGTCTTGAAGAAAAAATTGTTGAGATGGCAAAAAGAAGGCCATTAACCTTTGAAGAGCTTTTAAATGTATTCAAAATTAATAGAAATGAAATTTTAGATATTTTGAATTCTCTTTTGAAAAAAGGGAAAATAAAAAAGGAAAGTTTTGAAGGAAAAGATTTTTATACTTCAAATTAAAAGGTCAATCTTTCCTTTTCACAGTCACACTAATTTTAATTTCAAATTTTGCCGTTTCTTTCCCTTTAAGTTCAATCTCTATAGGAATTTTTATTTCCTCTTCTTTAGTCTCAACAAATTCTGATTCTTCCATGGGTTTTAAAGTTGGAACCGTCTCCTCTTCACTAATGGAGTCTTTAAGAGAAAAGGGACTCTCAATAAATTTGTTTTCAACAGGTTTTGCCTCAGAAACTGTCCTTTCCTCTGGCGATGAAATTTTTGGTGATGAAATAGGAACTGTTTTAAATGAGCCATTCTTATCAATTCTCTGGGCAATGCTTTTTATCACCATTTCAGATATCATGTTAAATGTATCCATTACACCTTCCCCCCTTATTGCGATTGCTGGGAAAAAAGGTCTTTTAAGGCTATTAAGCTCTTTGTTGAGATAATTTAAATCATGGATTTCTTTTAAATCTCGCTTATTAAACTGAAAAACAAGAGGAATATCTTCAATCTTTATGCCCTTTTCCCTGAGATTATTTTTGAGGCTATCCAGACTTTCAAGATTGGAATCAAAAACATGTTTTTGGGAATCTGCAACGAAAACAACTCCATCAGCACCATTAAGAACAAGTTTTCTCGTAGCTTCATAAAAAACCTGCCCCGGAACTGTGTAAAGTTGAATTCTTACATTGTAACCACCTATCTCTCCAAGTTTTATAGGAAGAAAGTCAAAAAAGAGGGTTCTGTCCCCTTCTGTTGATAAGGAAATCATCTTCCCTCTTGTTGAAGGTTCAATATGGTCGTAGATATACTTTAGATTAGTGGTTTTTCCTCCCAGCCCTGGACCATAATAGACTATCTTCACAACAACTTCTTTAATTGCAGGATTTATTAAAACCATTCCAACATCCTTTCAAAGTATAACAGAACTTGCTTAAAAATCAACTTATCACTCCTTCCACCTCAACCATCTTTAAAATCTTCTTCTTGAAGAAGATTCCATCAAGAATCTCCTCATAGGAAAAACTGACCCTCGCCTTATTACCCTTACACTCCACAGATATTTCCTCTTCAAGAGGAACTATTCCCCTTTCATCCAGCAAATTGTAAATCTGCTCCATAAGCTTATCTCTATTACACTCTATAGAGTTTCTTATAGTATCTCTTATCTTCACATCCACATCCTTATACCTTATGGAAATTGAAACAAATCTGAAAATCAACAATCCCATGTAAGAAATCAAAAGAAGATAAATTAAAATTTTTAAAAACCCACTCCCTCTCTCATTCCTTAACATTTATTCTACTCCTTTCGCTCCTCTTTACCTCAAGAAGAGCATCGTCAACTTTTTTTATAAAATCAATAAAATTCATCACTCCTTTTGTTGATACAACTCCCATTGATACAGTGATTTTAAAGAATCCCTTGTCAGAAGATAAACTGAGTTTTTCTATCGCCCTCTTAATTCTGTAGCCGAGAAATCTCGCTCCTGAAATAGAAGTCTCAGGAAGTAGAATACAGAACTCATCTCCTCCAAACCTCGATACGACATCCTGGAATCTAACAGTTTCGAGAATTGCAAAAGCTACACTTTTTAAAGCCTCATCCCCTGCAATGTGTCCATATGTATCATTTACCTGTTTGAAATTGTCTATATCAAGCATAATAAGGGAAAGTTCCCTTCCATACCTTACCGCAATGTGAAACTGCCTTCTTAACTCATCATAAAAATACTCTTTGTTGTAAAGCCCTGTTAATGAATCTGTTACAGCCATTCTGTAAAGCCTTTTGCTAAATTCCTGCTCCAGCTCATCCATAACCTCAAATTTTAGAATAGTATCTCCAATCCTAATTCTATCACCATCTTTAAGCTCCCCTTTTGTCGAAAACTTCTCATTGACATAAGTCCCATTTGTGCTCATCAGATCTTCATACATTACTCTCTTCTCACCACTCTCAGTGGTGTAAAGATAAATGGCAACATGGTTTCTTGACACCTTTGAATCCCATATTTGAAAATCAACATCCACTCCCCTTCCAATTATAACCTTTTCCTTTTCAATACAGAATTCCCTCCCAAAATCCCTTTCTGTCCCTTTCAGAACTATCAGAAAGTATCCTAAACTTTTCCCTATTCTCTGAGTCTTAGAATCATCTCTCTCTTTCATAATTTACCCAAAAATTATATCTATATAAAAAATAATACTATAGTCTTCCCCTGTCAAGAATTCGATATTGAATAGCTTCTGATACATGATAAGTCTCAACACTCTCTTTTCCCTCAAGGTCAGCAATTGTCCTTGCCACCTTTAATATTCTATCAAAAGCCCTTGCTGACATCCCATATCTTTGCATAGCTATCTCCATTAGATCAAGAGATTTTGAATCCAACTTACAGAATTTTCTCAACTCCCTTGTTCCCATCTGGGAATTGCAAAAAATCTTTTTCCCCTTAAATCTCTTCAATTGTATCTCCCTTGCCTTGCAAATCCTTTCCCTTATAGCGGAAGAGGATTCTTCTTCTCTATCAGAAATCATATCATGGAATTTGACCTTTGGAATTTCTATGTGAATATCAATTCTATCAAGGAGGGGGAGGGTAAGCTTTGAATAATATCTCATTTTTTGAGAAGGAGAGCAATCTCCATCCATTAAACCTACTGAGTCTTCGCAAGGGTTCATTGCTGCAACAAGCATAAATCTTGCAGGAAATGTTACTGAAACTCCTGCTCTTGAAATAGTTATTTTACCATCTTCCATAGGTTGCCTCAGAGCTTCGAGAGTGCTTTTTTCAAAAAGAGGTAGTTCGTCAAGGAATAGAACTCCATTATGAGCGAGACTTACCTCCCCAGGCTTTGGAATATGTCCTCCTCCAACAAGAGCTATCTCGGTTATAGTATGATGGGGAGAACGAAAGGGTCTTTCTTTTATTACTCCATATTTTGGGTTAATTAAGCCAGCACAAGAATAAATCTTTGTCAATTCAGTCATTTCCTCGAATGTAAGAGGCGGTAAGATAGTAGGAATTCTTCTTGCAAGCATTGTTTTCCCCGTTCCTGGAGGACCAACCATGAGGAGATTATGGCCTCCAGCTACAGCTACCTCAATAGCCCTTTTACCATAATACTGACCTTTAACTTCTGAAAAATCCACTGAGTAATCAGGCTCAAAATCTTCTTTTGATGAATGAGTTTCAGGCTTTATCTCAACTTCTTTGCGTAAAAAATCAACCAGTTCTCCAAGGCTTTCTACTCCGTAGATTGGAATATCTTCGACAAGGGATGCCTCTTTAACATTTTCCTTCGGTAAAATTATTCCCTTCAAGCCAATAGTCTTGGCAAGAAAAGCCATAGCCAAAGCACCTTTTATTCCTCTAACCCTTCCATCAAGGGATAGTTCCCCTGAAATTATAAAATCATTCAATCTTTCCGATGGAAAGATATGGTGAAATGAGAGAAGACCAACTGCAATGGGAAGATCAAAGGATGAACCCTCTTTCTTCCTATCTGCAGGAGCAAGGTTTATTGTTATTTTTCTTGCAGGTAAATCAAAACCACAACTCCTCAAAGCAGATCTTACCCTTTCTTTACTCTCTTTAACTGCTGTGTCAGGAAGTCCAACAGTAGAAAAAGAAGGAAGCCCTGGAAGAACATCGACCTCAACCTCTACAAGGAAAGCATCAATTCCACATAGAGAAGCAGATAAAACCTTTGAAGCCATTATTGTATGTAAATAATCAATCTTTTCCCTGGTGAAATCAAATTATCCCTTAAATTGTTCCATTCTTTAATTTTTTCCACTGAGGTATTGTATTTCAAAGCAATTCTGTAGAGGGTCTCTCCCTTTCTTACAACATGTAC
>CAZFCI010000289.1:0-12875 GCA_964517525.1 uncultured Clostridia bacterium | reverse complement strand
AAAGGAGAGAGAAAAGAGAGAAGATTGCTTAGCTTTTTTAAGCAGAAAAGTTAACTTTTAAACTAACTATTCGAGAGTGAAGGATTTTGTTACAGTTGCTTTCCCTTTTCCAATTTTATCGTATATTGTTAGCTTCATCTTGTAAATACCTGGTTCAAGCTGCTCAGTTGTTGAGAAGATTCCATAGGGAGATTCTGCTGTATCATTGGGTAAAAGAATATGCCCATTCTCGCCAAGTAATCCCTGCTTTGAAAGAATAACATTACCTTTGGGATCTATAACTTCCATATCAATATCGAACCAGTGTTTTCCATCTTCACCTTTTTTGAACTTTCCAACATTCAAAAGGACGAGGTTCACAGCCTCCCCTCTTTTAAAGACAGCATTCTCTTCCCTTGAAAGATTCCCTTCCGCATCAGCTCTTGCAAATACTGAGTCTTCAACTGTTATTAAGAAAGATTTGGATGTCTCTGTCTTACTGCAATTGAAGAGTAAAAGAAGGGGGAGCAGAAACAAAAGAAAATATTTTTTCATTAAAACCTCCATCCAGTATTTTACAATTTTAAAGGGGGAAAGTAAAAAATGATTCCATTGACAATCTTGTTGGGAGAAAATATATTTATTTACGAGAATGAGAAATTTTTTTGGAGGTATTTTCGATGAGATTTTTATTCAAATTTTTTCTATTTTCCTCCCTATTTGTTTTTTGTCTATGGTCTCAAAATTTCGAGGGGTGGAATATGGATAGAATGATTGAAAAATTGAAAAAAGAGAATATTGAGTTCTATCTATTTGAGAAAGAAAAGGGAAATGGATTCTTAGTGATTCCATCCTTTGGAGCAAGGATAATAGGAGCTTTCATTGATGGGGAGAATCTTTTCTGGACTCATCCTGACATTAAAAGAGGGCAGGGTGGGCAGAGGACATGGATATCACCGGAAGGAGGAGATAAAGGTTTTATATTCAAACCTGACTGGAGCGGAAATAGAGACTTTTCAATGCTCGATCCAGGAAATTACAAAGTCATCTCATACAAGAATAACCAATTCATAGCTCTCAAAAATTCATTTAGAACAGTTTCCAATGATGGTAAAGAGGATTATAACCTTGAGTTGACAAGAGAGATGAGCTTTTCTGAAAACCCTCTTGATAAAGACCCTGATTTTAAAAATTCTGATTTGAAATTCCTGGGAATTGATTTTGTCCACAAGTTGAAAAATAAAGGGGAAAAAGTTCTTGATAGGGTAATTGGTTTGTGGTGCCTTATCCAGATAATCCCTCAGGGAACAATGGTTGTTCCTGTTGAGGAGCTATCCCAAAAAGCTTACAGAGGGAACTACTTTGAACCCCTACCTCCTGAATTTGTAAAAATTAACAAAGAATCTATTTCCTTCTTTGTTCACGGAAGCAGGAGATATAAAATTGGAATAAAACCTGAATATGCAAAAGGTTTTATTGCCTATGTCTCAAAAAATCAAAAGGGAGAATTTTACATCGTTATGATGAGTTTTCCTGTTGAAAAGAATGCAAAATATCCTGACAGACCAAAGAGTGAGCAAAATACCAATGGAGATGCCATTCAGATATACAGCCATCTTGAGGAACCACCCCTTGCCTTCGGTGAACTCGAATGTCATTCTCCTTCCCTTTATCTCCCTCCTGAAAAGGAAGAATCCTTCAGAATAAAGATTTATATTTTAAAAGGGTCTGAAGAATGGATAATGAAAGCGGGTAAAAAACTTGTCTCTCCTGATTTTGAAAAGGCATATCTTTTTGTCAGATGAAAGGGGGTAAAAATGATAAGAATACTTTTTGTTCTTCTTTTAACCTTTAATCTTTTTTCCCAGACAATCATTTTAAACCCTGATGATTACAACATCGATGAGATCTTGAAAAGACCCTATAACAGTGAAGTTCCTTTTGGTTCAACAGGGAAATATCTCTGGGCTACATCTCCTCAGGGATGGGGATTCCCAGAAGGTGTCCATTTCTATCTTCTTACAAATATTAAAGCCTATGATTTATATGTCTCTGTTGGAAGTGATAGGGTAAAAGTAAAGGAAGCTATATACTATCCAAGTCATGTCTCAATGGAAGGAGAGCTTTCTGGCGTCTCTGTGAAAGGCTCAAAATTCATAACCAGCAACGATATTCTTTTTTCTATTTTAAAAATAAAAAACAATACATCAGAGGATAAGAACATTCGTGTTGTCGCCTACTCAGACATTGGATTTGTGAAAGTAAAAGATGATATTTTTGGGTTCGAACAGTTCTATCATGGAATTCATGTCTATGTTATGGCTAAAATGACAGGCTATAACAAATTTTATCCCAATGGAATTTATTTTGAAGGGGTTATAAAGGGAGGAGAAGAAAAGGAATTCAGATTTGGAATGGCATTTGACCTTGAGCCTTCAAGCTGTGAGAAAAAATTGAAGGAATTTCTTGGAATGGAAGACCCTCTTAAGGAGCATATAAAACAGTATTTAGGATGGTTCAAATCTGAGATTCCTTATTTTGATTGTCCTGATAAGTGGTTCAAAAAGATGTGGTATCATAGATACTATCTTTTGAGGAAAAATCTATCTGAAACAAATGTTGGATTTCTCAAATATCCTACATTCTCAGAGGGGAGATGGCGCTCTTCTTGGTATGCAAACACAATAAGTTACGGTGCACCCCATGTAATAAGGGAGGCTCGATGGCTTCACTCTAAGAAATATTATCAGGGATACATTCTAAATTTTGCTGAAAACATAAACGAAAATGGCATTTATAGGAACTTTGTTGCTCCATTCCTCCTTGGTGATGGATACTATACCGAGTGGATAACTTCAGCAATATGGGATTCTTACATTGTTAGAAAGGATAAAGATTTTTTAGAGAAAGTGGTTGAGAAAATGGCAATGAATGTTGAGGGATGGTTAAAGGAGTGCGATAGAGACAAAGATTTCCTTCTTGAGGTTTACGACCACTTTGCAACAGGAATGGAGTGGCAACCCTCCTTCTTTTTCTTTTCAGGATACGACATAAATAAGCAAGAAATTCTCGAAAGGGTTGACCTGACAAGCTATGTTTACGGAAATGCCTTAGCTACCTCATTAGCTTTCAAAGAGATTGGAGATAATGAAAAATCAAAAAAATATCTTGAAATTGCAGAAAAGATAAAGAATTCTCTTCTTTCAAATATGTGGGATAAAAGAACCCATTTCTTCTATAGCCTCAGAGCAAAGGATAATGAAAAAGCAATTGTTAAGGAAATTGTGGGTTTTTACCCATTTTATTTCAATCTTCCACCATTCAATTCAAAGGAGTATATAAAAGCCTGGGAATATCTTCAATTTGAAAAGGAATTCTGGACTCCATTCCCTCCTGCATCCACTGCAAAATCATGCCCTGCCTACTCCCAGACAACAGTCTGGGGTGTTCAGAAAAACTCTGGTGAGGATTTGGAGAGAGTTACTGTATGTTATTGGAATGGACCAACATGGCCCCATGCCAACAGTATTGTAATTTCAGCCCTTGCAAATACTTTGAGAAATTACAAACAGAGCTATGTCACAAAAAATACTCTTTTCAAACTCCTTGAATCCTTCACAAAAGTTCAATTCAAGGATTTTAATTACGATTTTCCCTACACTGCTGAGTTTTACAATGGTGAAACTGGAGAATGGTATGGACACAGGGATTACAATCATTCAACCTATAACGATATGATAATTCAGTATTTGATAGGTGTTGTTCCCAGAAACGATAGCATAATTGAGATTGATCCCTTAATTCCAGAAAACAAATGGGATTACTTCTGCATTGATAACCTTCCCTATCACAATCATAATCTGACAATTGTATGGGATAAGCCTGATGGAAAGGACTACTATAATGATAAGGATGAAGGTTTCACCCTCTATGTCGATGGAAAGAAAAGGGTGAATATTCAAGAGCTTAAAAAGATTTTGTATGACTATTCTAAAATTGAAAGGGAGGAAAGATGAAAAGGATTTTTTTAATATTGCTCCTGTCTTTTTCCTTTTTCTCCCATTCTGTCTCCTTCTCTCCAGAAGAATACGACCCTGTTGCTAACCCAAAGGCTGTTGTAAAAGTTGGGGATGTTAGATTCACTGTCCTCACCCCTCAGCTTTTGAGAATGGAATGGTCAAAAAATAGAAGATTCGAAGACTCTGCATCCCTTGTCTTCATAAGAAGAAATTTGCCTGTTCCAAAATTTGAATCCTTTAAAAAGGATGGCTGGCTTTTCATTAAGACAGAAAATATGCTCCTTAAATACAGAATTGGTAGTGGCAAATTCCGTAAAGATAATCTTTCCATTGAGTTTATTTTAAATGGTAAAAAAATCGTCTGGAATCCAGGGATGGAAGATAAAGGAAATCTTAAAGGAACAATAAGAACCCTTGATGGAGTTGAGGGAGAAACAGAGCTGGAACCAGGACTTCTCTCAAAGGATGGATGGGTTCTAATTGATGACTCAAGAACTCCATTATTTGATAATAGTGAATGGCACTGGGTTACTCCAAGACCAAAGGGAGATTATCAGGATTGGTATTTTTTTTGCTACGGGCATGATTATAAAAAGGCTCTCCACGATTTTACCCTTGTTGCAGGTAAGATCCCTCTTCCTCCTCGATTTGCCTTTGGGGTCTGGTGGTCAAGGTACTGGGCATACACAGACCAGGAATTCAAACAGCTTGTAAATGAATTTGAGATTCATGATGTTCCCCTTGATGTTCTTGTAATTGATATGGACTGGCATCTAACCTTTGGTCTAAGATGGGACAAGAAAGTCCTTGATCAATCTGGGCACATGCTTGGATGGACAGGTTACACATGGAATAGAATTCTATTTCCAGATCCTCAAGGATTTCTTTCCTGGTGTGAGAAAAAAGGATTAAAGACACCATTAAATTTACATCCTGCCTCAGGAGTTCAACCCCATGAGGAGAAATATCCTGAGATGGCAAGAGCAATGGGCATTGACCCATCAACAAAAAAATATGTTCCCTTTGACATTACAAACAAAAAATTTGCAATAAATTATCTAAAGATTCTCCATTATCCCCTTGAAGAGCAAGGGGTTGATTTCTGGTGGCTCGACTGGCAACAGGAGCATATAACAAAGGTTCCTGGTCTAAATCCTACATGGTGGCTAAACTATGTTCATTTCACCGATATGGAGAGAAGGGGTAAGAGACCTCTCCTTTTTCACAGATGGGGAGGTCTTGGAAATCACAGATACCAGATAGGATTCTCAGGAGATACAATCTCTGTCTGGTCATCCCTTGCTTTTCAACCCTACTTCACAGCAACCGCTTCCAATGTTCTCTATGGGTATTGGAGTCATGACATTGGAGGACACATGCCTGGAAAGGTTTCTCCTGAACTTTACACAAGATGGATACAGTTTGGAGTTTTCAGCCCAATCTTGAGAACCCACACTACGAAAAATCCTGAAGCTGAAAGGAGGATATGGGCATACCCTGTTGAGTATTTTCTTTTAATGAGGGATGCTTTCCTTCTCCGCTATTCCCTTATCCCCTATATTTATACCTTTGCAAGAAAAGCTTACGACACAGGAGTTTCAATATGCAGACCCATGTATTATGAATATCCTGAAATTGAGGAAGCTTACAAATTCAAGGATCAATATTTCTTTGGAGATGAAATGATAGTCTCACCTGTAACTTCTCCAGAGGATCCAGACTCAATGCTTTCAAAGAAGAAAGTATGGCTACCAGAAGGAAAATGGATAGAATGGTTCAAAGGAAGGATTATCGATGGTCCTGGAGTCTTTGAAAGGAGTTTCTCTATTGATGAGATTCCCGTTTATTTAAAAGCAGGCTCAATAGTTCCAATGCAACCAAAGATGAGAAATACTCATGAAAAACCAGTAGATCCGTTGATTTTAATGGTCTTCCCCTATGATTCAGGAGAATTTGAGCTTTATGAGGATGAAGGGAACACTCTCGGATATAAAAAGAATGAATTCACTTGGCAAAAAATTAGAAACAATTGGTTGAATGACAAAATAAAAATAGAGATATATCCAGCAGTGGGAGAATTTAAAGGAATGCTGGAGAGAAGAGGGTATGAGATAAGAGTTCCCTTGATTCTCCCACCAGAAAGAATTTCTTGCAACGGTAAAGAAGTCACTTACTCCAATGAAGAAAAGGATATGACATGGAGATACGATGGTAATAAATTGACCTTAATATTGAATCTTCCAAAATTCAGCATAAGAGAAAAGGTTGAAATTGAAATTGGACTTCAAAAAGAAAATATGGAATTTCTTGAGATTATGAATGGATTCCCTGAAAAAATAAATCGACTTAAAAGAGGAATGCTCATCCTCAATACTCTTTGGTCCAAAGAATGGTCTCCAGATTCCTTAATCGATGCCTTTCAAACAGGGAACAGAATAGAAATAAATCCTAAAGAAGCAAAAAAGGAATTGAAAAGATTCAAGGAAATTTTACCAAAAGCCCTTGAAGATATTAAAAAAATGGAGGAGGTTGGAGGAGATAAAGTAAAGAAAGTTATTTCCCATCTGGAGGAGATTTTTTAGAATTTTCTTAAATTTAAGTCCTGATTAATCAAAAAACAAAGAGAGGCAAGAATAAAGGGGATTGATAAGTTTAAATGATAATAAGATTTAGAAACCATAAGTTGAAAAAATATCTTAAAAAATTTAATATAAGAATGAGAGAAAGTAAAAGGATAATATGAATGGGCTATTGAAGAGATTTCAAGCCCTTCTTAAAGAACTCTTCCAGTTTGACTCTTCGTATTTGGATTTTGGGATTTATAAGACTTTGATTTACAAAAGAGCTCAAAGAGCCAGAATTTAAAAGATTTATGGAGATGTAAAGATGGATGAGAGTATAAAAGAAATAGTTGATATTCTCATCGAAAACACGACCTTGAAGTAGCAAAAATTACATTTTCTCATGGGAATTATTATGATGTTGTAATGTTTTTGCTTCAGCAGGCAGTGGAAAAGTATCTGAAAGGTTTCCTCATCTCAAGGGGGTGGAAGTTAAAAAAGATACATGATATTTTTATCCTTCTATCTGAAGCAGTTAAGTTTAATGAATCCCCATCAATTTTTCTGGATTTTAGCAAAAAGTTGACTTCATTTTATTATGAAAGCTGTTATCCACCTGGAACCATTTCTGAAATTTCAGAAGAAGAAGTAAAAGAAATATTAGAAAAAGCAGAGAAACTTATTGAGTTAATAAGAAAAGAGACAGGATTGTGAACACAGAATCTGCAAAAAAGATAATTAAAATTTTACTTTCTGCTGATGGAGGATGTAAATTTTGCGCCAGTGAGTTATTGGAATTGTTCATTAAACAATTTCCTGAATATAAAGATCTTGCAAAAGAATTATTCAAGAAGACATTTGAAACTGAAATTGAGCTTCCGATAGAAGAAAAAAATGAATTGAAACCTGAGCGTAAGAAAATTTATCTTTATGGGTGGGATGATGAAAAAATTTATTTCTGGGATGGAGGAAAAGAATGGTGTGTTTCAGATGATGAAGAACTTTACAAAAATATTGTTAAAATATGCGAGAAATACTTCAAAAAGCACAGAGTTCAGGAGGAATGAAGACTGAAAATATTATCTTTTACTATTAAGTAAATGAATTTACGGTTGGATTTTATAAAGATATTTATAGAAGCAGAGTTTGCGAGTAATGAGGTTAAATGTCTTGCACCTCTTCAAATTGTCAAGCTTTGGATCAATAGTGATTTTTGCAATCAACCATTGACTCAATCGAAAATTTGGTTAATATTAATATTGAATTGGGTAAGATGGAAAGAGATAGGGAAATAAAAAATTTTATTACAAATAGTGCCACAAAACAGCTCAAAAAAAGAATTTTAGAACTTCTTTCAAAGAGTAGAGAAATTAAAATCCTTGTTGGCTTTTTTTATTTTTCGGGTTTGAAAGAACTATACGAAGGGCTTAAAAATAATCCCGATGTTAAAATGAAGGTCCTTGTAGGTTTGAATGTTGACAACACAAATTATGGACTTATAGAATACGCTGGAAAATTTCGTAATATCTCAGATGATGAAAGAATTAGTCATTTCTTTGAATCAATCAAAAAGTCCATTAATTCAGAATATTTTGATAATAAAGATTTTTATGAACAGGTTAAATTTTTTATTAACCTTATTAACGAAAACAAATTGATAATCAGAAAGACATTTAAGCCCAATCATTCAAAATTATATATTTTTAAATTAGACCCTTCACAGGTGGCAAGGAATGCACTTTTTATTACAGGAAGTAGCAATTTGACCTCTGCAGGTCTTACTTGGGAGCAAGAATTCAATGTTGAGATAAGCGATTATGGTGTTGAAGAAGCAGAAGAGTATTTTGATAACCTATGGAATAAAGCGGTGAAAATTACAGAGGATGATATAATTAAACAAAAACTTATTGAAACGCTTGAGAATAAAACTCTGATAAAACAACTTTCACCTTTTGAAGCGTATGCACTTGTATTAAAAAGTTATCTTGAAACATACACTCCAAAAGCTATTGGAGACGAAGCTATTAAATCTATCTTAGAAAGAAATGGATTTATTCCCTACCGATATCAAATAGATGCAGTAAAACAAGCTCTGGATATAATAGAGAAAAATAATGGTGTTATAATTGCGGATGTAGTCGGGTTAGGGAAAACAATAGTTGCATGTCTTGTTGCAAGACAATTAAGGAAACGAGGAATTGTTTTATGTCCACCTGGAATTCTTGGTGATGAAAAACTTCAAAGGTCTGGGTGGAGATGGTATCTGGAATCTTTTGGTTTGTATGATTGGAGAGCAGAATCTATTGGGATGCTTGATAATGAAGATTTTGTAAGTTCCCTTAAAGAATTAAAAGATATAGAGGTTGTAATAGTTGATGAAGCACACAGATTTAGAAACGAAGATACAAAATCCTATGAACAACTTAAAAATCTCTGCCGTAACAAAACAGTGATTTTACTTACCGCAACTCCATTTAATAATCGTCCTGGTGATATTCTTTCTTTACTAAAATTGTTTGTCACTCCGAAAAAATCAACGATTACATTAGAAAATAACCTTGTAGATAAATTCAGAATTTTTAAATCGACTTTTGATAAACTTGGTTATATAAAGAAGTATTTTAATTCATCTGATAAAGAAAAAAGAAGAAAAGCACAAGATTATTTTAAAGCACAATTTGGAACTGATGGAATAGATTTAAGAATGTTAAAGATCAGAACCAATTATCTCTCTAAGGAAATAAGAGATGTGATTGAGCCAGTGACAATTAGAAGGAATCGTCTTGATTTACAGAAGAATCCATTTTACAAAAATGAAATAAAAGAATTAACAAAGGTTGCTGATCCTCAAGAATGGTTTTTTGAGTTATCTCAGGAGCAATCAAAATTTTACGATGAAGTAATAAATTATTTTAGTTGTCCTGAGGATGGTGGCAGATTTGAAGGTGCAATTTATAGACCTTTTGAATACAAGATTGACATTAAAGATATAGAAAATAACAAGCTTTCTGAAGAGGACAATCGTAGATATCAGCAACAGAGAAACCTTTATGATTTTATGCGTAGGTTACTGGTTAAAAGATTTGAGAGTTCCTTTGGTGCATTTAAAAAAAGCATTGAAAATTTTAAAAATGTTATTTCGCACTGTCAAAAATTTGTCGAAAAAACAAATAAGTTTATATTGGATAGGGACTTGCTTGAGAAAATATGGACATTGGAGCTTGATGAAATAGAGAAAGAACTTAATGAATATGCTCAAAAAATTACAGAAGGCGTATATCCAAAAAATCATGAGATATACGAAGTAGATAAGTTTAAATACAAAGAGAAGTTTCTTGAAGACATACAATCTGACATAGATTTATTTGAGGAGATTTTGAAAAAACTAAATGCATTAAATCTTGTCAATAATGATCCAAAACTTGTTCGTCTAATTAACAACCTAAATGAATGGCTTCAAAAAGACCCCAAGAGAAAAATAGTTATATTTTCAGAATACATTGATACCATTAACTATCTAAAAGAGCCTTTAACAAGGAATTTTAATAACCGAGTTTTGGTTGTTGCGGGAGACTTATCAAAAGGTAAGATAGAAGAAATAAACAAAAATTTTGATGCCTCATATCCACAAGAAAAACAAAGAGATGATTATGATATATTGCTTTGTACTGATAAAATCTCCGAGGGCTTTAATCTAAACCGCGCAGGATTAGTTATAAACTATGATATACCTTGGAACCCTGTTCGGGTAATACAAAGGGTTGGTAGGATTAACCGCATTGGTAAAAAGGTCTTTGATGAAATATATATAGCAAACTTTTTCCCAACAGAAATAGGAGCTGAACTTGTAAAATCAAAAGATATTGCCGCACAAAAAATGTTTTTGATTCACAATGCTCTTGGTGAGGATGCAAAAATCTTTGATATTGATGAAGAACCTTCACCTTCAGATTTATATCAGAGAATACAGCAAAATCCCGATGAAATAGAAAGTGAAAGTTTTTATACTAAAGTTCTAAACGAATATGAAGATATAAAAAAGAATCATCCTGAAGTTATTGAAAAAATAAAGGATTGCCCACCAAGAGTAAAGGTAGCTAAACAATCTGATAAGGATGAACTTATTGTATTTATCAAAAAAAGGAAACTTCATATACAAAAAATTGATTACGAGACCCAGACTGAACCACAGCCAGTTGTCCTTGAGGAAATAATAGATAGAATCCGCTGCTCCAAAGAGGAAAAATCGCTTGAATTGAGCAATAATTTCTGGGATAAATATGAGGCTGTTAAGAAGATAAGAGAGAAAAGAGACCAAAAGCTTGAACAGAGCTTAGAACAAAAGGCATTTAACAATATAAAAACACTACTAAATCTAAACAATGAAAGTCTTGCACCATTTAAAGAATTTTTAAGCATGTTGCTTGAGGACATAAATGATTATGGGACTTTATCTGACTACACTTTAAGAAGAATTGCTAATTTAAAGTCTTCTGATAACGAAATAGACAAAACCATAGAGGAATTAAAAAAATTAAAAGACGAACTTGGAGAAAATTATTTATTGAAAGAGAAAGAAAGAGAGAAGATAATTCATAAGGAAATTATCATTGCAATTGAAAATCAGAAACTATGAGTAAGGAAATTTTAAAAGATATAAAAGATATAATTGAAAATTTTTCTACTGAAAAATTTGTCCATTTCTTCAGGAGTAAAAATTCTTCTTTTAGACCAATGCAAGAAAATCTATCCAACTACAATGATGGAGATTTTACATCAGGAGAGAAAATTGGTGAGATAGAATTTCAATTTAACAGCTTTATTATCTGTGCATTTCAGGTATTAAAAGAACTTACAGAGCGTTCGGGAAAGAAAAAACAATATGAACTTGGGAAGAAAATTTTAAAAGATACAAACACGGATGCAGGAATTTTTATTTTCTATGACCAGAATGGCAATTTCAGGTTTTCTTTAATTTATACTGAATACTTCGGAACAAGAAGAAGGTTCAGTTATTTTAAAAGATTTACCTATTTAGTAAGCCCAGAAAGAACAAACAAAACCTTTCTTTTACAAATTGGAGAAAGCGATTTTTCATCCCTCGAAAGGATAAAAGAAGCATTCTCTGTTGAGCCAGTAACAAAGAAGTTCTATGAGGAGATTGCCAACTGGTATTTCTGGGCAGTAAAGAATGTTAGATTCCCTGAGGATGCTGAAAAAATACCGAATGGCAGGAATATAGCGGTTATAAGGCTTATTACAAGGATTATTTTTATATGGTTTATGAAAGAACGACATCTTATTCCCAATGAATTATTTAATGAAAAAAATCTAACTGATATTTTAAAAGATTTCAGCCTTTCTAATGATGACTATTACAAAGCCATTTTGCAAAACTTATTTTTTGCAACCTTGAATACAAGGAAAGAAGAAAGGAGATTTAGAAGTGATAAAAGAGGATACAAAGGATATAACCCTGATTTTGGTAATCACAATGTATATCGTTATGAGGATTTATTTAAAAACAGTGAAGAAGCAATTGAAAAATATTTCATGCCAGTACCCTTTTTAAATGGTGGTTTATTTGAATGCCTTGATTTTAAATCAAAAAACAAAGATGAAAGAAAATATATTGACGGTTTTACAGATTTAAAAAAGTATCAACCATATGTCCCCAACTATTTATTCTTTACTGAAGAAGAGACTGTAGATTTATCCGAAGATTACAATGATTCAAAATACCAAAGAACCAAAGTTAAAGGATTGATTAAAATTTTGCAACAATATAATTTTACAATTGATGAGAATGAACCAGATGATGTTGAAGTTGCATTGGATCCAGAACTTCTTGGTAAGGTCTTTGAAAACCTCCTTGCCTCTTATAACCCAGAAACTGCTACGACAGCCAGAAAAGCAACAGGTAGTTATTACACGCCAAGAGAAATAGTTGATTATATGGTTGATGAAAGCTTGAAAGAGTATTTTAAAACAAATATACCAAATTTAGATGAAGAGAAATTAAATACACTCTTTTCAAAAGAAGATTTTACTAATCCATTTGATGAAGCGACAACTGAAAGACTTATCAACTTAATTGACTCGTTGAAGATTGTTGACCCAGCAGTAGGCAGTGGCGCCTTTCCAATGCGTATATTGAGCCGACTTGTCTTTTTACTTCACAAATTAGATCCAGAAAATTTACAATGGAAAAAAATTCAAATAGAAGGAATTCAAAAGAGCGTAAAAGAACCAGTTTTACAAAAAGAACTTATTGATCAGATTGAAAAGAGATTTAAAGAAAAGAACCCAGACTATG
>CAZFCI010000288.1:0-1864 GCA_964517525.1 uncultured Clostridia bacterium | reverse complement strand
GTAAGCTTCTTTGACTTTATACTTTATGCTCATAAACAGGGAATCATCTGATACGGCTAAAGCATCTGCAAAACTCACATTTTTGATCTCAAAAGGTATACTTGAAATAAATTCACCATTTGTCGAGAAAATTTTTACTCTCGAACCTCTCCTATCTAAGACATAAATCATATCTTTTTTCAAAAAAAGTCCTGTAGGCTCGTAAAGATCTTTTTCGCTCTGCCCAATACTTCCAATTGCTTTAATAAGATTTCCTTTTCTGTTGAATTTCAATATCCGATGATTAGGGAATTCTACAAAATAAAAGTTTCCTTTTGAATCTACTGAGAAATATGGATTCAATGGAGGAAGCTTAAAATTATGCTTTAGCTTTAATTCATTCACCTTCAATATAGGTTTTACTTCAATTTCTCTAACAGGAATGTTTTCCTCTCCAATACAAACCCCAAAAACCAATAAATAAATTAAAATTAAGCTACGCTTCATTTTACTTTCAACTCTATTAATTCTAATATTTCCCTCTCCTTCGTTAACAGCTCCTCGACAAAAACTACTTTCCTTTCCCTATTTAAAACTACAGTTAAAGGATCGACTTTTAAAGAAGTGTCCGTAATGTATTTCTCTTCATCTGTAAATATATCCTCTGAAATGTATTTGTCAAAAGGCATTTTTATCTGTTTTTCCCAGTTTTCTATATCTTCTTTATCATAAGGTTCTGAGAAAACCAATATTATCTTAGCTTTTACTCCTTTTTCTCTTAATCTTCTATCAAGTTCCTTCAGAGTTTCTATCCTCCTTCCACTCTTACAAATGCTACAAAGATTAGAAAAGAAAGAAACTATGAGGTATTCATCTTCAAAATTCCAGAAATCCATGACCTTTCCATTTTCAATATCTCGCATTAATATCCTCGGAGCCAGCTGGTTTATCTTAAAAGACTCCCGTCTTTCAGGCTCTTTAAATTCATAATTAATCCTTCCTAAAACCTCTTTCTCCACCAGCTGTCTAATGTTCTCTGGACTCAAAAGAGAATTGGATATAAATTTTACCATCCTCCCCTTCCCTACAAGAACAACCCCTCCACAGCATCTCTCTATATGAAAGAAATTATGAATCTCTCTTTTAAAATCATTTATTACCGGAAAGGTAAATCTACTTTTCTCAATAAGCCTCAATGCTTTCTCTTCATCCTTTTCTATAACCCCTATAATCTCCAACCCCATTCTCTTATACTTATTCAACAAAACCTGCGCATATACAAGAATTTCTTTATGATATGTGTTTGAGGGATTGAAGAAGATGTAAAGTGTTGATTTCCCAGAAAATTTTCTTGTATCTATCGAATTATTTTTTAAATCATAAGCCAAAAACCCTTCAATTTTCCTATTTAACAAGTCTTGATAGGATTCTGAGCTCAAGGGACAGGCATTGATCTTTGGAGATTCAAAAACCAAATTGAGCAAAAGTAAAATTCCTATTAAAATATAAAGCCAATTTTTCTTCAAAGAACTCATTATCTTACCCTTCAAAAAATTTTTTAATTTTTTTACGGGCATTATGGAGGTGAACCCTTACTGTGCTCTCTGAGCAACCTATTATTTCTCCAATCTCTTTGGAACTAAACCCCTCAGCTCTCAGATAAATTACTTCTCTTTCCTTTGGATTCAGACTTTTAAGAAATTCTGATATTTCAAAGTCGCATTCATTGTAAATTCTTTTCACTCCTGCCATCTCATTGATCTTCTTGTTGGAAAGGTTGGCTCTCCTCTTCTTATCTATCGCCAATCTGTATGCTATTCTATAAAGCCAGCTTCTAAGACTTTCTCCTTTTCGGATATTCTTTATATTTTCCATTGCCCTAAGA
>CAZFCI010000287.1:0-4874 GCA_964517525.1 uncultured Clostridia bacterium | reverse complement strand
GACATACGCCAGCCCTCCTGTGAAAAGAACATAGGAGCTCGTCCATAAATTTTTATTAATTGGGAAAAGAAAGGAGAAAAGGTCGCCAGAAAGTGCTAAAATAATTCCAATTAAAAGCATCTTTAAAAACTTATCAAGTTCTTTCCTTTTTTCTTTCAACAATAGACCTGCAAAAATACCCAAAATTGTTGTTGCTATTGCCGGGAATGTGCTTAGAATACCCTCAGGGTCCCATGTTCCCTGCCATAACCTTGTTCCCTTAAATACAATTCTGTCTACATAGCTCGCAAGGTTCCCCTCAGGGGTTAAATTTCCAGCTCCATATCCAGGAACATGAATAAAGGTCATTGAAAGGTAATATCCGATGAGAATAATTCCAGTTAAAATAGCAAGGTTTCTCGGTCTCATTTTTATGAAAAGAATAGAAGAAAAAAGATAGCACAAAGAGATTCTCTGAAGGACACCAGGAACTCTTAGCCTTGAAAGCTGGAAATTGTAAAAGGGGTAAAGATGGAGAATTAAACCCAGAGCGAACAAGATCAACGACCTTCTTATTATTTTATTAATGATTTTTGATTCAGATGAACCACTATCTTTTCTTTTTGATAGGGAAAGAGTGATTGCAACACCCATAATGAAAAGAAAAAATGGGAAAATGAGATCTGTGGGAGTCCATCCATGCCATTCTGCATGTCTGAGGGGCGGGTAAACATACTTCCAGCTCCCAGGGTTGTTTACTAAAATCATTCCAGCAATTGTTATTCCTCTAAATACATCGAGAGAAAAGACTCGTTTTTCACTCATATTCGTATTTTATTCCTGTTTTTCGAAGTGTCAAGAAATTTGATTTTCTAAGGTCAAAACAATAAAATTTTTCTATGAAGGTTAGAGTAAGATTTGCTCCGAGCCCAACAGGTTACCTCCATGTAGGTGGGGCAAGGACAGCTCTTTTTAACTGGCTCTTTGCGAGAAAGGAGAAAGGTTCCTTTATTCTCAGGATTGAAGACACTGATGTCCAGAGATCTTCAGAAGATATGGTTAAAGGTATACTGGAGGGAATGAAATGGCTTGGTTTAAATTGGGATGAGGGTCCATATTTTCAATCTTCCAGACTTAGCCTTTATAAAGAAAAAGCAGAAGAGTTGGTAAAAGCTGGGAAAGCTTATTATTGCTACTGCCTCCCTGAGGAAATAGAGGAGAGAAGAAAAAAAATTGAGTTGGAAGGAAAAGTTTGGACTTATGATAGGAGGTGTCTTCATTTATCTGAAAATGAAAGGAATGCTTTAAGTTCGAGGGGAAGAAAAGCTATAAGATTTATTGTCCCTCATGGGAAAACGACCTTTAAGGATGTTATTCATGGTGTGCTCGAATTTGAAAATATAAATATAGAAGATTTTGTTCTTTTAAAGTCTGATGGCTATCCCACTTATCATCTTTCTGTTGTGGTTGATGATATTGATATGGGGATTACTCATGTTATAAGAGGTGATGATCATCTTTCCAATACTCCAAAACAGATAATGCTTTATAACGCCTTCAATCATGATATTCCAGTATTTGCTCATCTCCCTCTAATTCTTGGTCCTGATAGAAAGAAATTGAGCAAGAGGCATGGACATACATCTGTTATTCATTTCAGAGAAATGGGTTATCATCCCCTGGCAATGTTCAATTTCCTTGCCCGTTTAAGCTGGTCTCCAGGTGAAGACAAGGATATATTTACAATAGAGGAGATGATAGAGAGATTTTCCCTTGAGTCTATAAGCCATAACAATCCAATTTTTGATTTAAGTAAATTGGAATGGTTAAACTCTAAGATTCTATCAACATTTCCACCCTCTCTTTTATTTGATGATTTCAAGGAAAGTCTTAAGAAGAGAAGTATATGGAATGAAAACTTTTCGAGAGAGTGGATTGAAGATGTTATTTTTTTGTTTAAAGAGAGAGCAAAAACAATTAATCAGCTTGTTGAGGATTCCCTTCCTTTTTTTGTGGAGAATTTTGAGTATGAGAAAGAAGCAGTTGAAAAGTATCTTTCTGAAGAAAAGCTTTCAGAATATGTCAAGAAGTTTTTAGAAAGGCTTTCATTTCTTGATAGTTTTAAGAAAGAGAATGTTGAACAGACTTGTCGAAGTCTTGCGGAAGAAGAGGGGATAAAAGCCTCAATTCTAATCCATGCAACAAGAGTTGCACTAACAGGTAAAAGAGTGACCCCTGGTGTTTTTGAAATGATGGAAGTTCTTGGGAAAGAAAGATGCATTAAAAGATTGGAAAAATTAATATCTTTTTTAGAGGAGAGAAAAAATGAAAATAGAAATTGATGGAGAGCATTTAACCTTTGAAGAATTTGAGAGAGTTTGCTTTCGAAAGGAGAAGGTTTTCTTGAAAGATGAAGCAAGAGAAAAAATAAGGAAATGCAGGAAAGTTTTAGAGGAGATTATAGATAAAGGAGATGTGATCTATGGAATTAATACAGGATTTGGAGCACTTTCCAATATAAAAATTACCAATGAGAACCTGAAGAAACTTCAATTGAATTTAATTAGAAGTCACGCAGGAGCTGTTGGAGAGCCTTTACCTGAGGAGATTGTCAGAGGCATAATACTCCTTCGTGCCAATGTTCTTGCAAGGGGCAACTCAGGAGTCAGGGAAGAGATTGTCGATTTTCTTCTATCCCTTTTAAATAATGATATAAACCCATATATTCCTTCTCAGGGTTCGGTTGGTGCTTCTGGAGATCTTGCACCTCTTTCCCACCTTGCTCTTGTAATAGTTGGAGAGGGGGAGGTCTATTTTAAAGGAGAGCTCCTTCCTGCTTCCGAAGCTTTGAAAAATGTAAATTTAAAACCTTTGTCCCTTGAACCAAGAGAAGGACTTGCCCTTATTAATGGGACACAGGTAATGACTTCCATTGGATTAAATGCATTTTTACTCTCTCAAAAGGTAATGAAATCTGCAGATATTGCATCTGCAATGACCCTTGAAGCAATGAGAGGTTCCTTATCCCCCTTTGACGAGAGAATTCATATGCTAAGACCCTATAATGGTCAGATAGAAACAGCGAAAAAAATAAAAGAATATCTTGAAGGTTCGGAAATTTTGAAATTGAGAGAGAAGGAAAGAGTGCAGGATTGTTATAGTTTGAGATGCATCCCACAGGTTCATGGAGCTATAAAGGAGGTCCTCTCCTTTATAATGGGAATACTTGAAAAAGAAATTAACTCTGTCACTGACAATCCAATAATTTTTCCAGAAGAGAAAGAGGTTCTATCGGGAGGAAATTTTCACGGAGAACCAGTTGCTCTGGCGATGGATTTCCTTTCCATTGCAATGACCGAGCTTGGAAATATTTCTGAAAGGAGAATAGACAGGTTAGTAAATCCATATCTCAATTATGGACTTCCTCCCTTTTTGACTAAATTTCCTGGATTGAACTCAGGCTTGATGATGGCACAAATTGTTTCCGCATCTCTTGCCTCTGAAAACAGAGCTCTTTCATTTCCAGCGAGCGTTGAAAACACACCAACAACAGGGGGGCAGGAGGACCATGTTAGTATGGGAACAGTTTCTGCCATGAAGGCATGGAGAATTGTTAACAATACAAAGAAGATAATTTCCGCTGAACTTTTGTGTTCAGCTCAAGCAATTGAATTTTTTAAACCGAAAAATTCTTCTCCAATTATAATGGAGGTAGTTAAAAAGATCAGAGAAAAAGTTCCATTTATAGAAGAAGACTCAAGAATAGATATTTTTTTAAATGAAATCTCAAAAATTGTAGATTCCTGGGGTCAAATCTTTAATTTTTAAATTTAAATTTTTCGAATTAAAAAATATTTATTTTGCTCTCATTTAATGTTTTCCATTTAGGGAATTATCAAAAAATAGAAATATAAAGAACCGACCCTATTTTTATGAAACACTTGACAAAGGTAAAAAAAGGATGGAAAATCATAATTGGAATGAGAATTTTAAGGAGGACGATATGCAAATGACAATTGAGGGTGAAAAACCTCCCTCGAGATTCTTCGAGAAATTTTCTCAATTCAAAAATGTTGATATGGAAGAGTGGAATGATTGGAGGTGGCAGTTAAAAAATTCGATAAGGAGCGTAGAAAAATTATCCGAGTTTATTGAATTGACGGAAAACGAAAAAATCCAGCTCAAGATGGTAACTTCTGTTTATCCCATGTTTATTTCTCCATATTACTTTTCCCTGATAAATCCCGATGATCCAGAAGATCCTATAAGAAAACAGGCTATCCCTTCAATTGCTGAACTTGTTGAATTTAACGATTATGATGAGGAGGACCCGCTTCATGAGGAGATCGATTCCCCATGTCCAGGTTTAACTCACAGATACCCTGATCGAGTTCTAATTGTTGCAACTAACTTCTGTTCAACTTTTTGCAGACACTGCACAAGAAAGAGGATTTTCAAAAATCATGGAGGTAGAAGAGCTTATCTGGATTTAAGTGCTGCGGTTAATTATCTTTCTGAGCACAGAGAAATAAAAGATGTTGTTATTTCAGGAGGTGACCCACTAACACTTCCTTTTTCAGTCCTTGAAAAGATTTTAGCTTCAATCCGTTCAATTCCTCATATTGATATAATAAGGATAGGGACGAGAACACCCGTTACTCTTCCTCAGATTCTTTTCGATAGTGAGCTTTTAAGAATCCTTGAAAAATACGGTCCCATCTGGATCAATACCCATTTCAACCATCCTGCTGAAGTAACTGAGTATTCTGAAAAAGCAGTTTTAAATCTTCTGAAAATTGGTATTCCAGTTAACAATCAATCTGTTCTTCTCAAAGGTGTAAATGACACTCCTGAAACAATGATTGAACTTTCAAGGGCTCTTCTAAAGATAAGAG
>CAZFCI010000286.1:0-29562 GCA_964517525.1 uncultured Clostridia bacterium | reverse complement strand
TTTACATTGATGGGGAGTCAGTAAGATATAAAAAGATATTGAGTAAAGGGAAGGAAGAGATAAAATATAAGGAAGAGGGTTATGAGAAAGTTGCGATTTTATAGTTGCGTATTAAGTTGCTATATTGAGTTGGAACGACGGTCCTACAAAACCTCATCCTATGCCCTAAAAAAATTCATGAGAAATATTTCAGGAAGCAGAAAAAAATACTTAGCTGAAGCCAAGTTTTTTCTTGGCTTCCTCCGACATCATTGATGGATGCCATGGTGGATCCCATACAATCTGGATATTGGAACCTTTGACGCCAGGAAGTTGTTGAATTGCATCCTTTGCTATTGATACCAGAGTGTTTTGGAGAGGACATCCAGGGGCAGTAAGTGTCATTTTTACATTCACAGTATCTCCATTTATTTCAACACTGTAAATAAGCCCCATTTCCACAATGTTAAGTCCTATTTCTGGATCCACAACCTCGGAAAGTTTTTGCATTACCATTTCTTTTGTTATCACTTGAACCTCCATCTTAAATTTTCCCTTATTATTAGGAAAAAATCAAACTTTTAAAAATTACAATTAATTTTTTTCTATTTGAGTAGTATAATTAGAAGATGAAAAGCACTTACGAGAAGGTGAAAGATTTAGAAGTTTATCTTCCTTTACTTCCAAAGAAAGGATTGAAAGTAATAGGGAAAAGGGATCAAAATTCTTTGATGCTTATTCTAACTTACAAAAATAAAGATAGTGAGGGGGGGCGTGTCTTCAACTGTCTTGGTTCTGCCTATCTTGCGCTTGGCGACAAGAATTCTGCACTGGATCAATATAAAATTCTCAAGGATTTGAATAAGTTTCTGGCTCACAAGTTATTTAATCTTATTTATAAATGATAAGCAAAGAAAATTTATGTGGCTATTCGGAAATAAAAGTTTTTTGAGGTAAATCAATGAAGATAAAGGAGATAGGTGAACTTGGTTTTATAGAATGGGTTAGGAAGAACTTTAAAATCCCCGGGAAGGATGTAATTGTGGGAATCGGAGATGACACAGCTGTTATAAAAGATAAGGATGGGTATCTTTTGGTTACTAAGGATCTTCTCATAGAGGATGTCCATTTTAAAATCTCCTTTGACCCTTTCCTCCTCGGAAGAAAATCAATGGCTGTCAACATCTCCGATATTGCATCAATGGGGGGTGAACCTCTCTATTCTTTCCTTGGAATAGGTTTTCCAAAGGAACTCTCCTGGGAATGGATTGAAAAATTTATGCTGGGAATGAGGGATATTTGCGATAAATATAAAGTTTTTCTTATTGGTGGTGACACCTGTTCTTCCCCAAAACTTTTTATCTCCGTAACCCTGATTGGAAAAACTGATAAGGTGGTTTTAAGAAGTTCTGCCAGGGAAGGGGATTATATTTATGTCACAGGAAAATTGGGGGACTCAGGAGCAGGTCTATATATACTTTTGAATAATTTAAAGTCAGAGGATTCCCACTATAAGTATCTTATAGAAAGGCATCTGAATCCAACTCCAAGGGTGGAGGAAGGAAGATTTCTCAAAGATATTGCAAGCTCAATGATTGATCTTTCTGATGGACTATCTATCGATCTTCATAATCTTTGCAGGGAATCAAGAGTTGGAGCTTTAATTTACGGAGATAGAATTCCAATTTCCGATGAATTAAAAAAATTCTGTGCAGAGATTAATGAAGATCCCTTCAGATTTGCCCTTCAGGGGGGTGAAGATTATGAACTTCTTTTCACATCATCTGAGGGATTGGAAAGGAAAATTGTCGAATCAATTCCAGCAACTCTGATCGGAAGAATCGAGAAAAGGGAGAAAGGGATAAGAATTTTAAAAGGTGGGAAAGAAGAAAATCTACTCCGTTCAGGATGGGAGCACTTTTGAGCATTAATGGATGAATCTGAAGAGGGATAAAGCAATTTCTGTTTAGAACTTTTCCTCCCTCTCAAGAATCACAACAGCGGATGCTATTGTTCTGTTGTGGGAGAGGGAGATGCGGGGTAAAATGCCTTTTTCAAGGTTTTTTATAAGCAATTTTGGTTTCCCTGAGATTTCATTTATAATTTCAACATCCTTCCATCCTATCCTGTGACCCAATGCTTTGAATGTAGCCTCCTTTCCTGCAAACCTTACTGCTAAGTGTTCGTAAGGTTCTTTAAACTTAAAGCAGTAATCCCTTTCCCTTTCAGTGAAAATTCTCTCAAGGAATCTCGGATTTTCTTCGCAGGCTTTCTTTATCCTTTCTATCTCAATAAGATCAATCCCAATTCCAATTATCATTTTTTTATCCTTTCAAAAAGAATTTCTTTCCCTTTTTTGCCTATTATTTTTTCAATCTCCTTTTCTTCTGCCTTTAATATATCTTCTATAGATTGGAACTTTGAGAAGAAAATTTCCTTTTTCTTTTCACCAATTCCTTTAATTCCATCAAGAATTGTCTCAAAATCTTTTTTTTCCTTCCTCTTTCTGTGAAATGAAATTGCAAATCTGTGAGCCTCATCCCTGACCCTTTGAAGAAGTTTTAAAAAAGGAGATGTTCTATCGAGTTTAAACCCACCCTTTCCTTTTATATAAAGAATCTCCTCTTCCTTTGCAATTGCTATAACAGGAATATCTTTGATTCCAAGCTCTTCAAGAGCTTTCAATGCAGAGCTCAACTGTCCTTTTCCACCGTCAATAAGGATAAGCTCTGGAAATTTCTCCTTCTCCTCAATTGCTCTTCTGAACCTCCTTTTTACAATCTCTTTTATGCATGCAGGGTCATCGATTCCTTCAACTTCCCTTATAATGAATTTTCTATACCCTTTTTTGTAAGGTTTTCCGTTTATAAATGTTACCATTGAGCCAACCTTTTCATTTCCGAAGAGATGGGATACATCATATCCTTCAATGTGCTCTGGAATGTCTTTTAGTCCAAGATTATCGAGGATCTCCTTTTCAGAAAGGAGAATCTTCCTCTTTTCCATTGCCAGTTTTGCATTCTGATTCGCTAATTTTAGTAGATTTAAAAGGGATCCCTCCTCAGGAAAAATTATTTCTGTCTTTATACCTGTTTCACTCTTTATGTATGATTCAATGAAGGAAGAGTTCTGGATAGGGAATGGAACAATGATTTTTGCCGGAATTATTCTGCTTTCAAGATAATACTGAACTATAAAGGAAGAAAGGAAATCTTCTTCTCCTTCTATAACATCACTGAAATAAAAGTCTCTCTTTTCAGCTATTTTCCCTTTTCTCATTAAAAATATGGAAATGTTGACTTCTTTCCCCTCTTTGAAAAAACCAATTATATCAAGCTCCTCAAGTCCAATGGATGTGAAAACAGGTGTTTCTTTAAGGAACTGAATAGCTCTTATCAAATCCCTTATTTCTGCTGCCCTTTCAAAATTTTCTATCTTTGCCATTTCCATCATCCTTTTTTCAAGTTCCTTTGTAAGCTCATCAGTTCTTCCTTCAAGGAACATTATTGCATCATCAACCTGTCTTCTGTACTCCTCTTTCGATACATTCCCTGTGCATGGAGCTGTACACTGATTAATGTAGAAATCAAGGCAGGGTCTTTCTCTTTTCCCATCAATTTTTTCGTTACACTGCCTTATTCTGAACCACCTTGAAAGAATTCTCATCGTATTCCTTGCAGAGGAAGCAGGAGCAAAAGGACCAAAATATCTCGCCCCATCTTTTTCAACTCTCCTAACATAATATGCACCTGGAAAGTCCTCCTGAAAAGTTATTTTTATAATTGGATAAGCCTTGTCATCTTTAAGTTTTACATTGAACTTTGGTTGATGCTCCCTTACTAAATTGTTTTCAAGGAAGAAGGCGTCCTTTTCTGTTTTTGTAACTATAATTTCAAAATCTTCAATCTCCTCAATAAGACGGGATGTTTTCTCATCCATTATTCCAGGAGAGATATAAGAAGATAAACGATCCCTAAGAGAGCGGGCTTTTCCCACATAAATTATTTCACCTTCAGAATTTCTGAAAATATAAACCCCAGGGGTATCAGGAAGGTTTTTAATTCTGATTTTAAGTGATTCCTTCATCCTTCCATTATCTCAAGGTGATATCTCTTTATCTTTTTTAGCTCATCCCTTATCATTGCAGCCTTTTCAAATTCGAGCCTTTCTACTGCCTCTTTCATCTCCTTTTCAAGTTTTTCAATCAACTCCTTCCTTTCCTTTTCAGAAAGGTACTTTTCCTTATCTTCAGATATTCTTGTAAGATCTACATAATCCCTTTCGTAAACAAAGAATTCATCTATTTCTTTTTCTATGGTTCTTGGAACAATACCTCGTATTCTGTTCCATTCCTCCTGAATTTTCCTTCTCCTCTCAGTCTCTTCAATTGCTGATCTCATTGAGTCCGTAATATTATCCGCATAAAGAATTACTCTTCCATTAATATTCCTCGCAGCTCTTCCAAATGTTTGGATAAGGGATGTGGTTGAGCGAAGGAAACCCTCTTTGTCTGCATCAAGAATTGCCACAAGGGAGACCTCAGGAAGATCAAGCCCTTCCCTCAAAAGATTTATTCCAACGAGAACATCAAAAACTCCTTTTCTAAGATCCTTTAGAATCTTGACCCTATCGAGGGTGTCAATGTCTGAGTGGAGGTATCTTACCCTTATTCCTCTATCTGCAAGAAACTCCGTCAATCTCTCAGCCATCCTTTTTGTAAGGGTCGTAACAAGAGCCCTTTCTTTTCTCTCTGATACCCTTTTTAATTCTCCGATTAAGTCTTCCATTTGTCCCTGAGTTTTTCTTACTTCAACCTTAGGATCAGTTAGTCCAGTCGGTCTTATTATCTGTTCAACCACCTCTCCCTCTACCTTCTCAAGCTCATAGGGTCCTGGGGTTGCAGAAACAAAAATAACCTGAGGTATTCTTTCTTCAAACTCCTCAAATTTCAATGGTCTATTATCAAGGGCAGAGGGTAGCCTGAAACCATGCTCTACAAGGGTGAGTTTCCTTGACCTATCCCCCTCGTACATTCCTCTGAGTTGGGGAACTGTTTGATGGCTCTCGTCTATTATGAAAAGGGAATCCTTAGGAAAATAATCGATTATTGTGAAAGGTGGCTCCCCTTCCTTTCTTCCACTCAGATGTCTTGAGTAATTCTCTATACCATGACAATAACCAAATTCCCTTATCATCTCCATGTCAAACCTTGTCCTTTCTTCGAGTCTTTGAGCCTCAAGGAGTTTTCCCTGGGATCTGAAATATTCAAGCCTTTCTTCAAGCTCCTTTTCTATTTCTTCAAGGGCTCTCTCAAGCATTGGTTTTGGAGTAACAAAGTATGATTTCGGATATATTGCAAGTCTTTCCATTTTGGCTAATATCTTCCCTGTTAAGTTGTCAACCATGTAAAGTCCATCAATCTCATCTCCAAAAAGCTCAATCCTGTATGCATAATCCTCGTATGTTGGAAATACCTCAATCATATCCCCCCTAACCCTAAAAGTTCCCCTTTTAAGCTCACTTTCTGTTCTTTCATACTGGGATTCGACAAGCCTTTGGATTAGTTCCTTTCTTCCCATCCTCTTTCCAATTTCAAGGGGTAAGAACATGGAAAAGTATGTGTCTGGAGAACCGATCCCATATATTGCTGATACAGAAGCAACGACAATAACATCCCTTCTCTCATAAAGGGATCTTGTTGCAGAAAGCCTCATCCTGTCAATTTCGTCATTTATGAAAGCTTCCTTTGCAATGTATGTATCAGTTGCAGGAATGTAAGCCTCTGGCTGGTAGTAATCGTAGTAACTTACAAAGTATTCAACAGCATTTTCAGGAAAAAATCTCCTGAACTCCTGATAGAGTTGAGCTGCAAGGGTTTTGTTATGGGATATTACAAGAACTGGTTTCTGAACCCTTTCAATTACATTGGCAATTGTAAATGTTTTTCCTGAACCAGTCACCCCAAGAAGAACTTGAAACCTTTTCCCTTTTTTAACTCCTTCCGTCAATTTCTCTATAGCCTTTTCCTGATCACCTTTTGGAGTGAAAGGGGAGTGGAGAACAAATTTTCTCATCAATTTTTATTTTAACATGGGGAAGGGAGAAATGTATCGGTCTTTTGATAATTTGATTTTCTTGGCTTTAGAAATAAAATATTTCTTTAAATGGAATGTTTTTTAATCCAAAGATTCTACGGAGGTAAGTATGAGGAAGATTAAACTCTTTTTTCCATTAATTTTATTGCTTTCATATGTTTTAATTGGAGCTTTGAAGGAGGGAAATCCTGTTTTTAAAGAGGATTTTGAAGGGATCGAAAAAATTCCTGAGAATTGGACTAAATATTTTTCAGTTCCTGATAAGGTCAAAATCTCTATTGATTCAAGTTCAAGCCATTCAGGTAAAAATAGCCTTTTAATTGAAAATAGAGATTTTTGTTCCTCTACAATCTTTCTAAATAAGATTTCTTTAAAGGTAGGAAATATCTATAGGTTAAGGGGGTGGATTAAAACTGAAAAGGTTTATTCTGATTCTGAGAGCAGATATCCAACCTCTCTTCCAGCCTGCCTTTCGATGCATTCTTTTCCTTTTACAAATCACTCTCCCACAGTTGGAGGAACATCTGACTGGACAAAAGTTGAGACTCTTTTTATTGCAACAAAGAGTGTTGATTTTGTAAAGATCAATCTTGGTATGAATGGGAAAGGGATCGGGAAGGTATGGTTTGATGATATTGTAGTTGAGGAAGTGGAGGATATAAATGATTTTATTCCAATGGAGAGGGTTAAATGGTTTGGAGAAGCCTACAGATATGATGAAAATGGATGGATATTTATCCACATAGAAGGTGAACCCTATGAGAGAGGTTATCAGCATGGATTTCTCCTTTCTCGAGAAATAGTTTCCTATATTGAAAAACTTGCAATAAGGGCAAATTCTGATAATCCCTTAAATGGATGGAATGAGATGAGACTTCTTGCAGATTCATTGTTTTTAAGAAAGTTTGAGAAGGAATTCCTTGAAGAAATGAAAGGAATTGCTGATGGAGCAGTAAAGGCTGGAGCGAAAATATTTGATAGACTCCTTGACCTTTTAGACATCGTCACAATAAATTCGGCAGTGGATATAGGACAACTATCCTCAGCTCTTTTCAGAACTTCCCATCCTCTTTCAAAAATAGATTTTAGCAAAGCAGAGGAAGAACTAAAAATTCCCGAAACCCTTCACAAATGCTCATCCCTTCTTGCAACAAAACCTGCTTCTGAGGATGGAAGGGTTGTTTTCGGTCAACTCTTCATGTGGAATGGATACACTGGAGTCCACTGGAATGTTATTTGTGACCTTGTCCCCTCAAAGGGCTTAAGATTTGTTTATGAGACATTCCCTGGAGGAATACATTCTGGAGCTGATTTTTATATAAATTCAGCAGGAATTATGATAGGAGAAACAACAGTCATGCAAACACCTTTCAACATTGATGGAACTCCCCAATCCAACAGAATAAGAAAAGCTATACAGTATGGGAAGAGTATAGATGATGTAGTCTCAATTCTCATTGATAGAAACAATGGGCTTTATACCAATGATTGGCTTATTGCAGATACAAAAACCGATGAGATTTCTATCCTTCTTCTTGGAACAAACAAATACAAATTGTGGAGGAGTAGTAAAAATGATTTTCCTGGAGGGACAGTTGGATTTTACTGGAGTGACAACAATGCAAAAGATCCAGAAGTTAGAAAGGAATATGTTCCAAACCCGTTAAATTCTCCCTTTGACCTTATTTACAGAACTTCTAACCGTGATATTGAGTTCTATAACTTCTATAAAGAATATTTTGGAAAGATTGACTCAATATCTCTCTCAAAACTATGGGCAAGTTCTCCAATAAATAGACCCCATGCCTGCGATGGGAAGATTACAACTTCAGAGATGGCTGAAAAGCTTGTCTTTCTTGCCCATTTTGGAAAAACAACCCTCAGGGAGAAATTCCCTGAAAAGGGTAGCAGATTAATACCTGATTTGCCAGGAGCTATTCCCCATCTTACCCTTGGCTACACAGCATTTTCTCCAATTTATATAACTGAAAAGCTAAAGGAAGCAAGGAGAAAATTTAAAAAAGTAATTGAGAAAAAAGAGAATTCGAACAACTTTTCAGAAATAAAAGAGATTTTAGGATTCAATAAAAAGGATCTATGGATAAATACAGTCTATCCTTTCTCTGATTCAGAAAACTGGTTTGTAAGCGGTACATCAGCCTACTGGAATATTCTAAATGAAATTCCAGATTCTCTTGATAATGCCTACAATCATCTTAGAAATCAATTTAAGGAGATGAATCAAAGGCTCCTTTACATAATTTCAAGGGAAGGTGATGGAGAGGCAATTGATGGAAGTAGAATTTACAATGGATACAGAAAATACGAAATTCCAAAGATAAAGGGAACTTTCCTCCTTCATCAGCTAAGGCTCTATCTTGGGAACAGTAAATTTTCAAAAGCAATGAAAAGAATTCACAGTGAATTTGCGGATAAGGAGATTTCCAATTCAGGTATAGTAAGAATTTTTGAGGAAGAATCTGGTAAAAAGCTTGATAACTTTATCAGGCAATGGCTTGAGAGGAAAGGACTTCCTTCAGTTACTCCTCAAGCAGAAATTAGAAGGGAAGGTTCTTTTTGGAAATTAGTTTTAAGAGTATCTCAGAAGGAACCTTTTTATCATTTCTTTACAACAATTTCTATAAATCAGGACAACAAGAACATATTGAAATTGATTGAAGTAAAAAATAAAAAAACCACAGAATATGTCTTTAAATTCCCTTCAAAACCCAACTCCCTATCCTTTAATGTATGCAACGATTTGCCTTTAAAAATGAAAGAATTTTACACTTTTTCCAACATAACAGACGATTTCAAAAATATTTTCATAGTCTATGGAACATCAAAACATACTGATACAAATCGAACTCTTGCAATGAGGCTTCAATCTTCGATTGCTGATGGTTTTACTGAAGATTTGATCCCTCTCAAAAAAGACAGTGAGCTGACAATGGAAGAGATTTCGTCTCACGACCTTCTTATAATTGGAACCCCTGAAGATAATTCTTTTTTGGAAAGATTTAAGGAAAAGATTCCAGTGAAATTTGGGAAAGGGTTTTTTGAATGGAACGGTAAGCTCTTTTCATCTTCTGATGATGGATTGTTCATCGCGATTTCAAATCCCTACAACAAAGATAAGGTTTGGTATATTTTCTTAGCAAATTCTGCCCTCGAGTTGTATCATATGACAAAAAGATATCAGATACTTCCCACCTGGGCTATTTTCAAAGGAGAAAAGGTTCTGGATAAAGGGTTTGCTGAGGAGAAGGATTTTAGTATTAAAATTTAGTGATAAATCCATTTCTTTTTGAAAAATTTGCATTGCAAGAATAAAAAGGGTATATAAAAAATAGGAGAATAGCAAAATGTACAAGGTTATAGAAGTAAAGCCTCTTTCAAATTTTAGAATATGGGTAAAGTTTGAGGATGGAACAGAAGGAACTGTTGATCTTTCAGATTTAGTGAATAAGGGAGTTTTTCAGAGATTGAGAGAGAAGGAGTATTTCGAATCTGTATATGTAGATCCAGAAACCCACACAGTTGCTTGGCCTGATGGTCTTGATTTGTGTCCTGATGCTTTGTATAGTGAAATCACTGGCAAAGAAATGTTCCTCATATTTAAAGCTATACATTCTGCAAAATAAAGAGGCTAAATGCCTGAAATAAGTAAGTTTTATGGAATAACTATATATTTTTTATAGAGACCATAATCCGCCTCATTTTCATGCGATTTACGGTGAATACAAAACAGTGATATCTATTGAAATATTAGGGATATTAGCAGGAAAGTTTCCACCCAGAGCATTGGGTTTAGTTATTGAATGGGCGAATTTGCACCAGAAAGAGCTTCTTAAAAAATGGGAGCAAGCTATAAACTGTCAACAGCTTGATAAAATAGAACCCTTAAAATAAAGTTTAAAAGGAATTTCACCTTCCAATAATCTGCAGGAGAGCGCATTTTAGATAGTTGGACTCTGGAAGGCATATAAGATAAGGATGATCCTTTGGTTGAGATCTAAAATCGAGGATTTTTATTATTTTCCCCGAGTCAAAAGCAGATTCTTCAAGAACCTTTAAGAAGTTATCTTTTGAAAGAAGATGGGAGCAGGAACAAGTTAGAAGGAATCCACCATTTCGAAGCATTTTCATTGCCCTTAAATTTATCTCCTTATACCCCCTCATCCCCTCTTTTAACTTGCCTCTGTCTTTTATAAAAGCAGGAGGGTCAAGAATGATTAGATCAAATTTTTCCCCCTTTCTTTCTATCTCCTTTAGAAGCTTTAATGCGTCTCCTCTTATGAAAGAATAACTCTCTTTTATATCATTAAAAACAAGATTCTTGCTAACAAGTTCAGACGCTCTTTCAGAGGCATCCAAAAAAACAACCTCTCTTGCACCGAATTTGAAGGCGTGAATTCCAAAAGCACCATTATTGCAGAAAGCATCGAGAACCCTTTTGCCTTTTGAAATATTCTTTAAAAGGAGATAATTTTCTCTCTGGTCAAGGTAGAATCCAGTTTTTTGACCTTCAAGGGGGTTAATGGAAAAATTTAACCCATTGATTTTTATTACTATTTCCTTTTCAAGCTTTCCCTTCACAATACCTTTTACTGGCTCAAGCCCTTCTTTCTTCCTTACAGGGGAGTCGGATCTTTCAACTATAATCTCGGGATTTAAAATATTTTCAAGGGCTTTTATAATCAAATCCTTCCTTATTTCCATACCAATTGTTGTTATTTGAAAAACCACAAGATTTTCGAATTTGTCCACAACAAGCCCTGGTAGAAAGTCTCCCTCTGAGAAAACAAGCCTGAAACTCTCTTCTTCAGGATAAAGTTCTTTCCTTAGTTTTAGAGCTTCTCTAATTTTTTCCTCAAAGAATTGGTAGCCTATTTCTCGATCCTCATAGGTTAAGAGTCTAACAGTTATAAGGGATTCTGGATTAATGTAGCCGACACCTACAAATCTTCCCTTTGAATCAATTACCCTTACTATTTCTCCAGGCTTGAAATTTTCCAAGGGAGTTTTAATATCAGCTCTCCAAGCCCAAGGATCTCCTTTGATTATTCTCAGTTCTTTTTTTGGTAGTAGTTCAACGGTCTTCATTTTCTTCACAAATTATTTTTGTCAAAACATTTTTGCTTAAATAAACAACAAAATCTTGACAATCAAACAAAATTGTATTATAAAATTATAATGAAATTCAAGATTTTTTCAAGGGTAGGGAAAGCTTTAGAAAATAAAGGGTTGGTGATTGCCCACGGAGGAAACATGAGTGTTAGAGAAGGTGAAAAGATATTAATTACAAGACACGGAGCGGTAATGGGAGAGCTTAAAAGAGGAGATATTGTCCAAATAGGCTTGGATGGTTTCTGGAAGGAAGCCTCCATGGAGCATCCAACCCATCAATCTATTTATAAGAAAACATCTGCCAGAGCCATTATCCATTCCCATCCTCCCTACACAATTCTTCTTTCCACTTTGACTGATAGGATAATCCCCCTGGATGAGGAAGCGAGGATAATCCTTGGTGAAGTTCCTGTTCTAAAAGTGGAGAAGAAAGTTTCTTCTGAAGAGGTTGCAGAAAAGGCTCCTCTTTTTCTTACCAGCTCAAAAATTGTTGTTGTTGAAGCCCATGGAACATTTGCTATTGGAGATTCCCTTGAGGAGGCTTTTTTCAATACCTTGCTTCTTGAAAATGCTTCTCGAATCTTGATTCTGAAAAGGATTGTGGAGGCTTGAAGTGAATGGGAATAACATTGCCATTGAAGTAAAGAATGTTTCAAAGACCTTTTACAGGGGTTTCCCTATAAGAAAAAAGACAAAAGCCCTTGAAAAGGTTTCCCTTGAGATAAAAAAGGGTGAGTTATTTGGAGTTCTTGGACCAAATGGAGCAGGGAAGACAACCCTTCTTAACATTCTTTCAACCCTTTTATTCCCTGATGAGGGTACAGTTAAGATCCTTGGTAAAGACATTTTCCATTCCCATGACAATATTAGAAAAAGGCTGAACATGAGTTCTGGAAATCCTAATTTCCCTTGGTCCTTTACAGTTGAGGAGATTCTATATTTTTATGGAATGCTTTACGGACTGAAAGGGAGCGAACTTAAAAAGAAGGTAGAGAATTGCATTGAATGGTTTGGGCTTGGAGATTTTAAAAAGAAGAGATTTGACGAGCTTTCAACAGGGACAAAGCAGAAACTATCCCTTGCAAAAAGTATTCTAAATGATCCTGAGATTCTTTTCCTTGATGAACCAACAGTCGGGCTTGATCCTGATATAGCTTACAGGATAAGGAATTTTATAAAGAGTATCCACAAAGAAAGAGGCATGACAATAATTTTAACAACCCATTACATGCACGAAGCAGAGATGATGTGCGAGAGAATTGCTTTTATAAATAAGGGAAGGGTTATTGCCCTCGGAACAACTGATGAGCTAAAAGAGCAGGTTAAAGCTAAGAATCTTGAGGAGGTTTTCCTTGAACTGGTTAAATAGAACATTGGCTTTTGCCTATAGAAGCTGGATTTTTAGCATAAGGAACGGTTTTGGATTTGCAGAACTAATATTCTGGCCTGTTATAGGTGTAATATCCATTGGTCTTATGGCAAAATATTTCCAGTTTAATCCTGAAGAGCTCGGATTTGTTCTATCAGGGGCTATGGCAATGGGTGTTCTCCAGGTAATACAACTGGATGTTGCCTATGCTCTCCTTTACGATATATGGGGTAAGAGTCTCAAACAGACATTTCTTACCCCAACTGGAATTTATGAGTACATCCTTGGTCCATGGATTGTTGGGATGATAAGGGGGGCTATCTGCTTTATTGTTCTTTACTTCTGTTCCATTCTTTTCTTTCCTTTCTATTTGCCCGGCTTTCTCCCAACTTTCTGGTTTTACATTGGTCTTGGAATAAATGGCTTAATAATTGGCTTAATAGTTTGTATACTCGTTGTTCTTTTCGGACAGAGGGCTGAGATAACAGCATGGTCCCTTGCCACAATTCTCATGCTCATCTCTGGAATTTACTACCCTGTTAGTGAGTTACCAAAAGTGGTAAAATCAATTGCTCTCTTTTTTCCCTTAACTTATACCCTCGACGAATTCAGAGTTTATTACGGATTCAGCTCAGGTTTTTCCTACTCTGGAATAAAGATACTTGCAATGAGCGCAATTTATCTTTTACTTGGATTCCTTCTAATGAAGTTTTCCATGGATGTTGCTCGAAAAAATGGCTCAATGCTAAGATTGTCAGAATGAAGATTTGTTATAAGAAGTTTAGCTTTGTCTTTTAATATTTGAATTTCTATTCTCTTTGCCTAAATCTAATTTTTATTGTAAAATTGGATTCTTTGGAGTTTTTAAATGAATAAGGTAAAGATTATAGCAACTGGTTCTTATTTGCCAAAAAAGGTTTTGACAAATTTTGACCTGGAAAAAATGGTCGACACCTCTGATGAGTGGATCAGAACAAGGACTGGAATAAGGGAAAGGAGAATTGCGGATGAGAAGGAGGCAACATCTGACCTTGTTGTTAAAGCTGCCCATAAAGCCCTTGAAATGGCAAAGCTCAAACCCTCTGATATTGATGCAATAATTGTTGCAACTGCAACTCCTGACACCCTTTTCCCATCAACAGCATGCTGGGTTCAAAAGGCTCTTGGAATAAACGGCATTCCAGCCTTTGATATCTCCGCTGCATGCACTGGTTTCATTTATGGATTGATAATTTCCGAATCATTGATAAAAAATAAAGCCTGTAAAAGAGTTCTCCTTGCAGGAGCTGAGGCTTTAACAAAGATTGTCAACTGGGAGGACAGATCCACCTGCGTTCTTTTCGGTGATGGTGCTGGGGTTGCAATCCTTGAAGAAAGTAAAGACGACTCAGGAATTATCTCGAGTTATTGGGCTGCAGATGGCTCTCTTGCAGAACTTCTATACCAGCCTGCTGGAGGAAGTAGAATGCCTGCAACTTCTGAAACTGTTTCAGCGAAACTCCATACAATTCATATGAAAGGGAATGATGTCTTCAAGCATGCAGTTAAAAATATGGGGGATTCAGCAATAAAAGTCTTAAAAAAGGCAGGAATTTCAGGAGAGGATATAAAATATTTTATACCCCATCAGGCAAACATAAGGATAATTGATGCAACAGCAGAAAGGGCAAAAATAGCAACTTCAAAGGTTTACACTAACATTGAAAGATATGGAAACATGTCTGCTGCAACAATTCCGATTGCCTTGGATGAGCTGAATAGAGAAGGGAAGCTAAAAAAAGGTGATTTAATTCTGATGAATGCTTTTGGAGCAGGATTTACATGGGGGGCTGTTATTTTGAGATGGTAGGTATCTGAAATTAACGAAAAATACAATATGGACGAAGATAGAGTTATTGATTTTTTAATTATTGAATAATTTTAATTTAGGAGATGCAAATGGATGCAACAAATTTAAAAACAATAGTGTCTCCGAAATCTGTAGCTGTGATTGGAGCTTCATCCCGCCCTGATAGCGTAGGAATGGCTGTTTTCAAAAATATTCTCTTCAGTGGATATAAAGGGATTGTATATCCTGTAAATCCAAAAGCAAAGAGTATTCTTGGGGTTAGAGCTTATAGTTCAATTCTTGAGGTTCCTGATGAAGTTGATCTTGCTGTAATAATTGTCCCGAACACAATTGTTAGCAAAGCGGTTGCAGAGTGCGGGGAGAAAAAGGTAAAAGGGGTTGTGGTAATAACTGCTGGATTCAAAGAGATTGGAGAGGAAGGATTAAAACTTGAAAGGGAACTTATTGAGGTTGCTAAAAAATATGGAATTTCTGTTATAGGTCCAAATTGTGTTGGTATTATAAATACTGATCCTGAAGTCTCTCTCAATGCTACTTTTGCTCGTCCCTTTGTTCCAAAAGCTGGAAGCATTGCCTTTGTATCTCAGAGTGGTGCCTTCGGAGTTGCTGCTCTTGAATATGCAAGAAAAAGGGATATATCAATTTCAAAATTTATATCAGTTGGGAATAAGGCTGATGTTAACGAGAATGATCTTCTTCTTGTCTTAAAGGATGATGATAGGACAAAGGTTATTCTTTTCTACCTTGAGGATCTTGTTAATCCTTCTGAGTTTATGGAACTTTCAAGGGAGATTTCAGAGAAAAAACCTATCCTTGTAATAAAGTCAGGAAGAACCTTAGCAGGAGCAAGGGCAGCCTCTTCCCATACAGGAGCCCTTGCCGGTTCAGATGAGATTTACAATGCCTTCTTCATGCAGGCTGGAGTTATAAGAGTTGATAGTCTTGAGGAACTCTTTGATTGTGGGGTAGCTTTCTCAACCCAGCCTCCTCCAAAATCCAACAGAGTAGCAATAATAACAAATGCAGGCGGACCTGGAATTGTTGCAACAGACACCATTGTTAAAAGTGGAGCGGTTCTTGCAAATCTTGAAGATAAGACAAAGGAGAGACTTTCAAAGGTTCTTCCTCCAACAGCTTCTGTGGAAAATCCAGTGGACATAATTGGAGATGCAAAGGAGGATAGATATGAGGCAGCCATTAAGTATGTTCTTGAGGATCCATCTGTTGATGGAGCAGTAATAATTTGCACTCCTACAGTTTTCACAGATCTTGAGGCAATCGCAAGAACAATTAGGGATACTGTTCCAAGGTATGGAAAGCCAGTAACAGTAAGCTTCATGGGAACAGAGGATATGGAAAAAGCCTCTAAAATTCTTGAGGAAGCAGGGATCCCCCACTATATTTTCCCTGAAATATCAGCAAAGGTTATGGCCAAGCTCTGTGAGTACGGATGGTGGATAAGGAGACCATTGACAAGTGTAAGAAAATATGAGGATGTTGATAAAAATAGGGTTAGAGAAGTCATCGAAAGGGCAAGGAAAGAAGGGAGAACATTCCTTCCGGAGCCTGAATCTGATGAGATCTTATCAGCCTATGGATTCAATCTTCCACCTTATTCCTTTGCAAAAAATCTTGATGATTGTCTCAAGAGTGCAGAAAAGATAGGTTATCCTGTTGCCCTTAAAATTGTCTCTCCCGATATTCTCCATAAGGTTGATGTTGAAGGCGTGAAATTAAATATAGAAGATGGAGAGCATCTTGAAAAAGCTTACAGGGAAATGATGGAAAGAGTTAAAAGGAATAAGCCTGATTCTAATATCTGGGGTGTTCTTGTTCAGAAAATGGTAAAAGGTGGTAAGGAGACAATAATTGGAATGAAAAGGGACCCTCTTTTTGGACCTGTTCTAATGTTTGGAATTGGAGGTGTTTATGTAGAAGCGATGAAAGATGTTTCCTTCAGAATAGCTCCGCTCAGAGAGCTTACCGCAAAGAAAATGATAAGGGAGATAAAGGGTTTCAAAATTCTTGAAGGTTATAGGGGAGAACCTCCCTCCGATATTGAAGCAATTGAGGAATGTCTCATGAGGCTATCCCAGCTTGTCTGCGACTTCGAAGAGATAGAGGAGCTTGATATAAATCCTTTAATGGTTCTTGAAAAAGGGAAGGAAGCCCTTGTTGTTGATGCAAGGATTATTCTAAAGAATGTCTAATCAGAAGAAAATAATGGATATAATTATAAAGCTTGGAATAAGGATTGGAAGTGAGTATTTGTAAATGTATTCGAGGAAGTGGGGAGCTTTTAGATGGGAATGTTCTGCAATGGATTTTACCATAAAGTTTGGACCATTACCTATGTAAGTATTGGCACCAAAAAATACAGCTCCTGCTGAAATTGCTTTAATAAAGAGGGGTTTTTGGATAAGGAGCTTTTGAACATTTAATCCTGTTACACCAATTGCAGTTGAAAGGAAAGTAAGAAATGTTGGAGCATTATCAAGAAAAGATGAAAAAGTTCCAGTTGCCCAGAAGAATATCAATGGAGAAGTTATTCCAAGAATTTTTGCATTTAATTCGAGCCAGTCAAGGGCAGGGGTCATTGTGCTGAAAATACCAAGGAAAAGAATTGCCACCTCAGTTATGGGATGGAAATTAAACTCGTTATCATGGTGGATTTCCTTTTCAGTGAAAATATAAGATGCAACTGCAGAGAGTATCATTATAACTTCACGATAGGGAGTTTTTACAAAGACTGCAAAGAGAATCAAAAAGATAAAAACAAGATTCTTCAATCCTTTAACCTCAAAATGCGGTGGGACTTTTGGATGAGCTTCCTCTTTAATTTTTTTATAATTGAAAAAGTCAATAACAAAAAATATCCCTATTACAATAGCTGTTTCAATAAGCCAGAAAGGTATTAGATTTTTTGTAAACCAAAAAAATGGAATCCCTTTTAAATAGCCGAGAAAAAGAGGTGGATCTCCTATTGGAGTGAGGCATCCTCCAATGTTTGAGACAATGAAGATGAAAAAAACTAAATGATAAGGCTTGAATCTGTATCTGTTGAGGCGGATGTAAGGTCTTATCAGAAGCATTGATGCACCAGTCGTTCCAAAAATGTTAGAAATTACAGCTCCAATAGCAAGAATAACAGCATTCACAAATGGGGTTCCCCTTCTTGTAGATTTTATGAGAATTCCACCTGAGACCACAAAAAGGCTTCCTATAAGGGAGATGAAACTGAAATACTCGAGCATTGAATGCATAAACCGCTTTGGATTGAAATTGAGATAGTAAAATGCAACAATAAGCCCGAGAATAATTGAGACAATAGGGTAATTTTTATCCCACCACTTTTTGTTTATTAGAGGGATGAAGGAGATGGAAAGAAGAAGGGCAACAAAGGGGATAGACCAGAGAATACTAACAGGGAGTATCTCTTCCTTTTCCTCTGCCAGAAGACTGGAAGGGATTAGAATTATTAATAAAAAAATTAATCCATAAAAAAATTTCCTTACCATATATACTTTTTACTTATTATTTGGGAAAAGTCAAATTTTAATAGCTTTCAATTAGGGTAATTTATCTATAAATTATAAGTTTAAACCAAATTATTTTTTATTAATACGAAATTTTCTATAAAATTATTTCTATTTCGTCACTTTTTTGAAAGGAAGAATTTGTAAGCTTGGATTTCACCTATGAAAAGGGAAAGCCATCCGATCAGAAAGAATCCCTTGGAAGAAAGGAGAATGGGAAGAGCTATGTGAAAGTTGGGATTCTGGGAGTATAGGGCTCCGGGCTTCCAAATAGCCCCGCATAGAAATAAAGAACTAAAAAAGAGGAAAATGTAGCCCATGAGTTTCCATCTACTGCCAACTTTCAGGGAATGTTCGATCAGAGCAGATTTTTTACTCCAATAAATGATAGTGAGGATCAAGAAAAGAAGGGAAAGAAATCCTGCAATTCCAAAATAGAGAAACAAACCTATCCCCATTTTTTCCATTGGCTCCTCCTTAAAAAAATTATTTTCAATTGCAAAATTTAAATCTCATTTAAAATTCCCTTTCCAGCCATGAGCCCTGATACTGCTGCTCCAACTATTCCTCTACTCAAACCAGCTCCATCTCCCGCAACATATATTTCAGGTATTGAGGTTCTAAGAAGTTTATCAGTTAGCACCTTCAATCCGTGGAATTTTATTTCAGTGGCATAAAGAAGGGTGCTATTGTCAGCAACACCGGGAATCAATCTATCAAGAATCTCAAGCCCTTCAATTATATCCTTTACAAATCTATAGGGAAGAGCCATCGATATATCGCCAGGAGTAACATCCCTAAGGGTTGGTTTTACATGGCTCCTTTCGATCCTGCTCCAAGTGCTTCTCTGCCCATAGAGGAGATCTCCAAGCCTTTGAAGTATTGGCTTGCCACCTCCAATTGTTGTTGCCTGAAGAGCAATACTTTCTCCGTAAAGATTTGTATTTTCGAGGGGTTCTGTGAGGGATACCTTTACGAGAAAGGCAAAATTAGTATTTTCGGATTTTTTACCTCTGAGGGAATGCCCATTTACAAGACAGAATTCGTCATGGCTCTCTTTAACAACAAATCCGTAGGGAGATACACAAAATGTTCTAACAAAATCATCGTATGAGGGTGTTCTTATGTGGACTTTTGGATCCCAGTTTATACTGCAAATTTCCTCCATAATTATTGATGGAACTTCTACCCTCACACCAATGTCAATGGGATTGTAAACAAATTTGATACCAAGATCTTTTACAATATTTTCAAGCCATCTTGCTCCTCCCCTTCCAGGAGCAAGAATTAACCTGTCAAAATAAAACTTCTCTCCATCAGATGTAATCAGCCTGTTTCTTTCCACCTCAGAAACCTCTTTATTACAGATAAATCTAACTTCACTTTTCTCTAATTCTTCAACAAAAGCTTTAATAAAAATGGGTAAGTTATCGGAACCAACATGGGCTTGCCTTATTGAAATGAATCTCATTCCTGATTGAGCAGATTTTGTTTCGAGAAATTTTATTTTGGATGGATCAGATTCCTTAACTTTTATTCCGAATTTTCCGAAAATCTCCTCAACCTCAGATAGAAGGGAATTCAACTCCTGAAAGGAAACAATGTCCCCAAGGTTATTTCCAATTTCAGGAGAAAAGTTCAGTTTTCCATCAGAGAAAAGCCCTGCTCCTCCAACTCCAAAAACAACATTTTCTGTTTCTTCCAATCTTTCCTCAAGGGATGGTCCTTTTTCAATAATTGTAATTTCAGCTTTCCCTTTGAGAGTGTAAGCTGAGAAAAGGCCAGCGGGTCCAGCTCCAACAATTACAACTTTCATTCTTTATCCTTTTTGAATTTTAAACAATTAATTTCAAAAAAGCAAGGTAATTACCATTCCTTCAATGGCACTCTGAGCATGCACTTCTGGATAGAACAATTCCTTTTGTTTTTTCAAAATTATGGCATTTATTACATGAAAGCTCCATCTCTTTCACATGGAGTTTATGGTCAAACTCCTTCCCTTCAAAGGAAACTCTCAAATAATCTTTGTGGCAGTTTTCGCATTCCCTTTTTTCTATGTGATGGCAGTTGGAACAACCACTTTTCCCAAAAAGAAGCTTTCTTTCCATTGGTTCACCATTATGTTTTGGATGACAGAACTCACATTTTATTCCATTTTCAATGATGTGAACTCTATGGGAAAAACTCTTCTCCCCCTCAAAATCCTTAATCTCTATCCCAAGATGACAGTTCAAGCACCTGCTCTCAAAAGGAATCTCTTTTAAGAATGGGTTTTCAGCCTTTATTTTCTTTTTTTCGAGTTCATTGGAAAGAATCCAATAGGAATGGATAAGGAGATTTGTTGAATATCTAATGTTATGAATCCCCTTCCCTTTTTCAATAAACTGAATGTTATGGAAAATAGTCTCTCTTTTCTCTATATCTATTAAATCTCTATATTTTTCATACTCCTTTTTCATCTCAGAAATTCTCTTCTCGATTCCTTCCTTCCATTGGATGAAAATCTTCTTGAATCTATAACCATGGCACTTCATACAGCTTATCTCACTTGCCTGCATTGTTTCCCCACCTTCCTTTGGAGGGAGGAAATGACAACCTTCGCATCTTGTTCCTGAGAGATACATAAAGTCAGGTTGAGGGTTAACTCCCTTCCCTCCAATTCCCATGTAAAGTTCTTTTTGAAGGGAATGTCCTTGCTGGTGACAGACTTCGCATTTTGTATTAACTCTGTTCACTATCTCTCCAACCCTGTGCTCAATTTCCCTGTGGCAGTCAATGCACTCAACTTTATGCTCTGTCACATGAATCCTGTGAAGAAATTCTCTGTCATTGAACTTTTCAAGCCTTTTGGGCTCATTGTGGCATGTAAGACATCTTTCCTTAAAAACCTCTCCTTCCCCCCTAACAACATCCTTGTGGCAATGAATACAATCCATTCCCAGTCTTTTAACTTCACTGTGATCAAAGTTAACCCCAGCCTTTGTTATTACTTGCTCAGGAATTTCATGGCATAGAGTGCATCTTGAAGTTCCTTTTCCAAGTTCTTGATTCTTGAAGTGACATATAAAACAAGTAAAGGTAGTAACTGATATATGGGACCCTTGAACTATCTGAGAGTGGCAACTTGTGCATTTGAGTTGCTCACCCCTTCTAAGTTCAAGAAGATGGGGAGTATGATCAAAAAGAACACCCTCAAAAATTTCCTTACCCTGAAGGAGTCTTTTTTCATGACATCTCAGGCAACTGCTGTCTTCAATCTCAGTCCATGGATTTGTTCCGTATGTCCCCGTGATATACTTTGTAACCATTGAAAGAGCTTCAAACTTTTTCTTAAATTCTGAGGTAATTCCTGGAGGAATGTGGCATTCAACACAAGCTACTCCTTTGTGGGTAGATGTTTGCCATGACCTAACATATGGCTTCATAACATGGCAAAAACCACAGAATTGGGGTTGAGATGTGATTTCCATTGAGAGGAGCAAAAAAATCAAAGAAAGAGCAGTAATTATGCCCAGTATGAGACCAATATTTTGAAAACCTATTTTTCTCACTTTTTAGATCTTCTCTTGGTTAGCCATCTTTTATATCTAATGATAATAAATATAGTAAGAAAAATATAGAACCAGAAGACAAAAAGTCCAAATCTCCTCCACTTTAGGTTTCTCATCTTTTCGTGGATTTCTCTCTCTATTTCCTTGGAAATTAACCTTGCCTTTCCGAGGGTCTCCTCGTTCCTTTCAATGGATAGAGAATGGGTTAAAATGAGGGCTTCCATAAGAAAAGTTTTGGCTTCTTCTATCCTTGCTCTATAATCTTCGACTGCAATTGGTATCTTTTCAGCATCATCTAAAATTTTCTCTGTTTTTTCTATTTCTGCCTTTGTTTGAAGCAACATTGTGGATAACTTCTCCGCTGTCTTAAACTCTTTTGAATCTTTTGAATGACATTTCCCACATGTGCCCGAAATTTCCAAACTTCTACTTCTTTTTATAGAGTGATAGCCGTGGCAATCTCCGCATGAAGGAACTCCTTTATCATAAAAGGATTTCCCATGGGGTCCATCCATAAAGCTCTTCCTGCTAATCGAATGACATCTTCCACAGAGCTTGTCTATATCATTTGCCATAAATTTTAATGGAAGGTGAGGGTCATGGCAGGTCACACAGATTGGAGAATTTTTCTTTTCCTTCCATGCTTCATAGTGGTAGGAGGAAAGGTAATCTTGAAGAGAGTTTCCATGGCATTTCCCACAGGTCTTGGCAACATTGGAGGGATTTGTAAGACTGTCAGGCTCATCCTTCTTTTTAATCTCATGAACACCGTGGCAATCAGTGCATACTGGCTTTTTGGGAGATTTCTCAAAATCCTTTCCGTGGAGGGAGGATAGGTAAAGGCTGAGCTGATCAGCTGAAATACCGTAAGGCTTCATCAGAAGAGGATTAGAATGGCAACTTCCACAATGTTGAGGAATTAAGTTTCTTGGGATTTTTCTGAAATTTTGGGAGTGGGCTTTCCCTTCGTCAAGAGTGTTGGGATTCCCTCCATGACAGGATACACAATGGACTCCTTCAGTGTTGTGGATACTTTTTTGAAAAACTGAATTTGTATCGGGATGACATGTTCCGCAAAGGGAAATACTTAAAATAATTGACAGGAGACTCATTTTATCCTAAACCCCCAGAAGGAAAGGATTAAATATAGAAAAACAAAGAAAAATGTTAATACTTTTGTAAGAGTTTTTGATCGGAAAATTCTCTCTCCAAAAAAGGGGAAAAGAAAGAGTAAAATCAGTAGCAGAAGGACTAAAAAACCTCCCAATCCCCATGGAATATGTTCAATAACTGGAATCAAAAATAGAATAAACCAGGAAGGACCTGTTTCAGTAGGTGTCTTAATGGGATCAGCCTTTCCCATAAGTTTAAATGGGCAGAGAACAGAAAGGGTGACGAGGATCAAAATTATAATAAATGTTGAAGTTAGCAAAGAAAACAGGTGAGAGGGATAAAAGGTAACCCTTTCTACTTTCTTCAATTCTAATGCAGAAAGCCCAACTCTTCTTACTGTTGAAAAATGGAGATAGAATAAAATCCAGAGGAGAAGAGGGAATACAACAATGTGAAGAAAATAGAATCTTATAATTGTTCCCTCTTCAATAAGGAATCCTCCAACAAGGAAGTTGAATATAGAAGCTATTAAAGGAATTTTTTCAATTATTTCAAGATTCCTTACAGTGGACCAGTATGAATTTTGATCAAAAGGAAGAAGTTTTCCTGTTAAAAATGATCCGATTGAAACAATTAAAATAGCTATTCCAATAATCCAGAAAAGCTCCCTTGGCTTTTTCCAGACCTTATGATAGAAAAACCTTGCAATTCTGAAAATTAAAATAATAATTAAAAGATTTGCTCCCCATCTATGAATGTTAAATATTAACCAGCCAAAACTAATATCCCTTATTATCTCCCTTGTGCTCTCGTAGGCGGATAATAAGGTTGGCTGATAGTAAAAAGCGAGGAGCATACCTGTTATTATCAGAAATACAAAAAGAAGAAATGTTAAAATTCCAAGAACATGGGGCCATTTCCCGTAGGGAGGAAGTTCTTTGACACTCGCTTTTTTCAGGGCTTCTTCAATGGAGTCTTTTGTGTCAATCTCTCCATAATAGAGTCCAAAGGCAGAAAAAAAGGAGAATATCTCTGTTAGATTTATCCTTTCTTCAAGCCATTTTATAAATTTTCTAATCGGAGACAATTATATCATCTCCTTTCTTAAGGACATTGAATCTCTTCAAAGGTTTTGAAGGAGGACCAAAAATGGGATTACCCTCTTTATCAAATATCCCTTTATGACAGGGGCAGATGAACCTTCTGCTCTCCCTATCCCATTCAAGAATGCATCTCTTATGGGTGCAAACAGCTGAGATTGCTGAAAAAATTTCTCCTTCATTCTCAATTAGCCAGGCATGCTCCTCCCCAACTTTTATCAGGGCTGGTTTTGAAGGGGAAATTTCCTTTGAGGGTATTTTAACCCTTGGAAATACCTCTTTCCCTTTTCTCGCATAACTTAGATAAGAGAGGAGAAAATAGAATATTCCTCCAAGCCAGAGAATTATAGTTCCACCAAAAATGTTTCTTAAAAAATTTCTTCTTTCCATTAAAAAATATGATACCAAAAATTCTGAAAAAAACAATTTGAAAGATTATCTTATAACCCTGATTGCTGGATTTAACTTTATCAGGTAATTTTCAAGCCCATCCCTTTCAAGAATTTTCAAAGCTTCCTCCCAACTCACAAGACTCTTTCTTTTAAAAGCTTCAAGAATTCTGATTATTGAAAGGGATACCTCTGCTGTCTGTCCTATGTTGGAAGAATTAACAAAATCTATTGCATCAAAAAGAACAGCATTTGCGGAAGAAAAACTTATTGGATCTATTTTCCCATATTTTTCAATCCATTCCTCCTGGGATAAAGTGTCGTTAACATGGCTCATTATTAGATATGTTGCTCTTCCAATAAGTTTTAGATTGCTCGGGCTTACATTTGTCATTGTGTTTCCAACAATCCTTCCAAGCTTTCCCATAACAGCTGTTGAATGGGAGTTTAGGAGCATCTTTAAAGTTATGTGCCTTCTGAGAAGAATTGGATCAGGAAAGGAAGGTATTGAGATGTGGACAAAAACATCATTTTTTCCTAAATTGGCTTTTCTAACAATCTTTTCCACTTTTTCTCTTTTCCCATCACCAACACTTATTAATGCAAGATTTCCACCCCTTTCCCTGAAAAGATTTATAAACTTTTTTATCAATGATTTTTTATCATTAATTTCTTTTATCTCATCATCCATACAGACAATAACTCCGAGATCTTCTTTTGAAGGACCCCTTCTTGAGATGTTCTCATCGGAAAAGGAAAAGTCGTAAAGAAGCTCCTGATCATCTCCTGCATTCTTTAAACTCCTCAATGCAGCTTCTTTTAAGTAGGGATCATCTATCTGAGTTTCAAAGGGTTCTCTATAAAAGCTTTCCTTTAAACCTCTGAAATTTCTTCCAAGGAAGTTTCTCCATGCATCCTTTATATCTTTCCCTTCTGTCCAAACCTGTATCCAGCATTTTCGCTCTTTTTCTTTGACAGTATCAAGGGGGTAAAGTCTAAAGGTGGGGCTTCTTTCTGTGCTATCTATGAAAACTGTTATAAGGGCTTTTTTTGCAAAATATGTGGAGAATCTTTTATTTTTATAGGTTCCTGCCTCGAGTTCTGTAAATTTTGATATTGCTTCAGCCTCTTTGTCTATGGAGTATTTTAAATCTTTGAAGGAAAGGAGTTTATCCCTCAGTTTAAAATTCTTTGAAAATCCGAGATTTTCAAGCTCATTCTCTGATAGAAAATTTTTAAGGAATCTTTCAATCCCCTCTTCGAGAACAACTCCAAGGACAAAGGTCTCAATTGTTGTTGCCTGCATTCTTGTTGAGCCTGTTATTGCCTGGGGACCAGTTGTAAGATTTATCTTTGTTATTCCAGGATTCTCAATAACCTTCCTGCTTCTTTCAAAGTTGATAAGAATATTATCAGGATTGTTGTATACAAAATAAAGATTTTTCCTTGATATCTCCCCTCTTTCCTTCTCATCGTATTGAGATAGGGCATAAAGAATTGTTCCAATAACTGAGGAAGTCTCCCCACCCTCTGTTACACAGAATATTAAATCCCCTTTCTCTATTCCTCTATCAATATACTGGAGCTTTCCAATTAGCTGTAAATCTTCAAAACCCTCAAGGGAACTTATGAGAGCTCTATCTCCTCCAGTCATCTCACCAATAAGCATATTTTCAATATCCTCTGAAACATGAGGTTTAATCTTTTCCCATAAAGATGTCTCCTTTACCCTTTTCCAGAAAGGTCTCCAGAAGGAGGATTCCATTTGCTTTGCAAGTCTTCCTGTCGCACCACAACCATAAAAATAAATTTTCTTTTTCTCTTTTAAACTCCTTTCAACTGAAGAGATAGCCTGCTCGAGAACTTGGGGGCTTTCGGCAATTTCTTCTATTTTCTTTACAATGTCATTGTCCACATCAAGGAGCATCTTGAGCCCATTTAATGTGTTCTCCTGAATTACTGAACTCAGATTCCATGTTTTTTGATGCCTCTGCTCTGTTAAAAGTGGGAAAAGGTGAAACTGCTTTTTGTTATTTACATAATCTATGGACTTTGGGGATGGAGTAATCTTTAGAATTTCCATGATTGATTCATTATTTTCTGCAAAAGAATGAAATAAAAGAAGAAAAATAGAAATCAGGATTATTTTTAATCTCATAATTTACTCCTGTAATGATATTATTTTGAGTTCATAATTGGAGCTTCCAAGCCCCAATGACTCTGCATAAAATATCTGATTTGCAGGAATCTCTTGCCTCTGAGTATGTAAGGCAAAGCTTTTCCCAATCCTTTTCTCAACAAGATCCAAACTTGCTTTATCAATTGCAACAGGATCAAGAGATGAAAGAATTCCAATGTCTTCAACGACAGGAGGTTCACCCTTTGCCATACAATCGCAATCAAGGGTTATGTGATTTAGAAATGTTATGTGGACAGCCTTTTTCCCCTTAAGAACTCCAAGAGCGTGCTCCACCATTTTCTCTTGCACATTTTCAGAGGATTCTTCCCAGTTATAATAAATTGCATCGAACTTGCAAACGCTAAGACATTGACCACATCCAATGCATGTTTCGAGGTTTATGGATGCTTTCCCATCTTTCATTTTAATACTCTCTGTTGAGCACCAGATAGCACAGAGTCCACATCCAGTGCATTTTTTCTCCTTAACCCTCGGTTTTACAGAGGAATGTTGTAGAAGTTTTCCAGCTCTTGAAGAGCCACCCATTCCAAGATTCTTCAAACAACTTCCAAACTGGGTAACAATGTGACCTGTGAAATGGTTCAATGATACTATCCCATCACAGAAGGCAAGCTCCCTTGCAATTGGAACCTCTTTGAAATGCTTACCATCTATCTTTACTTTAACCTCTGCATTTCCGAGGATTCCATCAGCTATAATGACAGGTGCACCAAGAAAATCTGGAGTAAAACCATGTTCATAGGCTAACATCAAATGCTCAATCGCATTTGACCTCCTTCCCTTGTAAAGGGTGTTTGTGTCTGTAAAAAATACCTTTGCTCCTTTCTTTTTTATCTCATCGGAAACAACCTTAGCAAACTCAGGCTTTATAAAACCTCTGTTCCCCTCCTCTCCAAAATGCATTTTTATCGCTATAATATCCCCTTCGGAAATTTCCTCAAGAAATTCAGTAGCTGAAAGTAGCTTCAAAATAGCATTTTTCAATTCTTCTTTAGTCTCTTTTCCTTTAAAAGGATAAAAGTAAACTATTGACATTTCTAAAATATTAATTTATCAAATCTAAGCTTTATAAAAAAGAATTATAAATTTTCTTATTTAACTGCCTCTATAGCTTTCTTCAGAGCTTCTTCTATAAGCTTTATAGGCGGTTTCTTTATAAAGTTTTTGTTCATTAGAAGTTTTACAATCTCTCTCGCTTCTTTTATATCCTGGAGTGCTTTGTTGTAAACCTCATCCCAGCTCAGTTTTATTCTTGCAACTCCATCCTTTATAGCCTGAGTGGCAACATCAGCTGCCTCCTGAGCAAATACCTCGGTTTCATCCATTGTTGGTATTATGTATTCGGGATGAATTCCTTTCTTCTCTGCAAATTTAGCGAGGGAGTATGCTGCAGAAATAGCCATCTCATCAGTTACCTTTCTTGCTCTAACGAGAAGGGCTCCCTTAAGAATTCCGGGGAAGCCGAGGGAATTGTTAACCTGATTGGGGAAGTCACCCCTTCCTGTTGCAACAATGTAAGCTCCAGCCTCTTTTGCAGCGTATGGGTAAATTTCAGGTACAGGATTTGCGCATGCAAAGACAATTGCTTTTTTCGCCATCTTTGCTATCCATTCCTTCTTTACAGTATTTGGACCAGGCTTGCTCATTGCTATTAAAACATCAGCATCTTTCATTGCTTCCTCTATATCCTTTATCTTGTCAGGATTTGTCTGCTCACAGAGTTCCCATTTTCTGTAAAAAGCTCGATCTTCCTTTATATCCATTCTGTCTTTGTGAAGGGCTCCCTTTGTATCAAATAGGATCATCCTTTCTGGATTTCCGCCAGCCTTTATTATGAGACGGGCAATTGTTGTGTTGGATGCACCAGCGCCATAAAAAACAATCTTTACTTTGTCAATATCCTTTTCTACGATTTTCAAAGCATTGATCAAGCCAGCAAGAGTGACACATCCTGTCCCCTGAGCATCATCATGCCAGACGGGTATTTCACAGATTTCTCTTAGAGTGTCCAAAACCTTATAACACTGAGGCTGAGAAATATCCTCTAAGTTGACTGCGCCAACAGATGGCTCAAGCATCTTGACGAAATGAATTATCTTATCAGGATCATGAACACCTCTCTCATTAAAACTGTTAATACAAAGGGCAATAGCGTCAATACCTCCGAGATATTTCATTAAGAATGCTTTTCCTTCCATGACTCCAAGACCACCAGAGGGGGAAACATCTCCATCGCCAAGAACCCTTGAAGAGTCTGAAACAACAGCAACAAGATTACCTCTGTTTGTAAGCTCAAAGGAGAGATCGTGAACATCCCTTATTGTGGTTGAGATTTTTGAAACACCAGGAGTATACCAGATGTTGAACCAGTTAAAACCGTAAATACCAGCCTTAGGAACAACGGAGATCTTACCTCTGTAGAACTTGTGAAGGGAAAGGGCAAGCTCCTTTAGGAAAAGAGTCTGAGCATGGGAAATTTGCTCCTCAGTAAAGTCTGATGGGAAGAGCTCCTTTAGATTGGAAAGAGATAAATCAATCTTTTTCATAAAAACCTCCTATAATTGCAAAAAATAAGGTAAAATTATACATTAAAAAAAAAACAATTAAAACTTCAATTTTTTAGTTTGATTTTTTGGTGTATGATATAATATTCAATCGATGAAAAGGATAATACCTGTATCATCTGGAAAAGGAGGAGTCGGAAAGACTACATTTGCAATTAATTTTGCCCTTGGACTCTCAAAGTACGGGAAAACTGTTCTTATTGACCTTGATTTCGGAACTTCCAGCATAAGAAACAGTATAGATATTCCTATAAAATATGACCTTTATCACTTTTTCAAGAAAGATGTTCCTTTAAAAGATTGTATAACTCCCCTTGACAGCAGATTGGATCCTAAGGGAGAATACATAAATTTCGGTTTTATAGCTTCTCCATATGGTTCAATGGATGAGTTCGTCCATCTTGATGATGAAAAAAGGAGGAATCTGATAAGGGAGATAAACTCCCTTGATGCTAATTTTATAATACTTGACCTAAAAGCTGGTCTGGATTCAAGGGTTCTTGATTTCATGCCCTTTTCCAATTCAGGAATACTTATCTTCACTCCGACCCTCCCTGCTGCAAATTTTGCTGCGGTTGAAATTGTAAGGGCTCAAATTCTAAGAAGACTTAAAGTTTTATTCTCTCCCTCCTCCCCTCTATGGAAAAGCCTTAAAAAATGGGATATAGACTATGTTAAACTTTTTTC
>CAZFCI010000285.1:0-12472 GCA_964517525.1 uncultured Clostridia bacterium | reverse complement strand
GAATTAGATATGATATATTTGAAACAGTAATTTTACGATTTAGATATTGGGAAGCCCATATACTTGCCTCTTTTAAATTAAAAAGTTTCTTCTCCCCTTCTTCAAACAAATTTTGTTGAACCATATTTTCGCCCTTTGAATACCCTTAAAATATCAATTAACCAATCAAGACCTGTTATAATTACTTCATTTCTTCCCATATTGCTTCTTCTTGAAAGATTTGTTTGCATCCTTTTAACTCTAATCATAAACTTCTCCTTTTATAATTTAAACGAAAATCGCTGGAGAATCAAGGAGTTGTAGTGGCTTTGAGTTACTATTTTAATATTTCAATAAAATTGTTATAATTATCAAGATGAAAGTTTATGTCGGGAAGAAGGGAGTTGTGAAGAGGGATAAAATTTTGATTTTCAAAAAGAAAAGAAATTACAGGGATTTATTATTTTTATGGAGAGAGTAGAGAGAAATGGTAAAGGAATACTTTTATTAGAGGATGGAACTTTTTTTGAGGGGGAGATAAAGGGAGCTAAAAGGAGTGTTTCCGGGGAAGTTGTTTTCAACACTGGAATGGTTGGTTATCCAGAAAGCCTCACAGATCCGAGTTACTATGGACAGATACTTGTATTTACATATCCTTTAATCGGGAATTATGGAATCTCTAACTTTGAAAATTATGAATCTGATAAGATTCAGGTAAAGGCTTTAGTTTTGAGTTCAATTTGCGAAAAACCATCCCACTGGTCAAGGAATAAAACCCTTGAGGATTGGCTTGAAGAAGAAGGAATTCCAGCTCTTACAGGTATTCCTACAAGGACTCTGACTAAAATTTTGAGGGAAAAGGGGACAATGCTTGGGAAAATAATTTATGAGGGAGAAGAGTTAGATTTCTACGATCCTAATAAAGAAAATATTGTAAAAGAAGTCTCTTGCAAGGAAATATGTGAATATGGGAAAGGGAATAAGAGGGTTGTTCTTATTGACTGTGGTGTAAAGAGAAGTATTATAAGAGCCCTTGTTTGCAGGGGTTTAAAGGTAATCAGGGTTCCCTGGGATTACGATTTTAACTATATTGATTTTGACGGAATTGTCATATCCAACGGACCTGGGGACCCAAAGATGTGCGATAAGACAATTGAAAATGTTAAAAGACTTCTTGAGGATGATAAACCAATTCTTGGAATATGTCTTGGACATCAAATTCTCGCCCTCTCAACGGGAATGGAAACTTACAAATTGAAATACGGACACAGGTCCCAGAATCAACCCTGTGTTGAATTAAAAAGTAAAAGGTGTTACATAACAAGTCAGAATCATGGTTTTGCAGTTCTGAATGAAGTGAAAGATGACTGGGAAATCTGGTTTTTAAATGCCAATGATGGAACGATTGAGGGTATTCGTCACAAAAAGAAACCTTTCCTCTCTGTTCAGTTTCATCCAGAGGGTTCTCCTGGTCCTAAGGATACAGAGTTTGTTTTTGATGAATTCTTGAACCTTTTAAAAAGAGGGAAAAAGTGAAAGTTATCCTCCTTGGTAGTGGCGCTTTGAAAATTGGTGAAGCAGGAGAGTTTGACTATTCAGGCTCTCAGGCATTGAAAGCCTTAAAGGAGGAGGGGATAGAAACAATCCTTGTAAATCCAAACATTGCTACGATACAGACGGATCAAGATTTAGCAAGTAAAATATACTTTCTTCCAGTTAAAAAAGATTTTGTCGAAAAAATAATAAAGAGGGAAAAGCCTGATGGAATCCTTCTCGGATTTGGTGGCCAAACCGCTCTGAATTGTGGAATCGCCCTTGAAAATTTTCTAAAAAAATACTCTGTAAAGGTTCTTGGAACACCACTGAAGGCAATAAAGGAGACAGAGGATAGGGAACTTTTTGTTAGCAAGTTGAAGAGTATAAATGTAAAAACTCCAAAAAGCTTTTCTGTAAGGTCAATTAAAGAGGGGCTGGCTTCAGCAGAGAAAATTGGCTATCCTGTTATGCTAAGGGTTTCCTATGAACTTGGTGGAAGGGGATCAGGAGTGGCAAAAAATAGAGAAGAGCTTGAGAGAATGCTAACAAGGGCATTTTCAGTATCAAAAAAGGTTCTTATTGAGGAGTATCTTTATGGATGGAAGGAAGTTGAATATGAGGTTATGAGGGATTCAGAGGATAACTGCATAATTATATGCAACATGGAGAATATTGATCCAATGGGGCTCCATACAGGTGAGAGTGCAGTTGTTGCCCCATCTCAGACCCTTACAAATTTTGAATATCATGAGTTGAGGAGAATAAGCATTGAGGTTGTCAGGAGTCTCGGTATTGTTGGAGAATGTAATATCCAGTTTGCCCTTTCTCCTGAAAAATGGGATTACAGGGTTATCGAGGTAAATGCGAGACTCTCAAGGTCTTCAGCCCTTGCCTCAAAGGCAACAGGCTATCCAATAGCCTATGTTTCTGCAAAACTTGCTCTTGGAAAGAGATTGCCAGAATTGAAAAACTCAGTTACAAATGCAACAACTGCTTGCTTTGAACCATCCCTTGACTATGTTGTTGTTAAAATTCCAAGATGGGATTTTCAGAAATTCAGAAGGGTTGAAAGGAGGATAGGTTCTCAAATGAAAAGTGTTGGAGAGGTAATGGGGATAGGAAGAACCTTTGAAGAGGCTTTCCAGAAAGGAATCCGCATGCTGGAGATAGGCGCTGATGGCCTATCCTCTTATTTTGAACCGATTGATCTAAAAGAGGATTTCTTTTCCGATAAGAGATTTTTTGCAATAGCAAAGGCTATAAAAAAAGGATATTCAATTGAAGAGCTAAACAGAATTACAAAGATTGATTTATGGTTTCTTGAGAAGTTCCGAAATATAGTTGAATTTGAGGAGACAATTTCGAAGTCAAAATTGCAAAGGAATATTCTCCTCAAGGCAAAAAGGCTTGGATTCTCTGATTCTCAGATTGCAAAATTAAAGGGTAAAAAAGAGGGGGAAATAAGAGCTCTCAGAAAAAAGTTTGGAATTGTTCCTTTTGTTAAGCAGATAGACACTCTATCTGCAGAATACCCGGCAAAGACAAACTATCTTTATTTAACCTACAACGAGGAAGGGGAAGATATAGATTTTGAAAAAGGAGGGATTTTAATCATTGGCTCTGGTCCCTACAGAATAGGCTCCTCAGTTGAGTTTGATTGGTGTGCTGTAAATTGTGCCAAGAGTCTTTCCAAGATGGGGAAAAGGACAATCATGGTAAATTCTAATCCTGAAACAGTTTCTACAGATTATGATATTTGTGACACCCTTTATTTTGAGGAGCTTACTCTTGAAAGAATTCTCGACATATGTGAGAAGGAGAAACCCGAGGGTGTAATTGTATCAATGGGGGGTCAAACTCCCAACAATCTTGCCCTTCATCTCCACAAAAGTGGATTCAAAATTTTGGGCACTGAACCAAAGAATATAAATATTGCAGAAGACAGACACAAATTCTCCTCCCTTCTCGACAGATTAGGGATTGAACAACCTGAATGGAAGGAACTCAAATCCTTTGAATCAGCAAGGGAGTTTGCCAACTCAATAGGATATCCAGTTTTAATAAGGCCAAGTTTTGTTCTGAGTGGCTCATCCATGTCTGTTGCTTTCAATGAAAAGGAACTTGAAAATTACCTTAGAAAAGCAAGGACATTCTCATCAGAAGGCTCAGTTGTTATAAGTAAATTCATTGAGGATGCTAAGGAGATTGAATTCGATGCAGTGGCAAAGAATGGAGAAATTTTATGTTATGCAGTTGGAGAACATATTGAGAATGCGGGTGTCCATTCAGGCGATGCAACAATAATCCTTCCAGCCCAAAGAATTCATGTCCAGACCTTTAGAGAGGCAAGACTGATTGCAAAGAAAATAGCAAAAGCATTGAGAATAACTGGACCCTTCAATATTCAATTCATCGCAAAGGATAATAAGGTTAAAGTGATAGAGCTTAATTTAAGGGCTTCAAGAACATTCCCCTTTGTTTCAAAAACATACGGAATAAATTTCATCGATATTGCGACAAGGGCAATGATAGAAGACAGAGTTGAAAGGATAGAGAAATCTCTTTTTGATAAAGATTATATTTGTGTAAAGGCTCCCCAGTTTTCCTTTTCAAGACTGGAAAAAGCTGACCCAATCCTTTCTGTTGAGATGGTTTCAACAGGAGAGGTTGCATGCTTTGGAAGAAGTATCCATGAGGCTTTTTTAAAGGCAATAATATCAACAGGATTCAAAATCCCTAAAAGATCAGTTCTTCTTACGATAAAAGGAGATGAAAACAGATTCAGATGCATTGGATGGATAAGGAAATTTAAAAATATGAATTTCAAGATTTATGCAACAGAGCACACATCGGAATTTTTGACAAAAAATGGAATAGAAAATGAGACCCTTTTCAAGATTCATGAAAAGAAAGAGCCAAATGTTAAGACTTTCATCTTGAACAAAAAAATTGACCTTGTAATAAACATCCCATTTTCTTACGACAAGCTTGAATTTGACGATTCCTATGAAATAAGGAGATTGGCAGTCGATCTTTCAATACCTCTCATAACCAACATACAGCTTGCTCGCCTCTTTGTGGAAGCAATTGAGAAAAAAATTGAATTAGAGACCAAAGCCTGGAATGAATATTTGAGATAAAATCAGTTCCAAAGTTTGGTTTGACTCTACCCCATCTGCAATGTTAAACTAAAATTGCTATGGGAAAAGAGATATTAGAAAAGAGTTCGCAAACATTCATGGTGGTTCTTCTGAATGAGACACCCTATCCCTTTGTTGTTTCTGAAATAAAACATGTAAAAATAAATGGCAAAGAGTATGTAGCTTTCTTCATTTCTGACTCGAATGTTGAGCTTGCTCTTTCAACAGACTCAAGAATATATGGAATCTCCCTGCCATCAAAAGAAGGAAAGATTTTAAGGTTTTTTGGAGAGGGTCTTATTAATAGAGATGAAAAAATTCTTTCATTGCTTGGTAAAGGCGGGGGATCAGGTTTTGTTGTATTGATGAAAATTGAGAATTTTAGAGAGGAGAACCTCGGATGATTATTAAATGTCCTAATTGTAGGGCTTTTTATAGAATAGAGGAGGAACAGTTAGAACTAAGGAAAAGGCTGAAGTTCAAGTGCCCGAAATGTCTAACAGTATTTGAAGTCTCGGAGAAGTCTGAAGAAGAAAAAGAAGAACTCGAAGAGACAAAAAAAACAACAGCTAAGGAAGCTCCTTCTTTTGAAGAGAAACTCAGACTACCAGAGGATAAAAGGTATTCCATAGCGGTTATAAGTGGACCGGATGCGGGTGCCATCTTCCACATAAAAAAACCCTATATAACAATAGGAAGAGAAGGAACTGATGTACTTCTAATGGATATGGAAGTTTCAAGAAAACATGCCTGTATCGAGTTTCTTGAAAATAGAATACTCATAAGAGATCTTGGTAGCACCAATGGGACATATATTAACGAAAAGAGAATTCTTGAGAGCGAGCTTCAGGACCACACAGAAATTAGAGTTGGGAAAACAATCCTTCTATTTATTTCCACACCTCTTGACTTACCATTATAATGGGTTTCCTGAAGAGATTTACAAATTTTATCTTGCCATCTTTGTCAACCACTTTTCTTTTACTTGTCCTTATCCTTTTCTTAAATTCCTATGCTCCATTTAAAAGAGAGGATTTTTTTAATTTATTTCTTATCTTGTTACCCTTTTATGCTTTTCTCTCATTTTTCCTTACATTTTTAATGACAGAATTTCTATCCTTTCTTTTTGAAACAACTTTTGTAAAAAATTTCTTCAACGCAAAGCTTGTTGCTTCCCTTCTCTCAGTTACTTCAATAGCAATTGGAATATTGTATATTCTCAACTCTTGCTATTTCTCAATTTATATAATCCCAGAGGTTCTGAAAAAAATAAATTACTGGGGTTTTTTTCTAATAGTTTTTGGAGCTTTTTCTTTATTTCTTATTTTTAGAAGTAAAATCCCTTCTTTTATCTACATCATCTTTTATTTGGTGATTTTTTCCTTTATGTTTCTTTCTTCAAAAGAGCGACATTTGTTGGAAGCTCATTCAACATCAGTAGGATTCGAAAGGATCAGAGGACAAAGAGTGATAGTTTTGGAGATGGACGGTTTGACCCTTGATTTTATTGCGCCCCTGACATCGGAAAAAAAACTCCCCAACTTCTCCCATGTAATGGAAAATGGTTCGTGGGGAATGGTAAAGAATTTCAGACCACAGGATAAGACAACTCTTTTTGCCTCCTTTCAAACTGGAAAGTATCCTTACAAACATAAGATTTTCGAGAGTTGTTATCAATTTAAAGGTGTTACTTCCTGCCTTTCCTTTCTTCCGCGTTTTGTCTTTCTTTACAAACTTGAGATATTTGGAATTCTGGAGAAGAAGAAAGTTATGTCCCACGCTAAGGGTATCATATCTGTTTTAAATTCTTCTAAACATTCTTTCTTTCTTATTGAACCCTCTGAAGTAGAGGCTTCTTCTGAAACTCTCTTGAGATTTAAAAATATAATTGGTGATTTTCCAAAAAATCCTTTAACAGATATACTCTTTGATTCATTTGTGAAGGATGAATCAGTATTTCGTGAGGCAATGAATCAGAAGCAAAAATCAGAGCCTTTATATCTCCATGCTTTTTTTAACGGTCTCGACACAATCGAGCATAGATTCTGGAGATTTTCAAGACCTGAACAACCTTTGATGGGGGAAGAGGAGAATCTCCCTCTCTATTCAATGGTAATTGAAAGATATTATGATTATTATGATTCGATAATTGGGAGTTTTCTTTCTTCCATGAAGGATGACGAGATCCTTCTGATTTACTCACCTCATGGTATGAGTCCAATCCCTTTATGGAAAAGGGTTATAAATTTCATCTATGGTTCAGAAGAAATTTCTGCCTATCATGACAATGCACCGGATGGAATTGCAATGTTTTTAGGTTCCTCCATTAACAGAAATGGATTACAAGGGGAGTTTAAAATAGTCGATATTGCCCCGACTATTCTTTATCTTATGGGGTTTCCAGTTGCAAGAGATATGGATGGAAATGTAATAAAAAGAATTATAGAACCAAATACTCTCCAGAGAAATCCAATATTTTTTATACGCTCTTATGAAGGGGAGATATCAGTCGAAAGAAAAAGATAAAATAAAATTTCCAGAATTGACTATAAATTATTATTATGTTATCAAATAGAAATGATACTATCGGAGGTCTAATATGAAAGGATGGCTCGGCAATATTTTAAGAATTAATTTAACAGAGAGAAAAATAAAAAAGGAAACCTTTGGCGAAGATTTTGCGAGAAAATGGGTTGGAGGAAGAGGATTTGCTGTAAAAATTCTCTGGGATGAGTTGAAACCAGGAATAGATCCCCTTGGTCCTGAGAATAAATTAATTGTTGCCTTAGGACCTATGGCAGGTATACCTGCCCCAAACACTGGAAAGACTGTTGTTGCTGCAAAGTCTCCTTTGACAGGAGGATATGGGGACGGAAACCTCGGAACATGGGTTACTGAACAGATGAGAAAGGCTGGTTACGACATTCTAATAATCGAGGGCGCATCAGAAAAACCTATCTATCTTTATATTGAGGATGATAAGGTTCAATTCCTTCCCGCAGACGAAATCTGGGGTAAAGGCTCCTATGAGACTCAGGAATGGCTTTATAAAAAATATGGAAAAAGAGCTGGAATTCTAACAATTGGACAGGGAGGTGAGAATAAAGTCCTTTATTCAATAATAAGAAGCCTCGAAGGAAGAGCAGGGGGGAGACCTGGAATTGGAGCGGTAATGGGTTCGAAGAATCTGAAGGCAATTGTAATAAAAGGAAGTAAAGAAATACCAGTTGCTGATCCTGAAGGAATGAAAAAAGTTGGAAGGGATGATTTAAAAAAAGTTGGAGAGATTGACAAAAAGACTGGTTGGTCTCTACAAGGAACAACAGGAGTTCTTGCTTGGTGCAATGATGTAAATGCTTTGCCAGTAAAGAATATGAGAAAGACTTCCCATCCTGAAGCCTGGAGAATAGATGGAGAAAGACTTGCCCAGTCTAAGGTTGCAGTCTATGGATGTCCAAACTGTACAATGAAATGTGGAATTACAATCCTTGATAAAGAGGGGAGGCATTCGGAGCTTGACTATGAAAATATTGGAATGCTTGGAAGCGACCTTGAAATTTTCGATTTCCCTCAAGTTGCTTCTCTTAATTATCTTTGCGATGACTTTGGAATAGATACAATCTCATCAGGAGGTGTTCTTGCCTTTTACGCTGACGCTATTGAAAATGGTGCCATAGATGAAGATTTCAGATTTGGAGATGCGGAAAAGGCTAAGGAGCTTTTGAGAAAAATCGCTTACAGGAGAGATGAGGGAGAGCTTTTAGCCCTTGGAACAAAGAGAATGGCAGAGAAAATAGGAAAAGGAAGTTCAAGTTATGCAATGCATGTAAAAGGTCTTGAAATATCAGCATACAATTGCAAGTTTGTTCCAGGGATGGCTCTTGCCTATGGGACATCACCTATTGGAGCCCATCACAAAGATGCATGGGTTATAATGTTTGAGTTAACCCAGACTGCAAGGGATTCATACGGAGAGGAAAAGGCAAGAAGAGTTATTGAACTTCAGAGAATAAGGGGAGGACTTTTTGAATTTATAGTTTCCTGCAGGTTCCCATGGGTAGAGATAGGATGGGAGCTCGAAAATTATGCAAAATACTTTAACATAGCTACCGGCTCAAACTGCACTCTCGAAGATTTCTGGAAGGTTGCTGACAGAATTTACAATCTCATAAGAGCTTTCTGGGTCAGAGAATACCCTGATTGGAATAGAAAATGGGATTATCCTCCCGCTGTCTGGTTTGATCCATCCAATGCGGACAAAGAAGGTCCAATTGCAGGGAAAGTTTTAGAATATGATAAATACGATTCCCTCCTTGATCTTTACTACAAAATCAGAGGATGGGACAATCGTGGGATTCCAAAAATGGAGACATTTATCTCATCAGGACTTGAGGGTGAAGGAAAGGAACTCCAGAAATATGTAAAACTCGAATAGGCTTTATTTAAATTTTTTTAAAGGATCAGATATCCTTTAGCCTTTTCAAATCTTCTGCTTCTTTCCCCTTTCTCTTTAGACAGTAAATTGTTGAGACTCCTTCCGCATCTTCTTTTCCAAATAAAATAAAGTTTTTTGTAATTTTTATACCATAGGCATTGGATTTTATTGATGAGAGAAGTTTCCCTTTTTGATCTATCAAATAATAATTTCCATTCAGACCTGAGATTAGGATATTCCCTTCAGGAGTTAAATAAATGTCATGAAGATTTGGTTTCTTGTCATAGATAGAATTTTTATATTTGTCTATAACCTTCCCGAATGTTTCAAACCATGCTCTATTCCTGCTCAGCACCTCTCTTCTCTCTTCTCTCCACTTATCAATGTCCTTTAAAGTTACTTTTTCTGGCTCTGGAAGAGGTGTTTGAAACTCTCCTATTTTATTTCCAGAAAAATCATAAATTGAAAACTTTGTGCTCAGCCCATCGGCAAAAATTATGTTATTGTTCTTCCATGGAAGCCATAAAAATTTAGGAATAAAGGGGATAGCACCAATATCACCTCCACTTCCTGATAAAGAAATAGTATAAATGTATTTTTTTCTCAAAATTTCCTGAACAGCTTCTCCCTTTTCATCTATTCTGACAAGAATATCAGGGAATATCCAGTGATAATAATCCTCGACAGATTTGGGCGGCTCCAATAAGTTAATATGAACAAGAAATGTCCCATCGGAAAGGGATTCTGCTTTTACTACTCCAAAAGTCTTGAAATTCAAATGTATTGCCTTCTCGAAATTTCCTTTAATATCAAGAACTGAAATCCACTGATGACCTCTAAAGTATTCTGTTATGTATAAGGACTTGCCATCATAAGTGAACCCAAAATTAGCTCCATCAGCTCTCTTTATCTCACCTGGTCCCTCTCCCTTTCCTCCAATCTTCCTGATGAATTTCCCTTCAGGAGAGTAGACCTTTATAAAGGCATCAGAAGAATCGTAAACATAGATGTTTCCGTCAGGACCCTCTTCAAATCTCCTTGGTTGAATTAATTCTCCTTCACCATGTTCCCTCCCAATAATTACTGGCTTTTCCACTGCCAAAAGGAAATTAAACAAAAAAAAACAAATTTGAAAAAGTCAGGAAAACTTTTCTTCCCACTTTTTCCTCCTTCTTCTAAATTTTATTTCTCGGGATGTCGCATGTCAAATTTAAAAAACAATTTGACTCTTTTTCATCTTTATTTCATTATAAATATATGCTTGAGATTTTATCCTCTGGAATTGAAAAGGCTTTAAAATTTATTAAGGGAGAGGGAAAACTAACTGAGTCAAATCTCAATCAAGCTTTAAGAGATGTGAGACTTTCCCTCCTTCAGGCTGATGTAAATCTTAATGTTGTGAAGGACTTTATTGAAAGAGTTAAACAGAAAGCCCTTGGTAAAGAAGTTATGGAGAGTTTCACCCCTCACACTCTCCTTGTAAAGATAGTTAGGGATGAGCTTTTGGAACTTTTTGGAAAAGAAGGAAAATCCCTTCTTTTTTCCGCCAAAATCCCAACAATTTTTATGCTGGCAGGTCTTCAGGGAACTGGTAAGACAACAACTGCGGGGAAGCTTGCCCTCTATTTAAAAAACAATGGATACTCTCCAATTCTTGCTTCCATCGATATGAAAAGACCAGCTGCTCAGAGCCAGCTTAAAAGTATCGCTAAATCAGTTGGGATTCCATTTTATGAATTTAAGGAGATGAATTTAAAAGAGATTGTGAATGGGTTGATTACTTATGTTAAGGATAGGGGCTTTAATCCATTGATTGTTGATACCGCAGGAAGACTTCACATTGACGAGGAGCTTATGGAGGAACTTAAAGAGGTTAAGAATTTGCTTCAACCTTCAGAGACAATTTACATAGCTGATTCAATGACAGGTCAGGATGCTGTGAAATCTGCAAAAATATTTGATGAAAAAATTGGAATTACATCAATAATACTAACTAAACTCGATGGAGACCAGAGGGGAGGAGCTGCTCTATCAATTGTCTCCGTTACAGGGAAGCCTATAAAGTTCATTGGAATTGGAGAAAAATATAATGACTTTCAACCCTTTTATCCCGATCGTCTCGTATCAAGAATTCTCGGAATGGGAGATGTTCTGACTCTTGTAGAGAAAGCAGAAAAGGCTATAGATATTAAAAAAGCTGAAGAAATGGAAAAGAAACTTAGAAAGGATGAATTTACCCTTGAAGATTTGAGGGAGCAGTTAAAAATGATTAAGAAGATGGGTTCCTTCAGAGATATTCTTGAGCATCTTCCTGCAATAGGACCTTTAAAAAATCTTTCTGGAATTGATATTGAAGAGAAGAAAATTATCCATATGATTGCAATAATAGATTCCATGACACCTAAGGAAAGGCTTCATCCTGAAAGAATCGATGGAAGAAGGAGACTGAGGATTGCTAAAGGTTCTGGAAGACCTGTTCAGGAAGTCAACCAGCTCATTCGTCAATTCCTTGAGATGAAAAAATTAATGAAAAAATCAAGCTTTAAGAAATTACTTGGCCTTGGAAATTTTATGAAGGGATAAATTGGAAAGAGAAGAATTTGAAAGAATTGTTGGTGAAGTGATAGATTCCCTTCCTGAGATTTTCAGACAGAAGCTTGAAAATGTGGTAATTATTGTAGAGGATTGGCCATCTCCATCGGATTTAAAATCATTGGGGCTTAAATCAAGAAATTACCTCTTTGGTCTTTACAGAGGAATCCCTCTAACAAAGAGGGGAGCATTCTATGGAAATTTTCCTCCTGATTGTATAGTTATTTTCCAGAAGCCCCTTGAGAGAACATTCAGGGATGTTAATGATATAAAAAGGGAGATTGCAAAGACCGTTATGCACGAAATTGCCCACCATTTTGGTTTTGATGAGGAAATGCTGAGAAAATTAGGTTATTGAATAGGCTCCATTTCAAAAAGTATGCAGGGAATATGGGAGAAATGTTTTAGGAAGCATCTTCATTAACTCATGTCTTAACCTTCCTATATCCATAACTTATCTTTTTAAAAGTTTATCGATATTTACAGAAAATATCAGGTCTTTAGCTCCTTTAAAACCCCATCCTCAATCCTGAAGATTCTGTCAAAAATATTTGAATTCATTTGCTTGTGGGAGATTATAAGGCAGGTTTTTTCTTTGAATCTCTCTTTCATGAGCTCCTCAATCCTTTCCTCCGATTCAGAGTCAAGCTCCGATGTTGCTTCATCAAAGATTATCATGTCAGAGTCTTTAAGTATTGCCCTTGCTATCGATAGCTTCTTCCTCTCCCCTCCAGAAAGAGTCTTACCCCCTTCTCCAACTACTGTTTCAAATCCATTGGGAAGATTTTTG
>CAZFCI010000284.1:0-4215 GCA_964517525.1 uncultured Clostridia bacterium | reverse complement strand
TGACATAAATACCTATTGTAGCGTAGGAACCATAAAGGAAAAGAATAATTCCAAAAAAAGTTATTATCAAACCCAGTATCTTACCAAATTTTTTTGCAGGGATAGCCTCTATGAGAATGTTTCTCAAACCATAAAGTCCATGGAATAGAGCAGATCCAAGGAATATTATGTTTACAACAAGAAAAGCAACTTGCTTACTCCTGTGGAGAACTGCTTTCCAGTCAAGAGGTTCAACTCCTGAGACTTTACTTATAAATCCAAAAATGTCCTCAAGATGCATTATTCCCATGTGCATTGTGAGGAGAAAGAGGAGAATTGCACCTGTTAGAAATTGTAAAAACCATAATCTTGACTCTTTCATTTTCAACCTCCAATTTTAAAATACTCGATTGTAGCAATTACAATAAAAATAGCCCCAAGAATCATCAGGATGAAAACAAAGGGTCTCTGCTTGTGAATGGATGTGATGTAAGGATATTTTGGCTGGGCAGGTTTTCCAAGGAAGACACCAAATTCAAGGAAAATCAATCTAAATCCATTAATTGCATGGTAGATGAAGGCAAGGAGCAAAAGATATTCGAGGAAATGAAAAATAGGAGTTTTCAGAAATCCCATAATTGATTCCCAGGCTTCACTTCCCTTTGCCCTTTCCCCTGTTACAAAAACATGGAGGGAAAGATAGAAAATAAGGGCAAAGCCACTGATTCTATGAAGGATGTAAGCATATCTTTCAATCCAGTATTTCCCTCCATAGAACCAGCCCAAAATACCAAGACGATTTTTGTATGTTTTCTGATTCATTATTTCCTCCTTTCCCATTAATATTTTCTTTCAACAGGTTTCCACATTGTTATTCTAACAGGAATATATTCAAACTTAGGTCCATCCTTTGTGTAATAGGCAAGAGTATGCTTTAACCATTTTTCATCGTCTCTCTTTGGAAAGTCTCTTCTTGCATGGCCTCCTCTTGATTCCTCTCTCAAGTATGCACCCTTAGCAAGCACCTCACTTACATCCAGCATAAAGCCAAGCTCAAGGACGGAGGTAAGGTCAGTATTGTAAACAGAGCTTTTATCTACAACATTCACATTCTTAAATCTCTCTTTTAACTCCTCAATCTTTTCAATCCCCTTTTTCATGGATTCTCCAGTTCTGAATACTCCAAAATTTTTATCCATTGTTTCTCTTAGCTCATATCTGATTTTGTAAGGACTTTCCTTTCCATCTTTTCTCTTTAACTCCTCAATCCTTTTCTCTTCATCAGAAATTAAAGACTGGCTTGGCTCATGAATATTTGAATTCATTGCATAAATTGCTGATTCTCTTCCTGTTATACCACCATAAACAAGGCATTCAGCGGTTGAGTTTGAGCCGAGGCGGTTTGCACCATGGATTGAAACACATGCAGCCTCTCCTGAAGTCCATATCCCCTTTAAAGGAGTTGCTCCCTTTGAGTCACAATGTATACCACCCATTGAATAGTGGGCAACAGGTCTAACAGGTATTGGCTCATAGATTGGATCAATTCCAACCATCTTAATGCAGAGCTCCCTTATAAGGGGTAATCTCTTGTTTATCTTCTCGGCTCCGAGATGCCTTAAGTCAAGATGGACATAATCAAGCCCGTCAGGACCCTTGAATCCTCTTCCTTCCTCAATTTCAGTCATTGATGACCTGGATATTATATCCCTTGGTGCAAGCTCCATCATTTTGGGAGCATATTTTTCCATGTATCTTTCACCTTTGTTATTCAAAAGGTAACCCCCTTCACCCCTTGTTGCCTCTGTTATGAGAATTCCAGATGGGACAAGTCCTGTCGGATGGAATTGAAGGAATTCCATATCCTTGAGGGGTATACCTGCTCTGTAAGCCATTGAAAGGCCATCACCTGTGACTGAATGGGCATATGTTGTAAAGCCGAAAATTCTTCCTGCTCCACCAGATGCAATTATTAGGGCTTTTCCTTTGAAAACCATGAAGTTGCCTGTCTTCATATCAATTCCTGTTATTGCTCTGAAAACTCCATCCTCAACTATTATTGAAGTTATAAAGACTTCATTGAAAATTGATATGTTTGGATATTTCAGGACTGTATCATATAATGTCTGCATCTCGAAGAAACCCGTTTTATCAGCAGCAAAAACAGCTCTTGGGAAGGAATGGCCACCAAAGGGTCTTTGAGCAATTCTTCCGTCTTTCTCCCTCGACCATGGCAGTCCCCAATGCTCAAGTTGAAGAATTTCTGAAGGACAGATTCTCACGAACTCCTCTACAGAATCCTGGTCACAAAGGAAGTCAGAGCCTTTAACTGTGTCCCAGGCATGGAGTTCAAAGGAATCGCCCTCATCTTCCCTCAGGACTGCTGCAGTTCCACCTTCAGCTCCAACGGAATGGGATCTCATAACCTGAATCTTAGATATTAATGCAACTTTTAATTTTCCGTTGGAGACCTTTTCTGCTTCGATGGCAGCCCTGAGTCCAGCAATACCTGTTCCCAATACAAGAATATCTTGAACAATCTCTTCCTTCATATTACCTCCAAGAAATGAATATTAAATCTCAGAAAAGGTTATGTCAAGAAGTTTTGACTCTATAAAGGAAAATGTGAAAAAGATATTGGTGAAATAAAAACTTGTTTAGTTTTTATGGTTGTTATTATAATAATTAATGGAAAGAATTAAGCCATCTCTAATTAATTTATTCCTTTCCTTTCTTAAATTGGGATTAACTGCTTTCGGTGGTCCGGCAATTGTAGCCCATATCAAGAGAATGGCTGTTGAAGATAAAAAATGGATGGATAAGGAAACTTTTAGTGATGGAGTGGCTCTATGCCAAACAATACCAGGAGCGACTTCAATGCAGGTATCAGCTTATGTTGGCTTAAGAACAAGAGGCTTGGAAGGAGCTATTGTAAGTTTTATAGGTTTTGGATTTCCTTCCTTTTTACTTATGCTCTTTCTTTCAGCTTTATACAAGAAAACTTATACTCTGCCATTTATAGTTTCTATATTTAAAGGTCTACAGGTAATAGTTGTGGCAATTGTTGCAAATGCTACTCTCTTTTTTGCAAGGGCTTCTTTAAAGAAATGGAAAGATTTAATCATTATAATTTTATCTTCAGGAATGTTCTGGTTCAGGATAAATCCAATCATAGTGATCATTTTATCTTCCCTTTTTGGAATCTTGCTTTACAAAAATCAAAAGATTGAAAAAATTCAGGTTATTGAAAAGAGGAAGCTGTATTCGGTAAAATCCTTTCTTATACTTCTTATTTCAGCTCTTCTTGGTTTTTTAGCCCTATTCTTTATTGATAAAAGGCTTTTTGAGCTTGCCTTTCTTATGCTTAGAATAGACTTAGTTGCCTTTGGAGGAGGATTTGCTTCTGTTCCTTTTATGTTTCATGAGGTCGTGGATGTTCGTCATTGGCTTGATAGTCGAAATTTTCTGAACGGTATCGCTTTAGGGCAGATTACTCCAGGTCCTGTGGTAATAACTGCTACCTTTGTTGGTTATTTACTATTTGGTCTTATTGGTGGAGTTATTGCAACAATATCTGTTTTTCTTCCTTCCTTTTTTATTCTAATTATAACTGTTCCTTACTTTGACAGAATAAGAAGGTCTCCATATTTCATGAAAGCTATTTCTGGAATATTTTCAAGTTTTGTGGGGCTCCTTCTCTCTGTTACATTTAAATTTGGTCTGAATGTTCACTGGGATATTCATAGTTTTTTAATTGCAGTTACAGCTCTTATACCCTTATTTTTTGGAGTTGATATCTTATGGGTTGTTCTTGGCGGTGCTTTAATTTCTGCATTTATTTTATAAGCTATTTAATTGAAAATATGGGGATGTCATTTAGATTATACAAAATTTGACATCATAGAATAATTAGGCTAACCTTAACAATGCTAAGTTTTTGGAGAGCTTAACTATTACTAATTTAAATTTTTCTTTTTCATATAATCATCAATTTGTGGAAAAGATAAAGACTATATACAGATGGCATCCTTATAGTAAATACCCTTCCTTTTCAAATACCAAAAGAAAGGGGTTTTAAATAACAAAATTATTTAGGATCCGATTTTTTACGATAAATAAAAGTCGTGCGGTGCTATGTCAAGAGGTAAATGAAAGATGAGTTCAAGAGTCATTGGTTTCCTCTCCGGAAGAGCCTTCAGGTCTGAAGATCTTCCCTTCTTTAAGAAGGTTGAATAC
>CAZFCI010000283.1:0-2050 GCA_964517525.1 uncultured Clostridia bacterium | reverse complement strand
GCTAAGTTCCTTTTCTAATTGTTTCTCTGCCATAATTAATTTTACATCGGAGAAAAAAACTTTCACATCCTGATTAGATTTGAGATTATTGATTTTCTCTTGTAATCTCTGCTCCAGACCTATCAACTCTTTTTTTATTTTATTATCATCTACTTTCGTTGCAACATCTCTCAAATTAATCCTTTGAAGTAAATATAATTTCGACACATATTCAAAGTAATAAATTTCAAAATTATCAAACGCAAAAGGAGTTATCTCAACACTTCCATCGTCATTAAAATCAAAGGCATTTTTCTTACCTCCAAACTCCAGCACCCTCAAAAATCCTATAACCCCTGCATTATAAAGCCAGTTGGAGGGGTAAAGGGTAATTTTGGTTTCAGTCATTTTATCCATCCCTTTTCCACCTCTTTTAAAATTCCTAAGGTTTTCTTGTCCAGATCAGGATAGTCTTCTGTAGATAGAATAGCACCAAGATAGATTTCAAAGCTTTGATCAGGGAACTTCTTCTCAAAATCCTTCTTTACAGAGTATTTATCCCATCTGTAACGGTTGTAGAGGAAGGCAAAATCGACAGCATCCTTGCTTTCAATTCTTCTTCCTGCTGAATAAATCTTGTTAAGAAAAATATCATAATCAGAAGCTACTTTAATCCCTTCAAAATTTTCTAATGGCTTAATATTTTCAAAGGGAAAAAAAACAAAGGATACCTTTATACCTTCAATAAAAAAATCTATGTTATCTTCAAATCTCTCCTCTCTTTCAACTTTTAATATCTTTCTTAGCTTTGCTGAAAGTCTAAGGAAAGAGAATGCTTTATTCGAAAAAAAATCCAAATCTTCGGATATTCTATGTTTATACTTCATTACCAATGCAGTCCCTCCTGCAAGATAGAAGTTTCTAAAATTTCTCTGGATCACCTTAGCCAATCCTTTTATCCTTTCAAATTTCATTATCCCTCCAGAACTTTAACAAGAATTTTACCCCCCTTCTTATATTTCCATATTTGAACGCTACTTCATAGGTTTCTTTAGGGTATCTCTTGTAAACCCATTTTAAGTCTTCGAATTTGCCATAATTAAGAATCCTCAAAATAAACTTTTCAAGAATAACCTTCCCTTCAGGACAATCCCAGAAAAAAATCCTGAATCTTAGAGGAATCTTAACCATCTCTTTAAAAGTCGGTTTTATTCTTTTAACTTCACCTTGAATCCTCACCATCTTTACTCCCTTTTTACCCCAGAATTTCGATCATTCCAAAACCCTGCCCTGTCCTTACTCCAATACCATAATCGTAGACAAATTGCAATATCTCTTCATCCCCTTCAAGGAAGAAAATACCTCTAAATCCTCTAAGCCAGGCTCCGTAATGTTTAACAATGGTTTCATTTATTGAATTGGTTAACCCGCTTTTCTTACATAGGGATTTGTAAACAAAAAATTCATCGTTGCTCAATGTCTTAAGCCAAATTCCAAAATTACCTTTTATCCCCTTTATTTGCTCATATCTCTCATTAGTCCGCTTTCTTAATACATCATTGAAAAGATCAAGGTCATCAGTTGGAATTATATACCATTTTCTGAAGTCTTTTGCTGGTTCTTCCGGATTTGTCAAGATAGAAATTCCGATTGTTTTACAAAGAATTTTCTTGTCTTTTATCTTTTTCAAAGGTTGCAAGGAAATTTTCTCGACTTCTAAATTTGCTTTCCCAAGAGGAATCTTTTCATTTTTTTCTTTTATACTGATCAGCCCATTGTAAAAATAAGCAAAAATAATCGGGTCTCCAGTAGAAAAAAGAAGAGATATTCTATCTCCAAAAAGAATCTCATCCTCCTCAATTTCAAAATTTTCACCGAGCCAGAGAGAGAATACGAAGGGCTTGGTTTTCTTCTCTTTATAAAGATTATCAAAGGAATTTGATTTTGTGAACACTGTTTTGACGAAGGAGATAAAATAGTTTCTGTAGTCCTTTGGGAATTTTGGATTGTCCAGTCGCAGACTTGCTTCTATTCTCAAGTTTTACTCCTTATAGGATATCCATCCTTAGAG
>CAZFCI010000282.1:0-31720 GCA_964517525.1 uncultured Clostridia bacterium | reverse complement strand
CATCCATATACCTCCTTGATTAAAAGTTTATCAAGGAGGCGGAAAAATTTTCTATTTCGAGTAGAATTTCTTATGATGCAACGAATCGATTTCATATAGAAAATTAGTGATGCAATTCGTAATTTTGACATTGGAAAAGTCCTTATTTAAAATAAAGAACTGGAGGCAAAAATGAAGAATATCTTTTCAATTAAAAATAAAATTCTCATCTTTTTTTTATTATTAACCCTTTCAAACTTTCTAACTTCCAATGAAAAGCCAAAGATAATTATTCTTGGCTTTGATGGAGCAGATTTTCAGCTTACTTCCCAATTCCTTAAAGAGGGGAAGCTTCCTAATCTTGCAAAATTGGAGAGAGAAGGGATATTTACAAATATGATTCCAACCAATCCACCCCAGACTCCAGTATCATGGGCTTCATTCATGACAGGGCTTGATCCAGGAGGCTCAGGAGTATTCGATTTTCTAAAGAGAGTTCCTGGAACTTATTTGCCCGATTATGTCGTGATGGGAGAGGGAACAAAGAAATTTCTTTTTGGAAAAAGAAACCCTGTTTTTATACCTCTCATTTCTTTCCTTTTCTTTTTTATTGCAATTTTTGTTCTTTTAAAGGTTTTAAAGGCAAAAACTTCATACTCTCTTATTCTCTCCCTGCTATTCAGTTTAGCCATTTCAGTTTCAGTTCTATATTTCGCCCTGAACTTTCTTCCTGAAAAAACCCCTTACCCTATCAACAATATGAAGGGAGAACCCTTCTTTAAGTATTTGACATCAAAGGGAATTAGAGCCAAGGTTTTCCACATACCAGATACATTTCCTCCTCCTGAACTTGGTTCAGAAGGGAAACTTCTTGCAGGACTTGGAATTCCTGATATGAGGGGAACAATTGGTTATCCAGCTCTATACACTACAAATAAAGAGCTTTTCAGTGCTTCCAATGAATTCAGTGTAAGGATAGTTTATCTTGATAAGGATAAAAATTCTTGGGAGACAGATGTTCTTGGTCCAAGGAATAAACTATTTTATGATCCCTCAGATCCTGTAAAGATGAGGGAGAAAGGGATAAAGAGGGATATATCAGTTCCTCTAAGGATTGAACTTAATCCTTCCACAAAAAGAATAAGATTAATTATTCAAGACAGAATTCAAGAGATTGGCATAGGTGAATGGTCTGACTGGTTTGAGATTGAATTTGCTTTTAATAGGTTTATAAAGGTTAAGGGAATAGGAAAGTTTTACCTTGAGTCTATTGAACCTGAAATCATGCTCCATCTAACCCCAATAAATATTCACCCAAGAGTTCCAATCTTTCCAATATCATATCCACCAAAATTTTCGAGGGAAATAGCTGATTTAATCGGTTTGTATAAGACAATTGGCTGGAGGACAGACACATGGTCTATCTCCACATTCCTAGGTAGTGAAGAGTATTTTATTTCCGACATGTTTGAAACTGCAAAGATGGAAGAGGAAATGATGATGAAAATGCTAAACCAAAAAGATTGGGATATTTTCATCTTTGTTTATATGTTTACTGATAGGGCTCAACATGTTATGTGGAGACTCATAGATCCAAAAAATCCAATATATAATCAATCCCTTGCGGAAAAATATGGAGATACAATTTCGAAAGCTTATCAGAAAATGGACGAGATAGTGGGGAAGGTTATGGAGATTATGGACAAAGATATAATTCTAATGGTTATTTCAGACCATGGTTTTGCTCCTTTTAGAAGGGGAATAAATTTAAATGTCTGGCTCAGGGATAATGGTTTTCTTGTTGAGAAGGTATCTGCAAAGGACAGATTGAGAAATTTAGAGGATTTGTGGGGAACAGAGGGAAAAACAATTTTCCCCTATGTTGATTGGTCAAGGACAAAGGCTTTCTCCCTTGGGCTTGGTGGAATTTACATAAATCTAAAGGGAAGAGAGCCAGAAGGCTCTGTAGAAACAGAGGATTATGAAAAGATTAAAGAGGAGATTGCAAGGAAATTGGAGGCTTTTGTGGATCCAGTAACTGGAGAAAGACCAGTTTTTAGAGTTTATAAAAGGGAAGAACTATACAGAGATTTTGATTCAGAAATTGTCCCTGATTTAAGAGCTGCTACCAATTACGGTTACAGGGTCTCATGGCAGTCAACCCTTGGAGGAATGAACGAGGAAGTTGTTCAGGACAATGATAAAAATTGGAGTGCTGACCACTGCACTATGGAGCCAAGCCAGATAAACGGCATATTCTTCAGTAACATCAAGACCAAAAAGAACCCTGTTAATATCCTCGACTTCTACAGAAGCATATGCAAACTATATAATCTACCTGCTCCTAAGAAAATTCAGGGTGAGAGTATATTTTAGATTTACTTTGTCTTTCTTGAAAAAGCTCTTTAAATCTCAATACCTTCTTTCTTACTCTTTACCATAATTTTTACAGAATCAAATCTTTCCCTTAGAGCCTCCATGGCTTTTCTCAGCTCTTCCTTAGCTTTTTCAAGCTCTTTCTTCATTTTAGTGTATTCCTTTTCTGCTTCTTTTTTATTTCTTTCAAATAACTCTTTCATCTTCTTGTCGAATTCCTTTTCTGTTTCTTCCTTCTCCCTTTCAAGTTCAAAATACTTAGAGAAATCATCCCAATCCCAATACCATGTCCATTCCTTTCTTTTCGCAAGAGTCACAGTGCATTTGTTTTCCTTTTTATCCCTGATAAAACCAATCTCAACCTGTTCTCCTGGCTTTTTATTTCCAATCACTTCAACTAAATTATCGGGGCTAAAAATTCTCTCTTTATCAACGGAGATTATTATATCACCCTCTTTCAATCCTGCTTTATCTGCTGGACTACCATCCTCTACCCTTTTGATATAAGCTCCCTTTTCAGATTCAATTCCCTTGGGAATAGTGTCTACAAGAACCCCAAGATATGCTTTTGGGGCTATTCTAAGGGGAGATGGAGGAAGTGGTGGAGGAGATGGAAGAGGGGGAGGAAATGCAAAGTATCCCCTTGGTGCTTCCTCAAGAACTGCTTCCTTTTTCATTAATTTCCCATCCCTTTCAATTTCAAGAGTTACTTTATCCCCAACCTTTCTCTCCTGAATCATATTAGATAAATCTCCCTGCTTGTAGATTCTTTTACCATTTAGAGAAATTATGTAGTCATTCTCTTTAATACCCGCTTTCTCAGCAGGGCTTTTCTTCCAAACACTTTGCACAATTATTCTTCCGTCTATTTCCTTAATGGTAACACCAAGATAGGGCTTTTTTTCGTAACTCTTTTTCCTCAGATCCTCGTAAATCTCCCTTGCTCTTTCTACAGGAATAATCATGGAAAAGGAGCCTCCTGCCATGAAAGTAGGAATATTTTTCCTATCATAACTGCTAAAACTTATCCATACATCCCTTCCTGAAATATCGCCCCTCAAAATTCCTATTAACTCTCCTTTTGAGTTAAAAACACCGCTCCCACTTCCTCCAGGAGGGGTAGCAAGGCTAACATTAAACTCCTTCCCTTTAACTGAATTGACTATCCCAAAGGAAGCAGATGGGAAACTCTCAAAAGAAGTTCCTATTGCTATCACCCAGTCCCCTACCTCTATCTTTGAAAAACTTCCAAATTTTGGAACTTCAAAATATTTTCCATCAACTTTAAGAAGAGCTATAAAATTTTCCCAATCAACTCCTATTAAATCTGCCTTTACCTTCTCTCCTTTATAATTCTCTACAAATACTTCCTTATCAGGATGCAGTGCACGGGAATGGGCAAGAATATAACCTCTATCAATGACAACTCCCGAGGAAATTATTTTTCTTCCATCCTCTGAGATGACCTTGGCTACCGAAGGAGAACATTTCTTTACAATCTCCTTTACATCCTTTTCAATATCAGATATCTGGGTCTCTGAATAGAGGCTGTAAACTAAAACCACAAAAATTGCTAATATTATTGAAAAAATTTTAGTTTTCATCTATACCTCCTAAAAAGCATTAATTCTTTCCTCCTTTTCATTTACAAATTCAATAAGATAAAGATTTTCTTTTTCAAAACTTTTAACTGGTATGACCTCCAAATAAATGTCTGCATGATACTCCTGCGACAATGGTTCCATAAAAGCTATGGGCTTCCCTTCAGTCCTTTCTTTTTTTAAGGGTGAATTCATCAAAAATAATGCTGTGAAAGATAAAACTGCTATGAGAATCGAAGGAATAAATATCATTTTAGCTCTTTTTCTTCTCTTCTTTATCCTTTTTATCCTATCCATTACATCATTCTCAAAGGATTCTGGAAGTTCAAAATAAGTTATATTTTTCAAATCTTTTTCCATTTTTTATCCCCTTTCCATCAAATTTTTCAAATTTTCTTTAGCCCTGAAAATTCTTGATTTTACAGTTCCCTCAGGGATTTTCAGGATATTTGCAATCTCCTCAATTGAAAATCCCTCTACTTCCTTCAAAACAAGAGGAATCCTGTAATCTGGCTTTATCTGATTGAGAAAATATTCAATTCCATTGAAATTTCCTGGATGGTCATTAACAAGTAATTTTGGATAAAAAGCATGTAGAAAATCCACAATTTTCCTTTTTCGCAACTCAGAACGGGAGAGATTTGAGGCAATGGTAAAGAGCCAGGTGGAAAATTTAGCGTTCTTTCTAAAAGATTTTATCCTGAAATATGCCCTTATAAAGACTTCCTGTGTCAGATCTAAAGCTTTATCCCTATCCTTTACTATCCTGAGAATGAAATTGAAAATCCTATTTTTATAAATCCTCATTATTTCTCTCATAGCCTCTTCATCTCCATTTTTAAGCCTCTCAATAAGTTCTAATTCATCCATTTCTGTATAATAAGACGCTTATTTTTTTCACGGGGTTTCAAAGGAGGAATTTTTACTGAAAAAGAGCCTTTGCCTTAGGAATAGCTTCAATTCCCTTAAGAACCTGGGGATCGAAGGTGCTTAGATACTTTGCTCCCTCCGCAAATCCATCAGCCTGGGAGAAAATCTCATAAAGTAATTCCTGAACAAGCCATTTTTTATTTTTTTCAAGCTCTTTTTCATCAAGTTTAATATTGGATTCCTTTATAAAATTGATCCAATCTTTCCATATTTCATCAGTAATTTGAAAACCACTCTCAAAAAGATCCTGTTTTTTGATTTTCTTACTCTTCAGATATTTTACGAGAAGGGGGTTTTTATCATCAAGAAATTTGTTGGCGTAATCAAAGAAAACTCCTTTGAGCCTGAGAACTCCAACTATATTTGGTAAGGAAAGAGAATCAACCCTTATATCTGGAATGATTCCTCCTCCCGCATAGACTTTTCTTCCCTTATGAGTAAGTTTAAAATCCTGGAGATTCAAATCCTCATCATTTCTCTCGAGGTATAAAAAGTAGTCTTCAAGAAATGTGTAGTCCCTTTGAACAGATCTTCCAGTAGGCGTGTAATATTTCGAGGTTGTAAGAGCCAGAGCAGTGTTGTGGGAAAGATAGAAAAGAGTTTGCACAAGTCCCTTCCCCCATGAAGGTGTTCCAACAACGATTGCCCTGTCATGATCCTGCAAAGCTCCAGCAACAATTTCAGAAGCGGATGCCGAACTTGAGTTAATAAGAACTACAAGAGGTATATTCTCCAGCTGATTATCTTCTTCTGAGTAAAATTCCTGAGAAGATTCAGGCCTTCTTCCCTTTGTGTAAACTATTAATTTCCCTTTATTCAGAAATTCATCCGCGATACTTACCGCTTGCTGTAATGCACCCCCCTGATTCCATCTAAGATCCAGAATTAATGATTTCATTCCTTCTTTCTTTAAAGCTTTTACAGCTTCATCAAATTCCTTTGTTGTATTTTCTGCGAAATTCCTCAATGATATGTATCCAACCTCTTTGTTCAGCATAAAATAATAATTCACACTATGATATGGAATTTCTTCCCTGACTATACTCACCTCAAAGGGTTTTTCGATGCCTCTTCTTAATATTGTAACTTTAACTTCAGTTCCCTTAGCACCTCTCAATTTCCTAACGGCTTCTTGAGCTGAGAGATCCTTGGTTGGCTCACCATCAATGAGAGTAATAACATCCCCTGCTCTCAATCTTTTTTTCCAGGCAGGCCCCCCTTCAATAACAGAAGTGATTATTAGCCTCTCTTCAATTTTCTGTATTGTTATTCCTAGACCATAGAACTTCCCTGCCTGATCTTCCCTCATGTTGGCAAAGGCTTTAGGATCAAGGAAAGAGGAGTGAGGATCAAGCTTCAAAAGCTCTCCTCTAATTGTATTGTAAACAAGTTCTTCATAATCTATTTTCTGAGGATAATTCTTGTCTATTATAGAGACTATTTCACTGTATGTTTTTAGGCCCTCATCCCATGGGTCATCAACCTTGTTATCTGAGAAAAATAAAAGGGGAAAAATCAAAAATAACAAATAAATTCTTTTCATATTTTAAATATATCAGAATTTTGAGGAATTTGAAAGAAATTGAGAATTTAGTAATTTTGGATTTTTTTAGTATTAATTTTACACTACCCACTTATAAAAGATTTTGATTTTTCTGAAAAAATCTTGTATAAATAGATATTTAAATAAATTGCGGAGGAGGGCTTATGAGATTTTTTCGACTTGTCTTTGTTTGCATTACTTATTTAATCTTTCCAGTTTTCTCCTTATCTCCACAAGAAAAATCCGATGTCGACCAGCTAAAGAAGTCTGCTCCAAGGGTTTTTATCGATTGCGAGTATTGCGACATTGAGTATATCAAAACTGAAATTCCCTTTGTAAATTATGTAAGAGATAGGATCGAGGCTCAGGTTCATGTCCTTATAACCACCCAGAGAACAGGAGGGGGAGGTGTAGAGTACACAATAACTTTTATTGGACAGAAAGAATTTGAGGGGATGGAAAATGTTTTGAAGTTTGTGTCAAAAAAAACTGATACTGAAGAGGAGGTAAGGGCAGGTCTTGTAAAAACTCTTAAATTAGGGCTTGTCCCCTATGTTGCAAAAACTCCTATTTCTGAATTGTTGAATATCTCAATGGAGGAGAAAGTTGAACCTACGGCTGTTGAGGATAAATGGAATTTCTGGGTGTTCAGCCTAAGCACCCATACTTTTCTAAACGGAGAAAAATTAAGAAACTCTTACTCCCTCTGGGGAAACTTTTCAGCAAATAGAATCACTCCTGAACTTAAAGTTAGATTAGGTATTTCCAACAGTTTAAGTAAGGACTCCTTCATTGTTGATGATGAAGAGATAAAGAGCTACTCAAGAAGTGGCAGTTTCAGTGGGATGATTGTAAAAAGTATAAATGAGCACTGGTCAATAGGAGGGTGGCTCAATATCAGATCCTCAACATACGACAATATAAAACTGTCTGTTTCTCCTGCGCCAGCTATCGAATTCAATGTATTTCCCTATTCTCAATCGACAAGAAGGCAACTTAGAATCCTTTATCTTGTAGGCTTTATATCAGCAAATTACAGGGAAGAAACAATCTATGACAAAACTTCCGAAAGACTATTTAAAGAGGCTTTGTCCGTGACCTTAGAACTAAAAGAAAAATGGGGCTCAATAAGCACAACCCTTGAAGGAAGCCATTTCTTCCATGACTTCAACAAAAATCGTCTTGAGTTTTTCACTGACATATCCCTCAGAATCTTCAAAGGTCTCTCTCTAAACATTTTTGGAAGCTACTCAAGAATTCACGACCAACTTTCCCTACCAAAAGCTGGTGCAAGTCTTGAAGAGGTTCTTCTAAGAAGGAGAATGCTTGAGACAACCTATGACTATTGGGCTTCAATAGGTATAAGCTACACCTTTGGCTCAATTTATAGCAATGTTGTAAATCCAAGATTTGGAGAAACAGGAACAAGAACAATAATAATTAGATAAAAAAAGCCTCTTACTGAAACTTAAAAACGGAGAGGAAGGATATTAAATTAGAGGTGAAAATGAAAGAGATTATCTATTTAATTCTTTTATTTTTAGTAACTGCCAAAAATACCTTCCCAGAATGGAAACTTGGAGGGAGAGTAGTTCCAGGACCTTTACCTCCAGACCCCTCTGCTCCTGCTCCACAGCTCGATATTAAAAAGGATGTTATTTACGGAATTGCTGATGGAATTCCCTTAAAGCTTGATATTGCAAAACCATCAATTTGTAAATACCAAAAAGTTCCTCTTGCGGTTTTTGTTCATGGTGGAGGGTGGAAAGGAGGCGATAAAGAAGGTGCTTTCTCAAGAAGTGATACAAAAATGCTATTTCAACTTGGTTTTGCAGTTGCATCAATTAATTACCGTCTTTCTCCCCAATTCCATTTTCCAGCTCATATAAACGATTGTAAACTTGCAATTCGATATCTAAGAAAAAACGCAGAGCAATTTGGAATAGACCCTGATAGAATTGCTATTTGGGGAAGCTCTGCAGGAGGTCATCTTGTTCTTCTTATGGGGACTGCTGATGAGAATGATGGACTTGAAGGAGAAGGACTTAAAAACATTTCTTCAAGAGTTTCAGCTGTTGTAGACCATTTCGGTCCCTCTGATCTTACAAAGGCTACCCAGGCTGGACATCCAACCGTGATGGACTTTCTTGGTTGCGATCCTTACTTTTGCATAGAAGTTGCAATAAAAGCATCTCCTGTCACATATGTATCAAAGGATGACCCTCCAATACTAATTATCCACGGAGATAAAGATAAGGTTGTAGCCTATAACCAGAGTGAAATTATTGCTGAGAAATTGAGACTTGTAGGAAACCCATGTGCTCTAATCAAGGTAAAAAATGCAGGTCACGGCTTTACTCCTGATCCACCGAATTCCCAGATAATTCCATCAAAAAATTATATTGATTTTTTAACCATATCCCATCTTGCCAGATATCTCGAGCCATCTCTTCTCGGTGATCTTGATTTAGATGGAAAAGTGGATTTCAGAGATGCGGTTGATCTTATAATCCATTTAGGACAATTTGGGGTTGGTCCCAATGCAATTCCAGCTCCAGATAATTGGAATCCTCTGGCTGATATTTATCCTGATGGAAAAATCGACGATAGGGACTGGGAGGAATTCTGGAAAATATGGAGAAATCTTGGCAAAACTTTAATAAACTTCCAATAAATTTTTTAATAGCTATCTCCATAAACATCTTTTAATATCCCCTTCAACTTACTTTCTCCCTTTATTAGATTTTCAAGGGAGTGAGCTTCAATTGTAAGAATTGGAAATAGAGAATTTTCTTTTAAATAGGTAAAAAGTTCGTGAAAAGGAAATCTTCCATCTCCTATGGCGAGATGTTCATCCTTCTTCCCCATATTGTCATGGAGATGAATTTCAATTAAGAAATATTTTATCTTATCGAGCCACTCTTTCAATGGTATTGTCGAAAAATTCAAGAAATGACCCGTGTCAAAGCAAAATCCAACCCTTCTAAGATTAATACTCTCCCTTAGTCTTAGAAGAATCTCTGGATTCTGGTCATATACATTTTCAAAGAGGAGAAAAATTTCTGGATCAAGTTTCTCGGAGATTTTCAAGAAAGTTTCCTTTGCATTTTCAAGCCACTCTTCCGCATCATCCTCATATCTCCAGTGATCCCAGTTGGGATGAAAAACAACGGAGATTGGCTTTAAAATATTGGCAACAGAAACTGCCTTCAAGAATTTTTCTAAGGTTATTTTTCTAACACTTTCCTCAATGGCTCCGGGTGAAAGATCAAGATAGGGGGCGTGCATTGTGCAGGGAATTGAATTATCCTTCAAAAATTTAGCTACTTCCTCAATTTCCCTTTTATCCCTTTCAATTGTTCTTGAATTGAAATATATCTCTGGACCATAACCTGAAAGTAAAAGTCTTTCAGAATATTTCCAGAAAACATGAAAGGGAAGATGCACAAAAATCTTAAATCTCAATCCTCTCCTCCCCAAACTTAAAATCTTTACCAAGAAAGTATTTTCTCGCAAGTTCATTGGATGAGACCTCAAGAGGAGTCCCTTCAACAAGAACAATCCCTTCATGAATTACATAGACTCTATCGGAAATTTCAAAGGTATCCCTAACATTATGGTCGGATATAACAATTCCAATTCCCATTCCTCTCAAATTAAGTGAGATTTTCTGAAGTTCAGCAACAGTTAAGGGATCAACCCCTGAAAAAGGTTCATCCATTAGGAGAAATTTGGGATTTATTGAAAGGGCTCTTGCAATTTCAAGTCTCCTTTTTTCACCACCAGAAAGGGTATATGCTGGTTGATGAGATAAATGGGACAATCCAAGAGTTTCAAGAACTTCTGAAGTTACATCCTTAATCCTCTTCTTTGGCAAACCATGAACTTCAAGGACAAGGGAAATGTTTTCCTCAACAGTTGCTTTAAGAAATACTGAATGTTCCTGGGGAAGATATACAATCCCTCTTTTAGATTTTTCATGGGATGGAAGATGGGTTATATCTTCGAAATCAAGGAAAATCTTACCTTTATTGGGTCTTAGAAGTCCTGCTATTATTTGAAAAGTTGTGGTTTTTCCAGCTCCATTTCTCCCAACAAGGGCGACAATCTCCCCTCCCCTAACTTCTAAATCTATACCTTTTACAACTTCCTTATCACCAAAAAATTTTGAAATTCCTATACCTTTTAATGTTGCCATAAAATTCAAAAAGAGGTTAAAATCATAACTGGAGTAAGGAATAATGTCAAGGATAATAAGTGCCTCCCGTAGAACTGACCTTATTGCTCATTTCCCTGAATATCTAAGGGAATCTTTTAAAAAGAGAAAAGCTGAAGTTTTCGGTCCCTTCAGAGGAAAATATGAAGTTGATCTTTCTCCAGAAAATGTTCATACGATTGTTTTATGGAGTAAAGATTTTTCTAATCTGATTTCCAATAAATTGGATTTAAGAAACATCCTATCAGAATATTCTCAGCTATATTTCCTCTTTACAATAACTGGGCTTGGAGGAACCTTTCTTGAGCCAGCTGTTCCAAGAACTGAAAAAACAGTTTCTCAGATTGAAAAGCTTGTAAAAATCTCAGGTATTCCTGAAAGGGTTGCGATTAGATTTGATCCAATAATTTACTGGAAAAAGGATGGGAAAACTGAAAGTAACATAGAATTTTTCCCCTTCATAGCAAAAGCTGTTAAAGATTCAGGGGTTAAGAGAATTATATTTAGTTTCATGAGCATATATCAAAAATGTATTAAAAGGGCTGAAAAATCTGGAATTGAATGGGTTAGTATTGAAAGAGAAAGAAAGAAGGAAATATTGAAGGAGATATATGAAATTTCAGATAAATATGGAATTGAACTTCTAAATTGTTGCAATTCAGAGACCCTTGATTTAGGAGCAAAGAAGGCATCATGTATTGATGGAGAACTTTTAAACAGGCTCCATCCTCAAGGGAAAAAAGTCGAAATTAGAAAAGATCCTGGACAGAGAAAGGACTGTGGTTGCAACTACTCTGTTGATATTGGAAGTTATACCCAGAGCTGTCCCCACTCCTGCCTTTACTGCTACGCAAATCCTAAGATTTAAAAAATATAGAAAATATTATTTCTATACACTCTTGATGGATTAAGATTCAGGAAATTTTATCCTTGAAAGATATAAGATTTACTTTTTCAACAAGTAAAAATTTATAAGCTTGGATAGGAAATTTGAATATACATAGTTGACATTCTTAGGAAAATATGATTTACTCTTATTGCTATGGAAAAAAAAGTTAAAGTAAGTATTACTAAATCTTTATTTGATGGGCATATTGAAGAAAATCTTGTTTTCCCATTCCCACAACAAAAGGAAGAGGAGAAGGAAATTTTAGAGGAACTTCTAAAATCATGGAACAGATTTTCGAAAGAGAAGATAAATCCATCCAGGATGGATGAGGAAGGAAGGATTCCAGAGAATATAATAAAGGAAATGGCAAATCTCGGTTTTCTTGGAATTTCAATCCCTGAAGAGTATGGAGGTGCTGGGCTTTCGCAGTGGGCAAACTGTCAGGTAATGGAAGCCCTTGCAGTAACTGATGCATCATTAGCAACCTTTTTTGGCGCCCATTTATCCCTTTGTTCAAAAGGAATTCTCTATCATGGAACTGAGGAGCAGAAGAAGAAATTCCTTCCTTTACTTACGGGAGGAGAAAAGATAGGTGCATACGCTCTGACAGAGGCATCTGCTGGTTCAGATCCATCTTCAATAAAAACTTCTGCTAAAACAACAGAGGATGGAAAATATTACATTCTAAATGGAACAAAACAGTTCATCACAAATGGTGGTTATAAGGGGATCTACCTTGTTTTTGCAAGGACTGAGGACGATAAAATAACAGGCTTCATAGTTCCAGGAGATTCAGAAGGTTTAACTGTTTCAAAGGAAGAGAAAAAGATGGGGATAAAAGCTTCCTCAACTTCTGAAATCGTTCTTGATAATGTCAAGGTTCCTTCAGAAAATATGCTTGGAGATAAGGGACATGGAATGAGGATAGCCCTTGAAATTCTCGATTGGGGTAGGCTTGGACTTGCAGCTGGTTGCACAGGAGGAGCTAAGGCTCTTACAAGAATGGCTTCTGAGTATGCTTCCCAAAGGGTTCAATTCGGCTCTCCCATCTCAAATTTTGAACTAATAAAAAAGAAGATTGCCCACATGGCTTTTCTAAGCTATGCAATGGAGAGCATGGTTTATTTAACCGCTTCTATATCTGAAAACCCTGATTTTGATTTTTCTCTCGAATCTTCCATATGCAAAACCTTCTGTTCAGAGGGGTTGTGGGAAATTGCCAATGAAGCTCTTCAGATTGCAGGAGGATACGGATACATTGAGGAGTATCCTTACGAAAAAGTTGTTAGGGATGCAAGGATAAATACAATCTTTGAAGGAACAAACGAAATTCAAAGAATGTTTATTTCCCTCTACGGAATAAAAGAAATAGGAGATTATCTAAAAAGATTAGGAAAGGCTCTTCAATCACCTTTCTCATCCCTCGGAGTTATAAAGGATTTTGCTTTGAAAGAGGTTAAAAAAAGAATTTCCAAGGAAAAGATTGAGGGTATCTCTAATGTTCTTAAGCGAGAAAGGAAGATTCTTGAGGACTATGTCCACGAACTTGGACTAAGAGCAGAAGGGATAATTAAAAAATACGGGAAAAAGATTGTCGAAAGAGAATATATTCAGGAAAGGCTTTCAGACATTGCAATCTATCTTTATGGAATGCTTGCAACCCTATCAAGAACCGATACATTAATAAAAACAAAGGGGAAAGAGGCATGCAGACATGAGATAAATTTGTGCAAAGCATTTTTCTTCCATGCAAGAAAACATATAAGACACAGACTCTCTTATCTGGAAAGAAACATAGATAAAACATGGTCTTCCATTTCTGATTGGGTTGTGGAAAATAAGGCTCCGTATAGATTCTTCTTATGAGGGATCTCAAAAAAATACTTATAATCTTTTCATCCCTATTCCTTCTCAAATCTGCTTTCTATTTAAACTCCCAGCAAAATTCAAAACTCAGCTACGATTCTTACAAAAAAGCAGAAGAATCTCTGGAAAAGATTAGAAAGGGAACCAACAGACCCCTGAGATTTATCCTGAAAAAAGTCTATTTAACAGAGGAAGAAATTAACTCTTACATCCACTATAAAAATCCGTTCAAAAGGCCAAAGGAACTTGTAAAGGAATGGCTCTATCTAAAAAACGATAATTTAATTGAATACATGGCTATTTTCGATCTTACAAATTCAAGTATAAAGGGCCTTCCTGACTTTTTGAAAGGAATTGTTGAAGTGGCTATAACTGGAGAGCTATTCAGTGTGGAAGGAAAGGTAAAGTTCAAAACAATTTCTTTTTCAATAAATAAAGCAACCTTTCCACCGACTTTTCTTACAACCCTCCTAAACATTTACTACAAGACAAGGGGGGAGGAGCCAAGGGATATTGAGAGCTGGTTTTATCTCCCTTATGGAATTAGAAAGATAAGAGTTGAAAAGGGAAGGATTGCCCTTTACTATTGAAATGGGGAATCTTAATCTGTTCACACCAGTAAGGTTTGTCAAAGGAGTTGGAAAAAAGAGGGCAGAAATTTTTAAAAGGGAAGGGATTGAATTTGTAAAGGATCTTCTTTACTACTTCCCATTTCGTTATGAGGACAGAAGGGAAAGGGTTAAATCCTTTGAAGGCTTAGTGGGGCAAAAAGTCTTTACAACTGGAAAAATAACCTCATTGCATTCTTTCACAACCTTTAGAAAAAGAGTTAATATAATTGAAGCATTGGTTGATACAGGAACTACAAAGTTCAGGGCAATATGGTTCAATCAACCCTTTCTTCTTCCCAATTTAAAAAAAGGAAAAAACTACTCTTTCTATGGCAAAATAAAACTCAATCAGAAAGGTTGGGTAATGGAAAACCCTGAGTTCAGAATTTCAGATGATTCAGAAAGGACAGGTATAATTCCTGTCTATGAAAGGATAAAATCAATTTCACCAAAGATAATAAGAAATATAATTGAGGAAATTTTTAAAAATAATGTGGAAATAAAAGAGAATCTCCCATATTTCCTGATAAAGAAGCACAATTTACAAGAAAGGAGAAAGACTCTTTATGAAATTCATTTTCCACCCAATGATTTCAATTTCTCTTCTCCTCTTTTATCTCCTCAATTCAGAAGAATTATTTTTGAAGAGCTTTTCTTCATGGAGTTAGGGTTGGCATATTACAGAAAGAAATTTTCAAACCTTAAGAAACCAAGAAAATACTCTTTTGATGAAGAAATTGAAAAATTGTGGAAGGAGCTTCTTCCTTTTGAGTTGACATCTTCCCAGAAAAAGGTCCTTGATGAGATAAAGAACGACCTTCTCTCAGAATTCCCTATGAGGAGACTCCTTCAGGGAGAGGTTGGGAGTGGGAAAACAGCAGTTGCTCTACTATCATCAATAATTGTACTTAAAAATGGGTATAAAGTAGCAATAATGGCTCCAACAGAGATTTTAGCAGAACAGCATTACCTAAGGACAAAGTTTCTTTTCAAAAAACTCCCCTTCCCTATATTCCTTCTAACTGGTTCAACTCCAAAGAAAGAGAGGGAAAAAATAATCAAAACTTTAAAAGAGGATCAACCCCTTCTTATAATCGGAACCCACTCCCTTTTTCAATCTGAAATTGATTTTTCAGATCTTGGTTATGTTATAATCGATGAGCAACACAGATTTGGAGTTTCCCAGAGAACAAGCCTCTACCTCAAAGGAAATCTAACAGATCTCCTTGTCATGTCTGCAACTCCAATCCCTCGCTCCTTGGCTTTAACCCTCTATTCCGATCTTGATTTGAGTATTATAGAGGAATCACCAAGGGAAAGAAAGGTCAGAACAATTCTCGTTAAGGACAGAGAAACCTTATATCAGGAGATTGCAGAAAAATTGAGAAGGGGGGAGCAGGGATATTTCATCTATCCTCTCATTGAAGAATCAGAAAAGCTTGATCTGAAAGCTGTTGTTTCTGGTTTTGAGAATCTCTCAAAAATATTTAAGGAATTCAATGTAAGAATGCTCCACGGAAGGCTACCATCAAGGGAAAAGGAAAAGATAATGGCTGATTTTGAAGAGGGGAAAATAAACATTCTTGTCTCAACTCCTGTTGTCGAGGTCGGAATAGATGTTTCCAATGCGACATTTATGGTCATTGAAAATGCTGAGAGATTCGGTCTTGCCCAGCTCCATCAGATGAGGGGAAGAATTGGAAGGGGAGAAAAAGAATCCATTTGTTATTTAATTCTCGGAAAAAATGCTGGAAAGGAAGCAAAAGAAAGGATAAATATTTTAATGAAGACAAACGATGGATTTATAATCTCCCAGAAAGACCTTGAATTGAGAGGACCTGGAAACCCTGTTGGGAAAGCTCAGTGGGGATTTATGAATTTCAGGCTTGCCAATCCATTAAGAGACGGAGAAATCCTTTCCCTTGCAAGGGAAGAAGCTTTCAATATAATAAATAATCCTGATGAATATCCTGAGATTTCAAGCTATCTGAGAAAATTGGAAGAAAGGGAATCTCAAGTATCCTTTAGCTGATATGATTAGAGTGATTGCTGGAATATACAAGGGAAGAAAACTTAAATATTCAAAAGATTCTGAGATAAGGCCCACGAGTCAGCTTGTAAAGGAAAGTCTTTTCAACATTATTGGAAACGAGAAAATAGTTGGATCAAACTTTCTCGATGGTTTCTGCGGAACGGGAGCAGTTGGAATTGAGGCAATTAGCAGAGGAGCCAGTTATGTTGCATTTATTGATAACAATGAAACTGCTATAAGGCTCTTGAAGGAGAATCTTAACATATGCGAGATAAAAGAAGGATATGAAATAATTAAGATGGAATTTAACAGAGGAGTTATAGAGCTTTCAAAAAAGGGAATTGTTTTTGACATTGTATTTATTGACCCGCCCTATGAGCTCTTAAATTTTGCTGATCCTTTAAAGACTGTTTGGAAAAGGAAAATTCTTAAGAAAGATGGAATAGCAATTGTCCAGCACTCTTCCCGAATAAATTACACACCAAAATATTTTAAACTTCTAAAGAAAAGACTTTATGGAGATACTGCCCTATCATTTTTCACTCAAAAAGAGATGGCTCCCTCCTCTTAACACATTCTAAATCAAGGGAAAATCTTCTCTTTCCCATCTCCTTTTTAAAATTTTCCCTGTATTCATAGGAAGAGAAATAGTCTTTTAATCTCCTGTTATGGGGAAAGATCTGAGGTTCAGCCAGCCATTCAAAGGTTTTGTCCCCTTCAAAAATACAGCCATGGTAACTCGCCCATGCTAAAATCGCAAGATGATATTTTCCCAAATCTCTCAAAATTCCGTTCACCTCACCTTCCTTTGAAGGATTGAGAAAATGGAAAAGCCTTCTGTACATTATGGCATTGTGGAGAAACTTTGGCATTATCATAACACCATCTATCTGCAAAAATCGGACAAGAAGCTCGAAGACGCTCCAAAGTCTATCTCCCAACCCAAGCCCTGGATGAATCTGCCCTGGAAGTCTTGGCTTATCCTTTGTAAAGGAAGCTGTTGGATTCTGAAGGCATATCCACTCAACAAAAAGAAATTTTAAATCCTTTGAATCAGCATTTGAAAATTTAAAAGATAAACATTTCTCCTTCAATATTAAATCTACTATCCTATGGCTTTCATCTTTCTCCTTAAAGTAAATCCTTAGATTCTGAGTGAAAGAGTCTCTCCAGTAGAGGTCGAAAAGGATTGGGTAGAGCCCCTTATTTTTTGCAAAATCTATGAATCCCTTCCTTTCAAAGATATAATAGACCTGAGATATTGTGTATTTACCAAGGAAAAGGTTCTCCTTCCTATCCTCAATTGAAAATATATCTTTTTCTAAAAATGGTTTATCTTTCACTCTTAAAATTTATCATTTTAAACCTTGATTGGCAAACTTTGTAATTTTATGTTAAAAATATATTTTAGAATGAATTTTTCAAATTTTTTGACTCTTACAAGGATTTTTCTCACCCCTTTCCTTGTTGTAATCCTCCTTACAAAATTTGATGGGAGGGAGATATGGGGGCTTGCAATATTCCTTTTAGCCTCTGCTACTGATTGGTTTGACGGCTATTTAGCCCGAAAAAGGAAAACTGTGACAAACTTGGGTATGCTCCTCGATCCTCTTGCAGATAAACTACTAATAGCATCTACCCTAATAGCCCTTGTTGAGTTAAGGGTTGTCCCCGCATGGATTGCTGTAATAATAATTGGAAGAGAAATTGCTGTCACTGGTTTAAGGTCTATCCTTGTTTTAAAAGGAAATGCAATGCCATCTTCCAATCTTGGAAAAACAAAGATGTTCCTTGAGGTGGTAACAATTTCTCTTCTAATTCTTGGCAAAAAACACATGGGAGAATTTTTCTTCATTGGAAAAGCCCTTTTAATTGGGACAATGCTAATTGCTGTATTCTCAGCTATTGAATATATCATAAAATCCTGGAAGCTTGTTACGACGAATATAAATTAGCAAGTAATTTATCTTTAATAAAACTTCTTCCCCTCTCTTCCCATTTTCTCCAACAGAGAGGAAGGAGTAAACCTCAAACCGTATTTATTTCTAAGGTCTTCCAGTTCTTTTAACACATTTTCCAATCCCAAAGAATCAGCATATCTCAATACCCCACCTCTGAAGGGAGGAAATCCTGTTCCAAATATCATTCCTATATCAACGGATGATGGAGAATCCACAATTCCCTCCTCAAGGCACCTTGAAGCCTCATTTATCATCACCATAGTCATCCTCTTTAAAATATCCTCAACTGAAAAAGTCCCTTTTTCTATCCCAAGAATTTTATATATTTCTTCATTAACCCTTTCCTTTCCATTGAATAAATAGAACCCTCTTCCAGTTTTTTTGCCGAGCAATTTTGACTCAATCATCTTTTCCATCTTAGAGGATGGCTTCATCCTCTCACCAAAGGCATTGTAAAGTATAATCGCAACCTTGGAAGCAACATCAATCCCAACCTCGTCCAGAAGTCTGATTGGACCCATTGGCATACCAAATTTTTTCATTGAGGAATCTATTATTTCAATTGGACACCCCTCCTCCAGAATTATTACAGCTTCATTCAAATATGGCATAAGGATTCTGTTAACAAGAAATCCTCTCTCATCTTTCACCACAATAGGAGTCTTCCCAAGCTTCTTTGATAAAGCAAATACTGTAGCAACTGTATCATCAGAGGTTTTTTCCCCCCTTACGACTTCAACAAGAGGCATTCTGTGGACAGGATTAAAGAAATGTAAACCGACAAAATTCTCAGGAACTTTGTAAGAACTTTGCATTTCAGATATTGAAAGAGAGGAAGTATTGCTTGCTAAGATACAATCATCTTTCAATATATTATTGAGCTCTGAAATAAGGGATTTTTTAACATTCATATCTTCGAAAACTGCCTCTACAACTATATCCGCAGTGGAAAAACCAGAAAGATCAATAGATGGTGAAACCCATGAGATTTTCTGATAGGCTTCATTTTCCTTCATTCTCTTCTTTTTAACAGAATCATTGTAAATACTTGCAATTGACTTCATTCCGATGGAAAGGGCAGTTGTGTTAACATCCCTCATCCTAACAGGAATATCAATGGATGAAAAGGCATAAGCTATTCCAGAACCCATTATCCCTGCACCAACAACTCCAGCCCTCTTAATCTCTTTAATCTTTGGTTCTCCCTTTACTCCTTTCTCTTTCTTTATAGCTTCTGTAAGATAAAATATGCTTATAAGATTCTTTGAAACATCTGTAGTGATCAGTTCACCTAACTTTTTAGCATCAGACTCAAAACCTTTTTCTATTTTCCTTCTATATCCATTTTTCATAGACTCTATTATTGCAAGAGGAGCAGGGTAATTTCCATAAGTTCTTTCAAGAACTTGTTTTTTTGCCTTAGAAAAAACAATGAAATTCAATGGGGTGTCTTCTATAATTTTAAGGATTAGCCCCTTCTTTTTAGGTTTTGCTTTTTTTATCCCCTTTCTTATAATATCTTCAAGAAACTTCTCCACAAAATCCTCGAAGACCTGATGAGGATAAAGAGCATCAACAAGCCCCATTCTTAAAGCTCTTTTCCCGTCCACAGTTCTTCCTGTAAGAATCATGTCCAGAGCCTGAGATAAGCCAATAAGGCGAGGAAGTTTCTGAGTCCCACCCCATGCAGGAAGTATTCCAAGATTCACTTCTGGAAAACCGATTCTTGTTGCTTTATTGTCTGAAGCAACCCTGAAATGACAGAAAAGAGCGATTTCTGAGCCACCCCCAAGGCAGGCTCCGTCAATAGCAGCTACAAAGGGGAAGGGAAGCTTTTCAATCAAGGAAAATATCTCAATTCCTCTCTTAGCCTTCTGATACGCCTCTTCCCTATCTTTTATAGCATTAATCTCATCTATATCTGCTCCTGCAATGAAAATATCCTTCTTCCCTGAGATGAGATATGCTCCTTTTATATCGTCTCTATTAATTAATCCTTTAAGAAGGACTTCAAGTTCTTCCATCACAGAAGTAGAAAATTTGTTTACCTTTTCTCCGGGAAGATCAAAAACAATCTTTAAAATTTTTGATTCCTTAAGCTCTGTTTTAAAAGCTCCCATTTTTTTCCTCCAAATATTTTTTCAAGCTTATTCTATTAAGATAACGGATTATTGTCAAGTAAGGGGGGCTTATAAAATTTTTGAATTGCTCCTCGAAAAATCAAAATGACAATCTGACTATAAATTTAATCCTGCTATTTTCTGATAGACTTTTTTAATAGGGTTTCCTCTGTAAAATTTATTTTTCATTTGAACATTTTTTATTTTTTAACTAAAATATTCTCATAAAAATGAAAGCTTTAGGGGTTGATTTAGGAGCGATTACTGTTAAGGCTGTTTTATTGGATGAAAACCTAAAAGTACTCCATCTTTTCAAAAAGAAGAGAGGAGTAGGATTGAAAGAGGAGCTCTTAAAATTTATAAAAGAGATTGGGGCTATTGATGAAGAATTCCTTTTCGGGTTAACGGGCTTTGAGTCAAGAGAAAAAGAATTTTTCAAATTAAACCTTATAAATAACATTTTCGCCCTTGCTAAAGGAGTGTCCTTTTTACATCCTGATGTAAAAAATATCCTTGAAATTGGAGGGCATTCCTCAAAAATTTTAATACTGGGTCATGAAAGGGAAATTCTTGATTTCCAGATATCCCACACATGTGCAGCTGGTACAGGAGCCTTCCTCGAACAACAGGCAAAAAGACTTGGTATTAGTGTTGAGGAATTATCGGAGATGGCTCTTAAAGCAAAAAAAGGAGCAAGAATTGCTGGAAGATGTGCAGTATTTGCAAAATCGGATATGATTCATCACCAACAGAAAGGAACCCCTCCTGAGGAAATAGCCTATGGTCTATGTCTTTCTGTATGTAGAAATATAATATCAAATCTCCTGAAGGGATGGGAAATTAATGGAAAAATTGTTGTTGCAGGTGGATGTTCATTGAATAAAGGGATATTAAGGGCTATGAGAGAGATTCTATCAATAGATGAGTCGAAAATATTTTCATCTTCAATTCCTGGACTTGAATCAGCTCTTGGCTCTGCTTTAATTGCATACAAATCGAAAACCTCCTTAAAAGTTAGACAGATCTTAGATATTTTCAATAGAATGCTTTCTTCCAAATCTGATAGGGAAGGGACTTTACCACCTCTCCCTTATATTGAAAATTTCCAAAACCATGAGCCTCAAGATTCTTTCGATGAATATGTGGATATTTATATCGGGATTGATATTGGCTCTGTAAGCACTGATTTTGTCGCCCTTGATAGGGAGGGTAATGTTTTAACTTCTATTTATCTTCCAACAAGGGGTAAACCTGTTGAAGTCATATTAGAGGGATTAAGGATTTTAAAAGGTAGATTTAAAAAAGGTGTTAATGTTCTTGGATGTGGAGTTACAGGCTCAGGTCGCTATCTTGCTGAGAAACTCGTTGGAGCAGACTCAGTAAAGAATGAGATAACATGTCAGATGCTTGGAGCCACAAAATTTTTGAAAGATGTGGATACAATATTTGAAATTGGGGGTCAGGACTCAAAATACATTTATGTAAAAGATGGTAAACTATCTGATTTCACAATGAATAAGATTTGCTCAGCAGGAACAGGTTCCTTTATAGAGGAACAAGCCAGTGAACTTGGTATAGATGTTTATTTAGATTTTTCAGAGAGAGCTTTCAAAAGTAAATCCCCTTCAGATCTTGGTTCAAGATGTACTGTTTTCATGGAAACAGATGTTTTCAGTAAAGTCAATTCTGGCTCTTCCCTTGATGATATTTGTGCAGGTCTTGCTTATTCAATAGCAAAAAATTACCTTGAAAAGGTAGTAGCAGGAAGGAAAGTTGGAGATTTTATTGTTATGCAAGGTGGTGTTGCATCCAACAAAGCAGTTGTATCAGCCTTTGAATCCATTCTTGGTAAGAAAATTCATGTCCATCCTTACAATCGTCTTTCAGGCGCAATTGGCTCTGCTCTATCAGCCATGGAGGCAGTTAAGGATGGTAGAAAATCAAAGTTTAGATGGCCTGAAGAGAATTTACTCCCGACTCTAAAATCTTTCAATTGTAAAAGATGTTCAAATAATTGTGAGGTCAATGTAATTTTAAAGGGGAGGGAAAAATTCTTCTTCGGCGATATTTGCGAGAGATACACAAGTGCGGGCGTTAGAAGTTCAAATCTTCCCAATTTTGCGAAAGAATTTATGGAGGAATGCGAAAAACTTTTTAATAGATTCCATTATAGGGAAAGCATAGGAATCCCGAGGAGCTCTGCTATCCTTTCTTATCTTCCATTTTTTGCAACCTTCTTCTCTGAGCTTGGCTTCAATCCAGTTCTTTCCCCACCATCCTCTGAGGAAATCCTTACCATGGGCTCAAAATATCTTCCCTCAAATGTATGCCTCCCAGTAAAAATAGCGATTGGACACGCTGTAAAATCTCTTCAATCCTCAGACCTTCTATTCTTCCCTGCAATATATAAATTCCATGAAGGGGATGAAGAAAATTCCTATTCCTGCCCCTACACTCAGGCTTTACCTTTTATGGCAGATTTCGGAGACAAAAAAGTTTTGAGCCTTGTTCTATCAATGAGGGAAGATGAATTTTTAGAAGGATTTAAAGAGTTTATGATAAATCTTGAGATCTCTCCTGATGAGATTAGAGAGGCTTACAGGAAAGGAATGGAGTTTCAAATTGAATTTGAAAAAAGATTTAAGGAAAGGATTGAGGAATTTATAAAAGAGAGGGATGGCAAGATATTCGCTATCATGGGAAGACCCTATAATATTTTGGATCCCTTTCTCAATCTAAATCTTTTCGAGCACATGAGAAAATTGGGTCTTGTGGCTGTTCCATCATTTTTATTATTCAAAAATAATGGAGAAACAGAAATTCCGTGGTTCTATCCATCAAGATCTCACATTCTTTCTTATTTTTTATCTCATCAGGAAAAATTTGTCCCAATTCTCCTTTCAAATTTTGGGTGTGCTCCTGATGCTTTCATCTTTAGGCATATTGAGAGCAATTTAAAGGGTAAACCCTATCTAATTCTTGAGTTTGATGAGCACAGAGCTGAAACAGGAATGATAACAAGAATAGAGGCTTTCATTGATCAATTGAACCAGCAGGGAGAAAAGAAATTTAAACAACTCTTTAAAAAAGAATTAGGGGTGCCGAAAAAGGATGAAAAGATTTTAATTCCATACTTTGCCGATTCAGTATATGCTTACAGTGGATTATGGAGATTAAAGGGATACGATGTGGAAATCCTTCCCCTTCCAGATCGTGAGACAGCCTCTTTAGGAGAAGCTCATTCCTACGGCAAAGAATGCCATGCATTTCCAATGCTCCTTGGAGATCTTTTGAAGTCTACAATTCGAAAAGGAAGAACCGTATTTTCATTTCCAGGAACAACATATCCTTGCATGCTCCATCAATTCCCTTCAGCAATGCAGAAAATCCTTGATGAAATTGGAGTTGAAAATTTAAGGGTATATGCTCCAAAGGGGGAAGATTTCTCCAAAATTTTTGGATTTGAAGGATGTGTTAGATACTACAGGGCTTTATTCGCTATAGACATCCTAACTAAAGCCCTCTGCAGAATAAGACCTTACGAAAAAGAAAAGGGTATTTCAGATAAAATCCATAAAGAGAATCTCTTAATGATTGAGGAATCAGTTTTAACGGGTGAAATATACTCAGCTCTTGAAGAAGGATTAAAGAGACTATCAAAAATCCCATTGAAAAGTTCAGAAAGATTCCCTCTTGTAGGAGTTGCTGGAGATATATACACGAGAATAAATCCCTCTGCCAATCAGGATCTCTTTCATTGGCTCGAAGAAAAAGGAATTGAGGTTATACCAGCACCTTTCCAGATAGATGTTCTTGACTTTGACCTTTCCCACGATTTTTATATAAGTCTTAAAAAAATGAATCCAATTAACCTTTTACCCTCAGCATATTTATTTTTTAGAAGAGATTTTGAAGGATGGTTTGTAAAGAGGAAGATAAAAGGATTTGTCGAAATTTATGATGAGCCAGGATACAGAGAAATTATAAAAATTGCAAAGAAATATATGGGGAACTTGAACCATAAGGTCCTTTTACTGAATGTCGCAAAGATGGTGGATTTCGCAAGAAAAGGGGCGGATGGAATAATCAATGCAATATGTTTCAACTGTATGATTGGAAACTCATCCAGTGCCATCGCGACTAAAATAAGAAGGGATTTTGGAAATATCCCAATACTTACAGCAATTTACAGCACTGGAGATGAACCATCAAGGAAGATTGCTCTCGAGACCTTTGTTGAGCAGGTCAAAAGATTCCATGAATTGAGAAAGCTTATGAGAAAAGCTCAGTGAAAATTCTTACTCCACTGTCACTGATTTTGCGAGGTTTCTTGGTTGGTCAACATCATGCCCTTTCTTCAAAGCCATATAATAGGCAAAAAGTTGAAGGGGAATAACTGTCAGGAAAGGAGTAAAAAGTTCATGGGTTTTTGGAACATAGATTACCTCATCAACATTTTCCTCAATTTCCCTGTTTCCTTCTGTGGTTACAGCAAGTACAATCCCATTTCTCGCCTTTACCTCAGAAATATTACTTAAAACCTTCTGTTCCACCCTATCTTTTGGAACTATTGCAAAAACTGGGGTCTTTTCATCAATTAAAGCTATTGGACCATGCTTCATTTCTCCTGCAGGGTAACCTTCTGCATGGACATAGGCTATCTCTTTTAGTTTTAAAGCTCCCTCCAAGGCTATTGGATAGTTCACCCATCTTCCAAGGTAAAGGAAATCGGAGCATGACAAAAATTTTGAGCTGATATTCTCAATCTTTTTATCATTTTTTAGAGCAATTTCTGCCTTTTGAGGGATTTTCTGAAGTTCTTGCAGAAATTCAAAAATATTTTCCCTATAAATTGTCCCCTTTATCTGACCAAGATAAATGGCAAAAAGGGCAAGAGCCATGAGCTGTGATGTGAAAGCCTTTGTGGAGGCAACCCCAACCTCAGGACCTGCATGGGTCAAAATTGCTCCATCAGACTCCCTTACAGCTGTGCTTCCATCAACATTGCATATGGTTATAACTTTCCCTCCCCTTTTTCTAATCTCCTTCATGCCTGCAAGAGTATCTGCTGTTTCTCCTGACTGGGATATGCTCAAACCAAGGGTTTTTTCATCCCATATAAAATCCCTGTATCTGAATTCCGATGCATAATCGACTTCGCAAGAGATCTTTGCAATGTTTTCAAGGAAATACTTCCCTACAAGACCTGCATGAAGAGATGTTCCACAGGCTATAATCATGACCTTCTCAATTTTCTTTAAAAAATCAACAGAAAGATTTATCTCACCAAGAAAAACCTCTCCTCTCTCAATGGAGACTCTTCCAATAAGGGTTTCCCTTAATGCCATGGGTTGTTCGTAGATTTCTTTTAGCATGAAATGTTTGTATCCAGCCTTTTCAACCATTAATGGATCCCAGCTAATTCTCTTCATTTCTTTTTTTACAGGATTCCCTGAAAAATCAATAAATTTGAAATTATCTGAGATAACTTCCACAATCTCTCCATCCTCAAGGACATAAACATCCTTTGTATAGGGAAGAATGGCAGTTAAGTCAGAGGAGAGGATGAATTCTTCATTTCCAACTCCTAAAATCAAAGGAGGACCAGACCTTGCTCCAACAATTTTAAAGGGATCTTTTTTTGATAAAGCAAGTATTGCAAAAACACCTTCAAGTCTTTTTATAGCTTTCTTTAAAGCAGATAGAAGATTTCCTTCAAAATACTTCTCTATTAAATGAGCAATAACCTCGCTGTCAGTTTCAGAAGCGAATTTGTGCCCCTCTTTTAAAAGTTCCTCCTTTAACTGCAAATAATTTTCAATTATTCCGTTGTGAACCAAAACAATCTCTTCTTTACAATCCCTATGGGGGTGAGCATTCTCCTCTGATGGTCTTCCATGGGTTGCCCATCTTGTATGGGCTATTCCATAAAGTCCATCTATGGGTGATTTATTCAAAGAATCTTCAAGATCCTTTATTTTCCCCTTTACCCTCCTTAAAAGTATTGATTCTCCATTATATAGAGCAACTCCTGCTGAATCGTAACCTCTGTATTCAAGCCTTTTCAAGCCATCGAGAAGAACATCAATTGCCTTCCTTTTCCCCAAATAGCCAATTATCCCGCACATTACTTTTTCCTTCTTTTTACCCAATTTTCAATGTTTGTCTGCCTTTCCCTCGCAATCCCCAATGCATAGGGAGGAACATCTTTTGTTATTGTTGAGCCAGCTCCAATGTATGCTTTTTTTCCAACCTTAACAGGAGCTACAAGCTCTGTTCCAGAACCAATGAAAGCCCCTGATTCTATTATTGTTGTGTTTTTATTTTTTCCATCGAAATTGCATGTGATCGTCCCTGCACCCACATTAACATCAGATCCAATTTTTGTATCTCCAAGATAGGTTAGATGAAGGGCTTTGGATCTTTTTCCAACAACTGTGTTCTTTACCTCGACAAAATTCCCAATCCTTGCTTTTGATTCAATAACAGTACCAGGCCTTATCCTTGAATAGGGACCAATTGATGCTCCCTTCATAACCTTTGCACCCTCTAAGTAAGAAGATGTTAAAATGTTTACACTTTTGGAAATCTCACAATCCTTTATATGGGAGAAAGGATATATAGAGCATTTTTTCCCTATGGAGGTTTTACCTTCTATTATTGTGAAAGGATAAATCGTTGTGTCTCTTCCTATCTTTACATCTAAATCAATCCAGGTAGTTCGAGGGTCAAGAACTTTCACTCCTTTTCTCTGAACTTCCTCAATTTTCCTTGCTCTTAAAGCCTCAATTATCTTTGGTAGATTCCCTCTTCCTTCAATGGATAGAAATTCATCTTCATTCCTTGATAAAAATTCTTCTACTTTCTCTCCTTTTTCGGAAAAAAGGAGTGCCAGATTTTTAAGAAAATTCTCAAACTTTCCCCTTTTAAGTGGAACTTTCTCAAAATTAGAGAGTGCCTTCCCATCAAGGACCAGAGCAGGAATTTCTTTATTGTCCGTTAAAACTGTTAGAATATTTTTACCCCTTAAATGCTTCCTGAGCAATGCCTTTAAAGTAGGAAGGGAAACAAGGGGATATTCAGCTCTAAGAATTAAAAAATCCTTATCCTCAAAAGATTTATTATCCTTTAAGATTTCAGTAAATATTTGCTCCTCTCTCTCAATAACAAAAGTTGAAGATTCTTCCTTAAGGATATCCTTAATGGTTTCACTCTCTTTATCTAAAAATAAAAAAATTTGGGGAGATGATAAATTCTTAGCAAGAGCTAAACTGAAATGGAGTAAAGGCTTTCCAAGAATTTCACAGGTAAAAATTTTTTCTGCCCTTCTACCTGAGGGAAAAACAGTAATTATAAAAATTAGCTCCTTCATTTCAGAAAAAAATTAATCTACCCTGACTATTTTCTCGAACTTATCATTCCCCCAATATTTCATAAAATCGGAAATATTGTTTGCAAGGACCCTTAAATAATCATCTTTTTCAACTGCCTTTTCAAGAAATTCAAAGCATTTGGAGTCATCTCCCATCTGGCTATAGGCAATGCTCATGAGGAAATATGCAAAAGGATCCTTTGGAGCCTTCTCAAGGGCTTTATTAAGGGCGGATATAGCTTCCTTTGGACTCTTACTATTGATATAAAAAACCCCAAGATTTATGTAATCCTTGTAAGTCTTTGGAGTAAACTCCTCCTTTTCTGTAAGCTTCTTACATATCGAAAGATAGCTCTCCGCCCTTGCAACCATTTCAGACTCTTTTGGGTGTTGCTCAATAAAGTTTTTAAATAGATCCATTGCTTTTTTAAATTCCCTGCGCTGAAAAGCTTTTACCGCTTCTTCCCAAATTTGGCTTACTTCTATATTCTTCATTTCTTACTCCTTTCAAATAATATTTTATTGGTTTTTTAAGACTTGTTCAAACAACAGATGGGTACGCCAGCAGATCATGAGTCTCAGACAAAAGGTTGTTTTCAAGCATGTAATTTATCATTCTAAGATGGAGGGAGTGCCCTCCTTTTCTTATTTTGAAATAACCCTTCACTGGTAATGGAAGGAGAGATAAGTCGCCTAAAAAATCAAGAATTTTGTGCCTTACAAATTCATCTTTAAATCTGAGAGGACCATTGATAACACCACTATTGTCAATGGCGATTGTGTTGCTAAAAGAGGCTCCCAATGCAACATTATTGCTCCTTAAATAGTCAAGGTCAGAAATAAAACCAAATGTTCTTGCGGGAGCAATTTCCTTCTCGAAAACAGAGGGGTTAATCTCAACGGTTAGAGACTGGAATCCGATTGCAGGATGATTGTATTCAATCTCATATTGAACTTTCATTCCATTGTAAGGATAACCTTCAATAAGATAACCATCCTCTCTCAAAGAAAATGGCTTTATCAGGTAAAGATATTTTCTATCCCAGGGGAGTATTCCAACCCCTACACTTTTTATACCTTGAACAAAGGAATAGGCACTTCCATCAAGAATCGGAACTTCATCCCCTTCAATAATCACCTTGCAATTATCAATGCCTGAAAAACGAAGAGCTGCAAGGAGATGTTCAACAGTTGAAATTCTTGTTCCATTGTAAACAACAACAGTTGCATGATTGGCAAAGGCTTTCCTTGGATCAATCTTTATTTCAATTCCATAATCCCCTCTTTCAAAAATTATCCCCCTTTCCTCTATGAGAGGAATTAAATGAACAGTAGTTTTTTTACCGGTATGAACTCCAACCCCTGAAAAGGTTATCTCTCTTGCTACGGTTCCTTGCTTCTCCATCATATAAAAAATGTATCAAGATTGATGCCAAAATAAAAATCTTTTATTTATGAGGGTTTTCGCCAGAGAGCCTCAAAAAAAATGTTGACTTTCATCAACAGACTGTTGATTTTTTTCAACATTTTACTTTTTCAAAAACCTGATATAAGCTTTTTTTATGAAAGATTTTATTTTGAAAATTCTTGAGGAGTTTGAAAAGGGAAACATCAAGAAAGAAGAGGCTTTAGAAAAACTCTCGGTTATACATTTTGAAGATATTGATTTTGCAAAGATTGATCACCAAAGAGTTTTAAGAAGGAATTTCCCTGAAGTTATTTTTGGCATGGGAAAAAGGAAGGAAGAGATAATGGATATCGCAAAGAAGATTCTCGAGAAGTCAGGTCATCTCCTCATAACAAGAATAGATAAAGATACATACGAATTTTTAAAAAAGGAAATAAAAGAATTAAATTATAATGAACTTGGAAGGATTGCTTGGATAATGGGAAAAAAGGAAAAAACTGGAAAGGGGAAGATACTGATTACAACAGCTGGGACATCAGATATCCCTGTGGCAGAAGAGGCATATGTTACAGCTATGTGGATGGGGAATGATGTTGAAAAGATATATGATATAGGTGTTGCAGGAATTCACAGGGTTTTCTCCCATCTTGAAAAAATAAGGAGAGCAAGGGTGATAATAGTTGTAGCTGGAATGGAGGGAGCTCTTCCCTCGGTCGTTGCAGGACTTGTGGATGTTCCTGTCATTGGAGTTCCAACAAGCCAAGGTTATGGAGCAAGTTTTGGAGGATTTTCAGCGCTTCTTACAATGCTCAACAGCTGCTCAGGAGGAATAGGAGTTGTAAACATTGACAATGGCTTTGGAGCAGGTCTTCTGGCATCACTTATCAACAGACTTTAATGCTAAAACTTTTCAAATACTTAATTTTACCAATCTTTATTTTGTGGTCCTTCATCTTTATTTTTCTTTTCCAGTTTTCCTTTCCAATCTACATTGTTGAAATCCTTCCAGAAATTTTCCTCTTTGCAATAATTTCTCTCTCTTTCCTCGGTTTAGGAAGGCTTAATCTTAAAATTTTAAAATTAGAAGCAGAAACTCTTGAAAGAATTGTTTTCTCCCTCTCAATCGGCATAACAATAATAGCCATTGTTACAACAATTTTAGGATTTTTAGGACTTCTAAAGAGATGGGTTTTTCTCTCCCTTCTTTCAATCTTATTCTTCTCATCCATCCCTACCCTAATAAGTTTGAGCAAGGAATTGATAGAAAAAATTAAAAGTTTGAAAGTTGTTCTTAACATAGAATTCATTTTCTTTATCTTGACCCTTTTCCTTCTTTTTGCTAATCTCCTTTTCACTCTCGCTCCTCCCATATTTTACGACTCTCTTGAATTCCACATTGCTGTTCCCAACTATTACATCTTAGAGGGAAAAATAAAATATATGGAAGGAAATGCTTTTTCAAATACACCTCTTTACCTCCAGATGCTATATCTTTTCGGGATGCTTATAAGGAATGAATATTTGACACCTCTATTAACATTTCTTATGGGATTTATTCTTATTTTATCCCTTTTCTCCTTTGGGAAAAGATTTCTTTCCCTAAGTTATCCCTCTCTCCCTCCTTTAATTCTATTATCCCTTCCCTTAACATCTTTCTTAATTACAACACCTGTTCAGGACCTTCCCCTCGCCCTCTTTTCTTTCCTTACTTTTTACTCCTATATTATTTTTAAAGAGGAAAGAAAATATGGATGGCTGATAATTACAGGAGTTTTCCTCGGATTCTCAATTGGAATTAAATATCAAGGTTTGTATCTCTTCCTTCTTCTTCCAATATTTATGTTTATTACAGGAAAAGTTTTAAAGGAGAATATTAAGCTTATTTTAATAATATTTTCAATAGCCTTTATTATTTCCTCCCCATGGTTTTTGAAAAATATTGTATATACAGGAAATCCAGTCTATCCAATGCTTTTTAAGTTCTTTGGAGGAAAAGATTGGAGTGAGGAGAACAATTCAAGATTTGTTAAGGATTTGCATATAAAAACCCCTTCCCAGATTCTCTCAATCCTATATCAAGTAAATTTCAGTTCTAAAATATTCGGTGCTGGAGGGATTATAGGACCAGTATTTTTGATATTTCTCCCTTTTTATCTTCTCGGAAAAAGAAAAAAAATTTGCGATTCCCTCTTTCTTATCGCTTTTCTGAACCTTTCCCCTTTTCTTACAACAGGAAATATTCGTTATTCCTATTTTAGCATTGTAATTCTTAGCCTTTTGATATCATATGGAATCGAGGAGTTTAAAGATTTTAAGCTTTTGAAAATTATCATGGTTTTAACAGTTATTATAATAGTTACCATAAACTCTTTCCTGTCCTTTTCCCATTTGAATCTTGTAAACCCAGCATTAAATCTTTTATTGGGTAATGTGGGAAAAAATGACTATCTCAAAAACAACCTTCCTCATTACAGGGGAATTGATTTCATAAACAAAAACTTACCCTCTGACTCTCTAATCCTCTTTGTCTATGAAGCAAGAACAGCTTATGTTAAAAGGAAATTCATCTCAGCAACTCCATACGACACAAATATTCTAAGAGATTTACTTAAAAGATACAGTAATCCTGAAGAGATTATGATTGAATTGAGAAATCGAGGGATAACCCATTTATTTTTTAATAAGTTTGAAATGGAAAGAATTGAAGGAAAATTTGATTATCTTGGGATAAGAAATTATGAAACAAGGGAAAGGTTTTACGGGCTCTTATCAAGATTAAAAATTGTTTACTATTCTGGAGAGATCTACATTTATTC